>JAABSU010000143.1 GCA_011390265.1 Spirulina sp.
GAACACCGCCACCGGATAGCTGGATTCTTGGTAACAATCCGCCCAAACGGGGGAAAACTGCTCACAGATAATCTCGCTTTGAAACACCCCCTCATACTGGAACCAACTGCGGGGATAGAGGGCGTGGTACGTCCCTTTTTCCGGGGGATACCATTGCCAACTGGAGAGGCTACCATTCTCCGGCGGGGTGGTGCTGAGGGCATAGGCCTGGGGGGGATTGTCCCCCACTTGCTCAAAAATACTGAATTGGCAGGCGGGAACGGCGTTAAACGTGTGTTCGCCGCCATCGAGATGCCAAAGGTTAAAGTCGCCATGGGGCGATCGCCCAATACAACCGGCCCCCATCCCCCCCAAGGGCATCCCATGGCAGGGGCCATCATCGATATTGCTGGCCCGCCGCACGGTGTAGGGGTGCTCCCAACCGCGACCAATGGGCCGTTGCCAAGCAGCAGCGGGAATCTCAGGGGGGGCAATCTCGAAGGCTTTCATGGGTCAATGATCTCAATACAGAGGAATGGGGGGATCAAAAAAGCGCACAGTTTAAAACGGGTAAAGCTGTGCGCTGCAAACGGGGCTAAGTTGGCGTTTAGAAATCCATTTCAGCCGCTTGGACGCGCTCGATTTGTTTTTTCTTCAGGGCGAGCATGGCTTGGGAAATGGCGATCGCCGCCAAGAACACCAACAGCCACTGAATCCGTACCGGATCTTGGAGGACAATCTCCGCCTCTTCCTGACCAAAACCGCCCACATTGGGGTCATTGGTGAGGAATGCACCGGCTTCGACGCTATCGCCAACGGCAACAATCACCGTCGGGCCGGGGGGAATCACTTCCTCCACTGCACCCTCAGCGGTGGCAATGGTGACGATAGAACCGCCATCATCCCCAGGGGCGATCGCGCTGATCGTGCCGCTAGCGGTGGCTTTGAACGCATTGTTATTGGTTGCGTTGCCCGCCGGATACAACTGGCCGCGGCCTCGGTTCGCACCCAGGTAAACGGGAAACTTGCCAAAGTGGACGGTTTTATCGGTTTTGGGATTGGGAGCCAAGATGGGGAAAACGATTTCTTGGTATTGCTCACCGGGCAGGGGGCCAACGATGAACACATTATCTTGATCTTCCCGGTAGGGTTGGAAGTAGACACCGCCGACTTCCTCTTTCATTTCTTCAGGAATGCGATCGGCGGGGGCGATGGTGAAACCTTCCGGCAACATCAACACCGCACCCACATTCAGCCCACCTTTGGAGCCGTCCCCTAACACCTGTTGAGCCTCAAGGTCGTAGGGGATTTTCACAATCGCTTTAAACACTGTGTCCGGGGTGACGGACAAAGGCATTTCAATTTCAGCGGGTTTAGCTGCTAAATGGCAGTTAGCGCAAACAATCCGGCCCGTGGCTTCCCGGGGGGTTTCGGGGGCGGTTTCTTGGGCCCAGAAGGGGTAAGCCGCAGCGGGTTGCGCGTTAAAGCCTAACAGCACCACCGTCGCCAGTAGAACAATGCTCAGGGTTTGGGCGACCCGGCGCAGGGCATCACTAAACAAATATTTCATCGGAACGGTAATTAAATCCTAAATCAAGGGATAGCTAAACAACAGCAAGGCAGGGGTTAAGCCCACCAGGGATCTTCGCCGGTACGGAAATCGGTTTCCGTCCAAGGGGTGAGAACGACATGATCATCCACCACTTCGGCATGGGCCAGGGCGAGGGAGAGGGGCGCGGGGCCGCGAACGACCTTGCCTTCATCGTTGTATTGGGAACCGTGGCAGGGGCAGATAAAACGGTTAGCACTGCCATTCCAGGGCACAACGCAACCCAAGTGAGTACAAATGGCGTTGAGGCCATAGGAGGCAATGGCGGCTTCTTCGGTGACGATTAAATAGGTGGGGTCGCCTTTGAGGCCTTGGGTGAGAGCGCGATCGCCCCCTTTGCGTCCCGTCACAAAGTCCTGCACCGAAACATCATTACCGAGGGCATCCTTGGCGGTTACGCCGCCCCCCGCGCCACCACTGGCAGGGGGAATGAAGTATTTAACCACGGGATACAATGCACCTAGGGCTGTGCCGGTAATTGCGCCGAAGGTCAAGAGGTTCATAAACTGACGACGACCCATGCTGGGGGCATCAGAGGAGGCGGAAAGTTGTGTCATAACTCAAGAAATCATGTTTATACTTTTGCAGAGGGGCTGGGTTCGACGGCGAACGTCCTGGCCAACCTCGAAAAATCGGAAATAGGAATGGATCATTGCGGGGTTGGGGGCAACCCGCGATCATGAGCGGATGATCAATAGGGTTTAGCCCTCGTTAAATTATTACAGAAAAGTTGCAGATTACTGATTGAACTTGTTGTTTAGTGGCGATCGCCCTCCCCCAAACCATGACCGGCCCAGATCTTCACCAACTCCTGCTCCAAAAATGGGGCCGCTCCTATGCCCTCCAAATTCGCCAAACCAAGGGGAAGCTCTACGTTCAAGTGATGTGGAAGTATCGGGAGCAGGCTTCTTTCCCCATGAGTGAGGCGGAATATTTTGCCCACCTCGATGCGGTAGCGAATTACCTCAACGCCTGGGATGCGATCGCCCAAGTGGAAACCTATCTCGCCCAAACCCGTGAGCGACCCCGTTTGGGCAAAGCGGTGAGCATCCCCATTGATTTAGGCGATCGCGCCTCAGAATGGCTGATTGAGGGGATTTAACCCCCGAATTTCCATCCCTTCGGTACAATGGGCCAACGCCCTGAACTACACAGATCCCCAGATCCTATGGCTGCTGCTGACACCCAACCCCAATTGGAACCCACCCAGAACCCCGACGACCTCTCCCATGATGTGGAAATGAGTCTGACGGAACATTTAGAGGAACTGCGCTGGCGAATTTTTGCCTCCCTGATTGCGGTGGTGATTGCCTGTGGAGCTTGTTTTATCTGGGTGCGCCCCATTGTGGCCTGGCTCGAAGCCCCAGCCGGGGATGTGCGCTTTCTGCAACTCACCCCAGGTGAATTCTTCTTTGTCTCTTTTAAAGTGGCGGTGTTGGTGGGGATCATCCTTGTCAGCCCCTTTATTTTGTATCAAATTATTCAATTCGTTCTCCCCGGCCTTACCCCGCGAGAGCGGCGGCTTTTGGGGCCATCGGTATTGGGGTCAAGCGTACTCTTTTTTGTGGGTTTAGCCTTTTCCCATTGGGCCTTGGTACCGGCGGCCCTCTCCTTTTTCATCAGCTATGGCGGTGATGTGGTGGAGCAGGCTTGGTCGATCGCCGCCTATTTTGATTTTGTTTTGTTGCTGATGTTTTGCACAGGTCTGGTGTTCCAAGTGCCGGTGTTGCAATATATCCTCGCCAGTTTAGGGATTGTCTCCAGTAATCAAATGCTGAAAACTTGGCGGTATGTGATTTTACTGTCCGTCGTCCTCGGGGCGGTGCTCACCCCCTCCACCGATCCGGTGACGCAATCCCTCCTGGCCGGAGCCGTTCTGTTTCTCTATTTCGGGGGGATTGGTGTGGTGAAAGCGTTGGGCAAGTAGGGGAATCGGCCAAAAAGACGTAGGGGCGAGAAATTCAAATTTCTCGCCCCTCCCTGTTTTGCCCTAACCGCACGCTACCAATCAGCCCTTACGGTCTTACGGTGCAGTTCCCCCGAAAAGGGTTGCACGCCAATTTCAGGATAAGAAGCATCACTGGGTGCAAATAAACGCGCGATCGCCTCAGACACAAATTGACCTGCATCCCGCAGCATTTGAGTAAGTTTGATCATGGCCGCCTCCCTTGAGTGAGATAGGTTAAATGGAAAGATTGAACATTGATTTCGATACCTTCATTATCGAAGGTTTAAAGGGCGATCGCCCCCTTTTGGAGCCAGTTGCAATTAAATTTTTCATAGGTTTACAGAGCTTCGCTTGCGGGGGGGCTACACTTTAATGATCACAAAGTTTTGTAAGCATTAATGAGGATTTAGCAAAAAAAAGATCATGATCCACGGTTTTATCCCCCCAGCCCGTTTTTTCCCCTATCTCACCTGGACAGATATTGCGGCCATGCCCGATAAAGCCAATGTGGTGATTGTCCAGCCCATTGGGGCCATTGAGCAGCACGGCCCCCATTTGCCCCTCGTGGTGGATGCGGCGATCGCCGCCGGAGTCCTCGGCCATGCCCTCACCGCCCTCGATCCTGCCATTCCCGCCTATAGCCTCCCCCCCCTTTACTACGGCAAATCTAACGAGCATTGGCATTTTCCCGGCACGATCACCCTTTCTGCCACAACCCTATTGAACGTGATCCGCGACGTAGCCACCAGCCTCTATCGGGCCGGCTTCCGCAAGTTCGTGCTGCTCAATGCCCACGGCGGCCAACCCCAAATCATGGAAATTGCGGCGCGGGATCTTCATCAGGAATATGGCGATCTGCTCGTGTTCCCCCTGTTTGTGTGGCGGGTTCCGAACCAGGTGGGGACGTTATTGAGCGATCGCGAGCGGGAGCAAGGCATTCATGCCGGGGATGCGGAAACGAGCCTATTGTTGAAATTGCTGCCGGAGCAAGTCCACATGGAGCGGGCGGTGCGGGAATATCCCCCGGCTTTGCCCCCCGATAGCCTCCTGAGTTTAGAGGGTCAGTTGCCCTTTGCCTGGGTGACGCAGGAGATTAGTCAAAGCGGCGTGATTGGCGATGCTACGGTGGCCACGGCAGCAAAAGGTGACCAGATCCTCACTGATCTCGTCGCCGGGTGGGTAAAAGTCCTCACCGAAATTCACGCCTTTCAACCGCCCCGAGTTGCACCCTAATCGGGCCAGGATCATTTAAGCGGTTTCCAGCCAATCAAACATTTGGTCAATTTCCGCCAACGTCACTAACCCGTACTGCCAGAGGATCATCGGCAGGACGTTGGGGGTGGGGTCATGGCGGCGGGTGGCGATCGCCAAAGATTCAGCGGGGATGGCGAGTTCGTCTTGGAGGAATTGGAGGAAGCGGCAGGCGAGGGGCGTTTGCATAACGGCGAGGGGGGTTAAAGGCGTTTTTTTAAAAAATTTAAACAGTCAAAAAAGGATCTAATCGGGAAAGCAGGGTCTAGATCTCGTCGCGGACTGTGACTTTTCCCTGTTTGACGGAGCGCAACAGACGGTTAATGGCGCGGGTTTCATCTTCACTTAAGGATTCTTCTAGCACCGCAGCCATCAGGCCGTATTGGTCAGTGCGGTTCAGTTGACCGGTTTGCCGGGCGGTGGCGAGCATTTCAGCAATAGAACCGGGGAGAAGTTTCAGTGCAGGCAACATGACTGCTCCTTGGGGTGATTTAGGGTTGTCACCAATATCGGTGATTTTGACGCAACTACAGGTGATAAACCTCCCTAGGCCCCTGTGAATCTGATCGGCTTCGGTTGTGATGGCTTGGCGGTTGAGGGGTGATCAATCCAGAAGTAAATATGTGATTTTCATCACATAATCCTGATTAGCCCGGAACAATCCCTTGACAAGTCGGGACTAATCTCGTATATCTCAATTAAGATAAGTAGATCTAAACATATCGTTCATCTCCTCTTATCGGTCAGGACTAGTAAAAAACCTGGTTCATGCTGTGGGGAGACGGAAGTAGGCTTAAGCCCGAAGGAACGCATTGCGCCTCTATTTGCGTCTTCTGATTCCACCTGCATTGACAAGAGAACCATGATTGCACCGCTACTGATTAGTTTATCCGTTGCCTCTCTCGCTGTTTACCTCCGCATCAGCACCCAAGAGGAGATCGTCAAAGTGACCGCAGGAGCGATCGCCATTATCAGCCTGCTCCTGAGTCTTTACTTTGCGCCAATGTGGATTAAGGCCCTCGTGTTGACGATTCCCTTCTTTAGCAGTCGTTTCAACGCCTTAGACTTTTTCGGTTAATCCTCCCGGATCAGCGTCCCGTCCTCAGCATACCAACGGCAGCGCAGATACTCGGCATTGACAAACCCCTGCCGCCCTTCAACTTGGGGGTTTGGCCCCTGTAGCACTTTAACGTCATACCAAACCGTACCCTCTTCGCCCAAGGTTCCCCCAAAGGCCCGGACAATATTGCCATTATCCAAACCGGCAAAGGGTTGGCCATGGGGGGCGGGGCGTAGGGCCAATTGTCCTTGGCGAATGCCTGTCACCTGGCAAATGACGATCGCATCAAAAATATCAGCGCGACCCGCACGGGGGAAAAGGCTGAGGAGCAGGGTTGCACCCGCAAGGGGCAGAACTGTTTTAAGCTTCATAATGGGCGACTCCGAATAGCCTGAAGATGCTCCTATCCCAAGGGACGGGAGCGGTTTGGAAAAAAGTTTGGATGCGGGCGATCGCCTCTCCCAACACTTCAGGGGAATGCACCAACGCAAAGCGCACATAGCCTTCACCCCCAGGGCCAAAGCCCGCACCTGGGGCGAGGGCCACGCCGGTTTTGGCCACTAAATCTTGACAAAATTGGATCGAATTTTGCCGCCAGGGTTCCGGTAACGGGGCCCAAAGGTACATGGTGGCGGTGGGGGTGGGAACGGGCCAGCCGATTTTACTGAGGGATTCCACGGCAAAATTCCGCCGTTGGGCAAAGGTTGCTACCGTTGCCGCCACCAGGCTTTGATCGGCATTGAGGGCGGCGATCGCCCCCGCCATAATCCCCCGGTATTGGTTGAAGTCGATGGTGGCTTTGACCTGACGGAGGGCGCGGATAATTTCGGCATTGCCCACGGCGTAGCCAATGCGGAAGCCCCCCATGTTATAGGACTTGGAGAACGTAAAAAACTCAATGGAGCAGCGTTTTTCGCGGTCTGCTTCTAACACCGAGGGGGGGCGATCTCCTTCAAAAAATAAATCTGCGTAGGGAAAATCATGGGCCAATACGAGATCATGGCTGCGACAAAAGGCCACTGCTTCCTCAAAAAAGGCTAGGGAAGCTGTGCCGGTGGTGGGGTTGTGGGGATAGCTCAACACCATTAATCGGGATTGGGCCAACACTGCCGCCGGAATCTCGCCAAATTGGGGTAAAAATCCCTGCTCTGAGCGCAACCGCATCGGGTGAATCTGCCCCCCCGCCAACACCACACCCCCCTGATGGGAGGGATAGCCGGGATCGAGGAGCAAGGCATAGTCCCCTGGATTCAGCACCGCGAGGGGAAGATGGGCTGTGCCCTCTTGGCAGCCAATCAGGGGTAAAACTTCCGTTTCGGGGTTAATGGGAATGCCGTAGCGTTGGCTGTAGTGGTGGGCGACGGCTGCCCGGAAGGGTTGGGTACTGTGGAAGAGGGCGTAACCGTGGGTGGTGGGGTCTTCGAGGGCGGTGGCGATCGCCGCCAAAACCACCGGATTCGTGGGCAGATCTGAAGATCCCAAAGAGAGATCCAAAATGTTCACCCCTTGGGCCAGGGCGGCGGATTTAGCCCGATCCATATCGGCAAAAACATTGGCACGGAGGGGTTCAAGGCGGCGGGCAAATTTCATAACGAAATTGAGGGAAAGCAAGCCCTTAGGGCTGGGACTAAGGGCCGGTGGATTTACAAATTGGCTTCGAGAAAGCTCTGGATCGCGGGCTTGGTAATTGCCCCTTCATGGCTGGCGACGAGGGTTTTTCCCTTGAAAATGCGTAGGGCGGGAACCCCCTCCACTTCGCACTGTTTCACCGCATCGGGGTTGCGATCTACTTCGAGCTTGACGACCTTGAGGCGATCGCCATAGTCGGCGGCGATCGCCTCAATGGAGGGAGAAACGAGGCGACAGGGGCCACACCAAGCGGCCCAAAAGTAGGCCAGCACGGGCTGATCGGTGTTGAGGACTTCCGCCTCTAACTGTGCATTTTCGAGGGTAATTACAGCACTCATCGGTTTTTATAAAAGGGGTGTTGAGGTGAAAAATCATCAAACTGGCCACCCCCTATAGTACGGGAGAGGGGAGACCCTAAACAAGGGCAACCCTGGGGAAGGGGGCAACCTCGAGGATGGGTTTATTCCCCATACCAATCCTGCCGCCATGCTTCCATCTGCGCCACTTCTTCGGCTTGACTGATTAAAATCGCCTCAGCCAAGGACACCATTTCCGGGCGCTCCGTTTTGCTTAAAGCATCTTTGGCCATGTCAATCGCCCCCTCATGGTGGGGAATCATCGCCTCAATAAACCGCAAATCAAACTCCTCATCTCCGGTTCCCAGATCGACGTTCATCATCATCGCCTCAATTTGGGCCTCACTCATGGGCATCATGTGGCCCATTTCGGCGTGATAGGCCATGGGGCGATCGTCCGCATCGGGATACCATTCTGCCCGCCAGTCGCGCATTTGCTGAATTTCCACGGCTTGGGCGGCAATAATTTCCTCGGCTAAAGCGCGAATCTCCGGCCGTTGGGAGTGCTCCAAGGCCGCTTCCGCCATCACCACCGCCCCCTCATGGTGGGGAATCATCCCATCAATAAACCGCAAATCAAATTGACGATCAGCGGGGCCTAAATCCATACCATGGCCCGCCCCGTGATCCATCACCATTTCATCCATGGGGGTGTCCACCCTTTCCATATCGTGGCCTTGGGGGTTGCCGCAGGCGGTTACACCCATCCCCACGGTGAGCGTGGTTAAGGTCATCAGCGCAAGCCGCTGGGATGATTTTAAAAACATATTGTCCTAGTTTAGTGAGGTTTGTCTCTCCAGCCTAGAACATTCCCCTTTAGGGAAGAGTTTGCAGGAGGCTCACTAATCGGGGTCATCTGTATAATTCACGGAGCGGATCAGGCGGATGGTGAAGGGATAGCGATACCAACCCCCTTGATTGGCTCGCACGGCGGCAATAATCACGAAAACCGTTTGCACCACACCCCAGATCACGAGTAAACCGAACAGTAGCGTTGCTGTGAAAATCACCCCAATGGCTGCCAAATCGGCATTCCCTGCGCCAAAAATAATGATGCCGATGGTCAGAAGCAGCATGCTAGCGATCGCCAAGATCAAGCCGTAAATTAACATCGAAATTTGAAAATTCATCGATTCCCGGCCGTGGTAATCGATAAATTCCGATCGCTCCCGTCGGATTGCCCAAAGGATCAGCGGGACAAGGATTGAGGCAAAGGGGAGGGGCAACCCCAGGAAAGCCAAGAGAATCCAGGCTGAAGCCGAAAGGTGGCAAAACATTGCCCAGGTGCGATCGCGTTCTGGAATGGGGGCCATAGTGTTAACTCCTTGCTGTTTCCAGCCATTCAATTACCTGCTGTCCCAAAGATAGGCCATGGAGCCGGTCGATTTCGCGAATCCCCGTCGGACTGGTGACATTTACCTCGGTGAGATAGCCGCCAATTACATCCAAACCAACAAAATAGAGGCCATCTTCCCGCAGTCGGGGCGCAACAAGATCACAAATTTCCCGCTCCCGCTCCGTGATCATCGTGCTAGCCACCCGGCCGCCCACGGCCATATTGCCGCGAAAATCCTCTCCTGTGGGAATGCGATTCACCGCCCCGATCGCCTCCCCATTCAGCACAATAATTCGTTTATCCCCCTCCGAGGCAGCGGGGAGGTATTGCTGGAGCATGACGGGGAGTTTGCCCCATTGGGTGCTGATTTCAATTAAGGAGTTGAGGTTGCGATCGCCCTTTTCCAAAAATAAAATCCCCTCCCCTGCCTTCCCCGCCAAAGGCTTCAACACCGCCGCCCCCTGTTGAGCCACAAAATCCAAAATCACCCCCTTGGCCGCTGTGACGATGGTTTCGGGGATCGCCGTGGGGAAATTGAGGGCATAGAGTTTTTCATTGGCGGCCTGGAGGCCACGGGGATTGTTAACCACCAAGGTTTTGGCCGGATCGATCAGGTCAAGGATCTGCGTGACGTAGAGGTAGGGAATTGTGACCGGCGGATCTTTGCGCATGAACACCGCCCCCATAGCCGAAAGGGGTTG
>JAABSU010000144.1 GCA_011390265.1 Spirulina sp.
ATATCCTGTCCCAACCGCATTGCCAATTCCCTTGAACAGATCAAAATCAACCCTACTCGTGGCATTGGCATTATCTTGAATCCGACCCATGCCCACATTACCTTGGACAATGATTTTGCCGTTTTCTTCCTCATAAAAACAAGAGTCCGGGCTGCTGACCTGATAGAAACGCAGTTGAATATCATTGCGCTCTGAGGCAATAAAATTACCGTTGGTCACAATCCGACCACTGAGGCGGAAATCTGTCCCAGAGGTGAAGTCCAGATCATCCTCCGTCACAATCGCATTATTCCCCAACGGAATCCGGGCGCGATCTTGCTGATACTCTAAAGCAGTGAAACCTTGATTCCCTTTGAAAGTCTCATAATTGGCTACATTGTTGTAAGGCGCAGCATCATACCCTTGCAATAGACCGGCTTCACTCACATTTGTGATCGGTACATTGGTCACATAGGTAAAAAAGGCTTTCTTTAAAAGACCATCTTGATCATACCAACCATCCGCACCCACCAAGCTTGCAGAAGTTCCCTCTGCATTAGGACAAGCGGGGTTGTTTTGCGTCGCATTCAAAACCTGGGGACGAGTCCGGGCCTCAAAAGGCACACGGGCACGGCTATCTGTAGACTGATAATAAACACCGTATAGCGTAAAACTATCAAACTTCCCGTTATTATCCGTATCTACCGGAAAACGCCAAGCGGTTCTCACCTTTTCGTCATCTTCCAATGCGCCCTGGCCATCAATATTAAACGCAACTTCTAAGCGGACTTCATCCTCAAGAGTGTATTTCGTTCGCTCAAATACCCCAGAAAGAGCCGAATCTGACGGTGTGCCCCGAGGCAAACTCGGATCAGCAAACAGATTATCAATTTTTGCTTTTGCCCGATCCAGAGCCGGAGCCGCCGCATTCAGCACCACCTGACTCACCCGGAAATTGCCCGCATTCTTTGCCCGATCCATCGATCGCAGTACCAACGTCGCGCTCGTCAGCACCACCACCAAAATCACCATCGTCACCGTCGGCAACACAAAACCCGCCTCAGGGTTCCGCCCCGTCACCGTCAGAATGATGCCCCGTATCCCTCGCAATACCCGTTGCGGCAAGCGATTAAGCTCTTGCCAGAGAATATCAAAGCTCTTGAGGAGTCGTTCAAAGATCGACATAGCCACATTCCTGAGTAAACGCGAAAGAAACAGTACAACCCCCAGACGGTGCGATCGCACCCTCAGAGAAATCGACGGTTGGGGTAAGACTTCAACACCAGTCAGAGCAATTCCAGACAAGAACTGAACAATTTGCGAAAAACCGAGAAGATTTTGCGCTGAAGGGAAAAACGTTCCAGATCGCAAACACTGTGCCCAAAGAGGCAATCCTCGCCCCCGTCCTACCCGGACTAACCCAAGGCTAACATACCCCCATCTCCCCCCAAACCCATCACCCCACCCCCCGCTCCCTCCCCGCAAAAATTCCCACACCATCCCCCCCGCCAGTGATACAATACGGGCAGATTTAATATTTCATTAAGAATTGCAGGAGAAACAACCATGGATTTTGATTGGCGGCTTGTCGTAGTACTCGGACCCCTCCTCATCGCCGCAGGCTGGGCCGGATTCAACATCTTCGCGGCAGCCTTGAGCCAAGTCCAAGGCTTATTCAACAAAAACTAAAAAAGGAACGGCATCATACCGCTCCCCAACCCCCCCGACAACGGGGGGTTTTCTGTTTAATATCCCCTACTCCGTCGGATTCACCCGCTCCAACTTCGCCCCCAAACCCCGTAACTTCGCCTCCAAATTGTCATAACCCCGATCCAAATGGTGTAACCCCTTCACCACCGTTTGCCCCTGCGCCGCCAGCCCCGCCAACACCAACGCCGCCGAAGCCCGCAAATCCGTCGCCATTACCGGCGCACCCGACAGGAAAGGCACCCCCTGAATAATCGCATTGTGACCCTTGAGACGAATATCCGCCCCCATCCGCACCAACTCCGCCACATGGCGCAGCCGATTCTCAAACACCGTCTCCGTAATCACACTGTTCCCCTCACTCAACGTCATCAACGCCATAAACTGCGCCTGCATATCCGTCGGGAACCCCGGATAAGGCAACGTCTCAATATCCGTCGCAATCCGGCGGTCAGGAATAATCCGCAGCGAATTCACCGTATCCTGCACCACCTCAGACCCCATCTCCCGTAACTTCGCAATCACCGGCGACAAATGATCCGGAATCACCGGGGCGATCGTTAACTCCGAATGGGTAATCGCCCCCGCCACCAAAAACGTCCCCGCCTCAATGCGATCGGGAATAATACTGTAGTCCACCGCATGGAGCCGAGGCACACCGCTAATCGTGATCGTATTCGTCCCCGCGCCGCGAATCCTCGCCCCCATCGCCCGGCAAAAATTCGCCAAATCCGAAACCTCCGGCTCCTGAGCCGCATTCTCAATCGTCGTCTCCCCTTCCGCCAGCGTCGCCGCCATAATCAGCGTTTCCGTCGCCCCCACACTGGGATAATCCAGATAAATCTTGCCCCCCTTCAACTTGCCCCCCGGCACATCCGCATGGACAATCCCATGCTCAATGCGCACCTGCGCCCCCAACGTCTGTAACCCCCGCACATGCAGATCCACCGGCCGCGCCCCAATGGCACAGCCCCCCGGCAACGGCACCCGCGCCGTCCCTAACCGCGCCACCAACGAACCAATAATGAAAAAGCTCGCCCGCAACTTCGAGACGAGATCATAGGGCGCTTTTGAGGTGGTGAGGTGGTGGGTGTCGAGGTCAAGCACACCGTTTTGATAATTGACCCCAATGCCCAGGGCCTCCAAAACCTGGTTCATCCGTGCAATATCCGTGAGGTTGGGGACATTGCGCAACCGGCAATGGTCAGGACAGAGCAGCGCGGCGGCCATGATCGCCAGGACAGAATTTTTTGCGCCGCTAATCTGCACCTGGCCCGACAGCGGTTGCCCGCCCCAAATATGGAGCGCCGGGCCATCCTCAAGGGCTTCAGGGCTTGGGGTGGCGATGGATAGATCTGGGCTTACGGATGTTTTTTCCACGATCACAAGGGTTAGGGTTAGGTAAACGAGTTTGAACTGATTTTTGGTTTAAATTCTACAGCAAAGCCGAAAAAAGTCTAGGGCAAAGTTTTCTTTGTCAAGGCTTTGTAAACTACAATTCCCAAATTGTAAAGAATAGTCGAAATCGGGCTAACCCCCACTCGATCGCATTCCTGGCCACCCCTGCCGTTGCTACCATGCTTCTACTCCAGGCCAAAAACCCACCCGATCCCAGGTGCCCAACCATACTACAAATTTGTCAATCATGGATGTTCTTTGGTTGGATTGTTTTTCTACACCCTTTGACCGTTGTCATGTGGGGGATACGGCGGCGGCCCTCAGTCAATTGGCCCAAGATGGCGAGTTTATTGCACCGGGTATTGTGATTCCGGTGACAGCATTGGCGGATTTTTTAAAGCAGATTGGCGATGATCATGGGCTAGTCGGGGATTTGTTGGATCGCTCCCTCCGATTCGATGGGGGGAATTATCGGGTTTTACACCACCTGGCTCAGAACATCCGCCAATTAATCCAAACGACACCCCTCCCCCAAGACCTCAGAATCGCCCTCGATAACACCCTGCCTCGCTTGGCCAGCCCCATGGTGCGGATCTCTCCGTCCTTGGTTTACGGGGCGGGCCAGGGGTTTATGGTGGAAGCAATGTGGCGATCGCCCTGTGTGCGCAATCAATTAATCACCGTCACGGCGGCGATGCAAAACCTCTGGGGCGAACTGTTCGCTGCCCGTAATCTGTTCTATTGGCATCAACAGGGGGTGGTGATTGCTGATCTGCAACTGGCGGTGATCATTCAGCCGGTGGTGGCGGCCCAAGCCAGCGGCACGCTGACGATCCAAGCAACGGGCTGGGCCATTGACGCGATCCGGGGTCTGCCCCACCCGGAGGGCCTGCCTACGCCCGCCTGTGACCACTACCGAGGCAGTTGGCATGGTGGGAAAATTTCCCAATGGCGGGACGGTAGACAAGATCATGCCTATTATCTGGACAGTGAACCGGAGGAGGGGGAATGGGCGACGATCGCCCCAAGGCCGATCGCCGATGGGGCGGGGGCGGTGCTGACCTCCCTAGAGCTAGCGGCCCTCCAGGCCCTAGGCCGACGTTGCTATGAGGGGGGCGATCGCCACCACACCCTCACCTGGCAATGGTACGACACCCTCCCCCAAATCACCCACTACCGCCAGCGGGAACCCGCCCACGCGCCCCCCCTTCCCCAACCCTTACCCCTGCCCACAACCACCACAGATCCCCTACTCACGGGTGTGAGTGCTGCCAGAGGAACCATTGAGGGGCCGGTCTTTTCGATTGACTCAGCCGATACCGATCCCGCCCAATTTCCCGTGGGGGCGATCTGGGTGGCGGCCTATTTTGCGCCCCCTTGGCTGCCCTACCTCTACCGGGCGGGGGGCCTAATTTTAGAACAGGCTCAGATGACCAGTCACGCCGCCTTAATGGCGCGGGAATTGGGAATTCCTGCCTTGGTGGGGGTGGTGGGGGCGGTGCGATCGCTCCAGGGGGTCGCCTCGGTGTATCTCGATGGCAACCAGGGGGTTGTCCTCAGCCATGGCCCCCCGAACCCTGAGCCAGCCCCAGTAATGCCCACCGCTGGCCAGGGCCTCACCCTCACCCAAGTTTGGGTCAACCTCAGTCAACCCCAAACCTTTAACCCGCAAATCCCTTTACCTGTGGATGGGGTGGGGTTGCTGCGTTCAGAATTGATGATGTTGCCCCTGTTGCAGACCGCTCCCGAACCCACCCCAACGCCGTTGCTGTGGTGGTTAGCCCACCCGGAAGAATGGGTGGAGGAGTTGGTGACCCGGTTGCGGCCCGTTGTCGCCGCCTTCGCCCCCCGGCCGGTGTTTTATCGCTCCACAGATTGGCGATCGCTAGATTTCCCCGCCCTCCCCAATCTCCCCCCCCGTGGCATAAATCCCGCCTTGGGGGTGCGGGGCACGGCGGTTTATGGCTATAACGCCAGCATCTTTGATGGGGAACTCCTGGCCCTGCAACAGCTTCAGGCGGAATATGGCAACCTGCGGCTGATTTTGCCCTTTGTGCGCAGTGTGGCGGAATGGCAGGCGGCCCGCGATCGCGTCGCCGCCGTTGGACTGCTCAACACCGGAAATTTTGAACTGTGGTTAATGGCGGAAGTGCCTTCTGTGTTGTTTCAGTTGCCGGACTATGCGGCGGCGGGGGTGCAGGGGGTGGCGATCGGGCCACGGGATTTGGCCCAGTTATTGCTGGGGGTAGAGCCGGGTTCTGGGGTCTTGACCGCTGCGGATTTGGATGATCATCCTGCCCTCTGGGCCGCCCTAGAATCCCTCATTCAAACCGCCAATGATCTCAATTTGCCCACCTCCCTCTGTAGCTCAACCCTTCACCTCAGCCCGGCCAACTTGGAGCGGTTAATTGCCGCTGGCATTATGGCCATTTCCGTAGAGCGGGATACGGTGGTGCAGATCCGTCAACAGATTCTCGCCGTTGAGCGGGCGTTGCTGCGGGCAAGTTTGCCCCGACGGGATTTGAGATGAGGACTGCTAGGATAGGGAGCAAAGCATTTTGGAAAAAGTTGGCGCGGGTATGACAGATGTGGTTCAGCAGACGATGGCGGCATTGATTTCGCCCCCGGTGGCGGCGGCGGATTTAGTCCTCCCGCAGCGGTTACGGTTAGGGGTTTTGGCCTCCGGCAGTGGCAGTAATTTTGAGGCGATCGCCCAAGCCATTGCGTCCCAAACCCTCAATGCTCAAATTCAGGTCTTGATCTACAACAAGCCCAAGGCTAAGGCAGCGGAGCGGGCCGCCCAATACCATGTGCCCGCCGTCCTCCTCAACCATCGCCATTACCCCCACCGAGAAGACCTCGATGGGGAGATTGTCAAAATTTTTAAAGCCCACAATGTCCAATGGGTGATCATGGCGGGGTGGATGCGGATTGTGACGGCGGTGCTACTGGATGCCTACCCCAATCGTGTTTTAAATATTCACCCCAGTTTGCTCCCCAGTTTCCCCGGCATTCATGGTGTGGAGCAGGCCCTCGCGGCGGGGGTGAAAATTACCGGCTGTACGGTGCATTTTGCCGCCCTCGCAGTGGATAGCGGCCCGATCATCATGCAGGCCGCCGTGCCGATCCTGCCTGGGGATACCGCTGAAACCCTCCATAGCCGCATTCAAATCCAGGAGCATCGCATTTATCCTGAGGCGATCGCCCTCGCTGCTCAACTCCCCTTATGAATAGCCCCCGCATCGCCTGGCTCCTCAACTCCGCCTTTTTCTATTGGCATCCTGCCCTTGGGGCCTTGGCGAAAACCTTCCCCAATCTGACGGTTTTCACCGGCCGCTGGCGGGGCTATGCCTGGGGCTATGACGATGCCTTTGCGGTGCAAGTGGTGGGCAATGCCCAAGTTTTAGCCCTAAGCAAATCCCCCGAAGGCTACGGCACAAACTACACCGCCCTCTCCTGGAAAATCATCCCCGCCCTGCTGGCCTACCGCCCTCAGGTTGTGTTTTCCAACTCCTTTGGGATCTGGACAATTTTGGCCCTGGTGTTGCAATCTGTCGGTGGGTGGCGGGTGGTAATTGCCTATGAAGGCAGTTCCCCCGGCGTGGATTATCGCCACGCGCCTCGGCGTTTGGCCCTACGGCGACTGATGACCCGCCTGGCAGCAGCCTGCATCACCAACAGCCAAGCGGGCCGCCGCTATTTGGTGGAGATCCTCAACGTTCCTGGCGATCGCGTCTTTACCCAACCCTACGAAGTCCCCAACCCCGCCGGCCTCGCCGCCAGCCGCACCGATTTTAACTTTGCGGCCCTGGGGTTAAACCGCCCCGTGTTCCTTTTTGTAGGAAGTATTACCCCCCGCAAGGGCCTCAACTTTCTCCTTGAAGCCTGCGCGATCCTCAAAAACGAGGGGATCACGGCCTTTAGTCTGCTCATTGTTGGGGATGGGGAACAACGGCCCGAACTAGAACAATTTTGCCAAACTGAGGGTTTGGGGGCAATCGTCCATTGGGTGGGGCGGGTTCCCTATGATCAGGTGGGGGCGTTTTTTAGTGATGCCGATGGGTTTATTTTGCCGACATTAGAAGATACCTGGGGTGTCGTCGTCTCTGAAGCAATGGTGTTAGGGAAAGCGGTGCTCTGTTCCCAATGGGCGGGGGCGATCGAGTTGATTGAACCGGGGCAAACCGGCTATGGCTTTGATCCCCGCCAGCCGGCCCAGCTAGCGGCCCTAATGAAAGCCTGGATCGCCGCACCGGAACAAATGCAACAAATGGGCCAACAGGCCCAAGCCCAGATGGCCCAATACAGCCCGGCGATCGCCGGCCAATTCCTCGCCACCGTCACCCACACCGTCCTCAACTCCCCCTAAACCCCCTCACTTCCCACTCCCCACTCTTCCCATGCACATCCTCTCCCTCCATAACTACTACCGAATTCGCGGCGGTGAAGATGTTTCTTCCGAAGCTGAGGAGGATTTACTGCGGGAAATGAACCACCGAGTCACGGTTTATCGAGAAAATAACGATCGCATCGACAAGCTCCATCCCCTTCAGCTTGCCGCCAAAACCATTTGGTCCCGCGAAAGCTATCGCGCCATTCACCATCAAATTAAGAGCGATCGCCCCGATGTGATCCATGTGCAAAACTTTTTCCCGCTCATTTCCCCCTCCATCTACTACGCCGCCCAATCCCTAGGGGTTCCCGTTGTCCAAACCCTGCGCAATTATCGCCTGCTCTGTCCCAATGGCCTATTTTTTCGCGAAGGCAACGTTTGCGAAGATTGCCTCCATCAAGCCATCCCCTATCCCAGCATTCAACACGCCTGCTATCGTGAAAACCGCTTTGCAACAGGGGTAACGGCGGCAATGCTTGTGGCTCATCGGGGTTTGGGAACCTGGCTTCAAAAAGTATCGCTGTACATTACGCTGACGGAATTTGCCCGCCAAAAATTCATTGAGGGGGGCTTCCCTACCGCCAAAATGATCACAAAGCCGAATTTTATCAACCCTGATCCCGGCCCTGGCACCGGCAGCGGCGGCTATGCTCTCTATGTGGGGCGGCTTGCGGTGGAAAAGGGCCTGGATACACTCCTGGAGGCTTGGGCACAGTTAGCCCATCCGATCCCGTTGAAAATTGTTGGGGATGGCCCCCTCTCAGATTTAGTGGTGGCGGCGGCGGCGAAGAATCCGGCGGTGCAGTGGTTGGGACGGCAACCGATGGCGAGGGTACATGAATTAATGGGGGAAGCGATGTTTTTGGTGTTTCCCTCGAAGTGGTATGAAACCTTTGGGCGGGTGGCTTTGGAGGCCTTTGCTAAGGGTACGCCCGTGGTGGCGGCCAAGATTGGGGCGATCGCCGAATTGGTGGATGATCAACGCACTGGGTTCCACTTTACCCCTGGGGATGCGGTGGATTTGGCGCGGGTGGTGGCGGCGGTGGTGGAAAGGGGCGATCTCCTCGCCCCCATGCGTCAGGAAGTTCGCCGTGAGTATCAGTTAAAATACACGGCCAAACCCAACTATGAGCAATTGATGGCTATTTATCGGCAGGCCATTGCTCAACAAGTCCCCTAGGGTCTGAACAGAACATTGGCACAGAACATTGGCATCGGGGCGAAAATTTTTGCGCCCCTACCTGCAAAAAACCTTTATCCTTTTCCAGCCGATGCGCGATCGCCTAACCCATCCTCCCCTGGAAAAACCCAGCAAAACCTATCTTCAACTGACCCCCTTGGTCTTAATTGCCTTTAGCTCGGTGTTTTTTTCCCGGGTGCTGACATTATTTAAGGTTCCCGGCGTTGTCAACCTCGTTCACCTCGGCTTTATCCCCCTCGTGGTGATCATCACGCTGACGAAATCACGGGTTAAGGATCGGCGGCAAATTCGCATCATAAAACGACTGGCGATCGCCTGTAGTCTCTTCCTCTGGATCAACGTCCTCAGCGCCTTCCTCAACGATGCCGGCCTGATTAATGCTGCCCTCAACTTTCTATTTTTCGGCGAGCATTTTTTGATGATCATGGCAATCATTGCTCTCCCCCTAACCCTGGAAAAATTTTGCTTATTACGGGCTTTCATCGTTGGGAGTTCATTCATCAATATCCTTTTTGCCTATGCTCAACAGTACATCTTTCAACTCCATACCCAGGTAGGTTTAGAAGATAATATTAAAGGCGTATTTATCGGGGGAGGAGCCGGCCATGTGATTGGCGCATCCGTTGCCTTAATTTTTAGTATTTATTACTTTACCGATGCCAAAAAAATTCCCATTTGGTTTCGTGCTGCTGTAGTCCTAGCCGCATTTTGGCACATGAATATGGCAGATGCAAAACAAGTCCTCCTCGCCATGGCCATGGCAGGTTGTGCCCTAATTATCCTGAAGTTTAAAAGTTTTGTTGAAGCGATTAAATTTCTTGGTGGCGGCACAATGTTTGGCTATGCTTTTTGGTGGTGTACCCAAAATCTTGAAGCCTTTGATGCCTTTAACACCTGGATGCGCCCGGAAATTTACGGCCCCGATGGCGAAGCAACGTTACTGAAAGCCGCTGCCCTGCGGGTCATCCCGGCACACTATACCGACGTTTGGCATCCCTGGCTAGGCTTGGGGCCGGGCCACACCGTCGGCCGGCTCGGGGGGTGGATGTTACGGGAGTATGAGAGTCTGTTGCGGCCCCTCGGCTCCACGGAGCATCCCGTGGTGGCGGAAGTGTGGGGCT
>JAABSU010000145.1 GCA_011390265.1 Spirulina sp.
TAACCAATCACAAAGCTAATCACCACCAACAATGTTAAAACCTTAGGCACATCATAGAAAAAGAAGTGCAAGCTCGAACCCAACGGGGATTCCACCGCTAGGCCCAAGGCCTCCACCAGTTGCGTCGAGAGCCAATCAAAGGGATAAAACAGGTCAAACATAGTTCCCCTAAGCCATCAACAGGGGTTGAATTTGCTCGGCACTGATCACTTTGCCACTCGTCACCACGGCACCATTGACCGCCAAAGCTGGGGTGGACATCACGCCACGCATGGCAATTTCCACCGGATCGGTAATGTGCAAAACTTCCGCCGCCAGATCGAGAGTTGCCACGGCTTGCTTGGCGTTGGCTTCCAATTGCTGACACTTTTTGCAGCCGGTTCCGAGAATTTCAATCTTAATCATGGTCATGCTCCTGTGATCTGGTGAACTCGTCTATCCTCACGGTAGTTCCTATAGTTAGGTATAGGGTCAAGGGGAAGTGTGTAAAGTTGTGTCAAGATTGCGGTAAGGGGGATTCAGGGAGCATTTTCCAGGACAACGCATTGATGGGCCGGATCTGGATGGGCTAAATTTTGCTCACAATCCGCTAGTAGAGAGACTAATTCCCCATGGAGCGCCTGCAACTGTTGGATCTGCACTTCCAGAGCCGCCACCTTTTGCTGCAATCGTTGATGGACGGCGGCACAGGTGAGCGATCGCCCCTGCTTGAGGTCTAAAATTTCCTTAATTTCCGCCAAACTCAAGCCCAACGTCTTCGCACGGTTAATAAAGGCCAGTCGCTCCAGATCCGTGGGGCTAAAGAGGCGATAGCCTGTTCTTGTGCGTTGGGGGGGCGGGATCAAGCCAATGCGTTCATAAAAATAAAGCGTTTGGGGATTCAACCCCAACTGACGGGCCGCTTCCCCCAATTGCAACATTGATGGCTTACTCATGGTTAAGATCTTTGGGAATTAACACCAAGGTTTATGGTACTAATTTATCTCTCGATGACTTGTTGAATGGGGAAGTGAATAAATGAGAAACGTGGAGAATTGATCCGAAATGAACGTTTTACAGCCTTTGTTAATGCCCCTTCAGTATGGGTTTATGCAGCGATCGCTCCTCGTGGCGGTGATCGTTGGGGTGATTTGTGCGATCGTTGGCAGTTACCTGTTGGTGCAGCGGTTGGCGATGTTGGGGGATGCCATGAGCCATTCCGTCTTGCCGGGATTGGCGATCGCCTTTTGGTTTGACATTAACCTTTTTATCGGGGCCTTTATCGCCGGGATGATCAGTACGCTGTTGATTAACCTGATCCGGGCGCGATCACAACTGAAAGAAGATGCCGCCATGGGCATTGTCCTCTCCGCCTTCTTTGCCCTCGGCATCACACTGATCACGCTGATCCAAAAAAGCAACAAAATTGATCTCAATCATTTCCTCTTCGGCAACATTTTAAGCGTTACCCCTACGGATGTTCGGGACACCTTGATCATCGCCCTGTTGGTGATTGCCACCGTTGCATTTTTATACAAAGAACTGTTGTTTTATAGTTTCGATCCCCTGGGAGCGCAGGCGGTGGGGTTGCCGGTGAAGGGGTTGGATTTGAGCTTGATGGTGTTGATCGGCATGACGATTGTGGCCAGTTTGAAAGCTGTCGGCGTGGTTTTGGTCTTAGCCCTGCTGATCATCCCCCCCGCCACCGCCTATTTATTGGTGCATCGCCTCCATCACATGATGGCCGTCGGGGTTGGGGTAGGGATTGTGGCCAGCATTAGCGGGATGTATGTGAGTTATTTTTATAATTTGCCCTCAGGGCCGGCGATCGTCCTCGTCGCTACGGGCCTCTTTAGCCTCGCCTTCTTGTTCAGCCCCAGCCAAGGGTTACTCACCGGCTGGTTCCCCGGATTTTTGCAAAGAACTGTAAAGTAGATCTAGACGATTCTTTACATTCCTGACCCTATGGTGACTGCCCCCATTGCTCCCCCCAAAACGCCCCCATCCCCTAAAGCCCTCAACACCCTCTGGGTCGATACCATGACGGTCTTTTGGGGGGAATGGCTGGATCTGCGGGTGCGGTTGACCCAAATTGCAGCAACGGGTTTGGTTTCGCCGTTGATCTATATTGTTGCCTTTGGGCTGGGGTTGGGGACGGCGTTGGATCAAGCCATGGATGCGCCGATGGGGGATAACTATCTAGAATTTATCCTGCCGGGCATGGTGGCCCTGTCCTCGATGACGATTAGTTTTGGGGGGACAACGTTTTCGATCTGTGGCGATCGCCTTTACAGCAAAACCTTTGAGGAACTGCTCCTGCTCCCCGTCCATCCCCTCGCCCTCCATTTTGGCAAAATGCTGGCGGGGATGCTGCGGGGGATGATGACCGCCGGTTCGGTGTTAATCCTGGCGATCCTCTTCACGGGGAAAATTTGGAGCTTTCTCAATCCCCTCTTTATCCTGATCGTCGTGTTGAACTGTGCCGTGTTCTCCGGCTTGGGGGTGATTACCGGGTTAGCGGTGAAATCCTTAGAAAGCGTCGGCATCTTCAACAACTTTCTAATCGTCCCCATGTCCTTTCTCGGCGCGACCTTCTTTGAACCCTCCACCCTCCCCCCGATCCTCAAGGTGATCGTCTACTGCCTCCCCCTCACCTACGCCACTACGGCCCTGCGAGCGGCGGCCTATGCGCCTTTGAGCGAATTTCCTTGGTATTCAATCCCGATTTTATTGGCGATCGCCGCCCTCCTCTCCTTCTGGGGAGCGCGGCAATTTTCCACGCAGCAGGACTAATGGCGGCAGAGCCGCCCTTCGGTCATGCCTTGGCAGAG
This sequence comes from Spirulina sp., assembly GCA_011390265.1. Taxonomy (GTDB): domain Bacteria; phylum Cyanobacteriota; class Cyanobacteriia; order Cyanobacteriales; family Spirulinaceae; genus Spirulina. Next base: position 2,811 of record JAABSU010000145.1, read on the forward strand.
CCAAGGCACGAGATCCAACTGTAGGGGCGAAAAATCTTTGTGCCTCCGGCAGGCTTACGCCAACGCCCCCACACCCATCTCAGGAATCAGCTAAAACTCCCGCACGCTGGGCTTGCCGTCGATCACTTCCCCCACCAACACCACATCGGTGCAGTTGACAAACAGGCCATTTTCCAAAACACCGGGAATATTATTCAGCGTCTTTTCCAAACCCGCCGGGTCATCAATGGATGCAAACTTCACATCAATCACCAAATTGCCCTGATCCGTCACCACCGGCCCCGCCTTCTTAATCCCCATCCGCAATTCCGGCACACCCCCCAGGGCTTGAATCGCCCGCATCACCGGAGCGATCGCCATGGGCAACACTTCCACCGGCAGCAGGAACGTCGAACCGAGGCGATCGACCAACTTACCCTGATCCACCACCACAATAAATAGCTCTGCCAACGAATCGACAATTTTTTCCCGCGTGTGGGCCGCCCCGCCCCCTTTAATCAAATTCTTCTGGGGGTCTACTTCGTCGGCCCCATCAATGGCCACATCGATCTTATCGACAGCATCTAACGTGGTGAGGGGAATCCCGTACTTTTTGGCGAGAACTTCCGCTTGGAAAGAGGTGGGAATGCCGACAATATCGCTAATTTCCCCTTGGGCGAGGCGATCGCCTAAAAACTGAATCGCATAGGCCGTCGTTGACCCCGTACCTAAGCCCACCACTGATCCGGACTTGACCCGTGCAGCGGCCGCTTTGCCGACTTCTTGTTTCATGAGGGTAATCGGATCACTGGTCATCGGTGTTTGCTCCTTATGGGTTAATAACTAAGTTTCATATTCCCACGAAAGTGGGGAGTTGTTTGGCCTGGAGACCTTAGCCCGGAATGGGGGGCAGAGCCACCGCAGCAGCGGGCCAGGGCAGCGCCATCGTTAGAGCGGCAACACCGCCAAGGTTCACAGGGCATCGGTTGACCGGCAGCAGAAAGCCCAACCCCGCATCAGTTTTACTGCCATGATTGATCCCATCAATCATTAAATCCATCAACTTATACAGGCCCTAGATCCGACAGCATTACTAATGATTATGTTATACATAGGCCAGACTGTATCAAAGCAATTAGACGAAGCATTGCACCGCTTCTTGAAAGTTTTCAATTCAGGCTTGAAATCATGGATATCCGCCGATCGCAGGACATCGGCTCCAGCCTTTCATGCCCAATTCCGGAGGATTCCCGCAACACCTGGCCAGATCACCAACTGGCCCAGGCTGTGAAACTTGCTGGGAACCTTCTCGGTCAAACAACACAACAGAGCAAAACAAACCGCCCCATGGCGCAGATACTCTGACTCACTGCAACATTCCACGCTTAAACTCACACTGCAATTTATCAGGAGACCCTCCTATGTTGAAACTCAAAAATTGGCAAGCCACCACCGCCTTGATCATGACCCTGGGTATGAACGCCACGGCGATCGCCCCCATCGCCCTGATTCCCTCCCTCGTTAACCCCGCTCCTGCTGTTGCGCAAAACAACGGCTTCCGGGATGTAGCTAGTAACCATTGGGCTAAACAATATATTGATGCTCTTGTTGCTCAAAACGTAGTGTCTGGTTTCCCCGATGGCACCTTCCGCCCCGATGCCCCCGTCACCCGCGCTCAATTTTCCTCCATGCTCCAAGCCGCCTATAGCAAAGGGGCGATCCGCAGCGGGATCAACTTTGTGGATGTCCCTGGCAGTCATTGGGCCGCTGGCGCAATCCGCAACTCCTACCAAATGGGCTTCCTGTCGGGCTATCCCGGTAATGTGTTCCGCCCCGAGCAAAATATTCCCCGTGAGCAGGTGCTGGTTTCCCTCGCCAATGGCTTAAACTACGCCCCCAACGCCCCCACAAACCAAGTCCTCAACTACTTCTCCGACAGTACCTCCATCTCCAGCTTTGCCCGCTCTCCCGTGGCAGCGGCAACGGAAAAACGGATGGTGGTGAACTACCCCAACGTCAACGTCTTGAACCCCACCCGCAACGCCACCCGCGCTGAAGTGGCGGCCTTCTTCTACCAAGCCATGCACAGCGAAGGCCGGGTTGCGGCGATCAATTCCCCCTATCTCGTCAGTAGTGCCCCCATCGCCACGGAATACCGCATTCCCGCTGGCACGATGATTCCGGTGAGCTATATGCGGGATAAAATCCTGCTGATGCCCAATGAAACATTGCCGGTGACGTTTGCGGTGCGTACCAACATCACCACCCAAGAGGGCCAGGTGTTAATTCCCTCCGGTAGCCAAGTGAAAGGGGAATTACGCCCCTCCGGAGACTCTGCCACGCAGTTTGTGGCCGAAGAGTTGGTCTATCCCGATGGGTCTACCCGGGCCTTTAATGCTCGTTCCAACCCGATGACCCAAACGGAAACTGTCCGTCGGGGCACAAGTACCCGTGACCTGCTGCGGAATGCGGCGATTGGGACAGCGGCGGCGGCGGCCATTGCAGCGGTGACGGGCGATCGCGCCATTGCTACTGAAGAGTTGCTCCTGGGTGCTGGGGCGGGGGCCGTGTTGACCCTGATTCAAAACTTCCTGGGTCGCAACAGTGTTGATCTGCTGGTGGTGGAGCCAGAAACGAACATGAACCTCACCCTCTCGGAAGATTTCGTCGCGACTGTGCGTTAATCTTTAAGCTTTCTCTTTTGTCCTCCTAGATAACTGCCGGATTAACTGTATTGTTAATCCGGCTTTTTTTAATTGTAAAGACTGAGGATTTCGGCGGTTGCATCGGCGGTTTTTTGCCAGCTAAAGCGTTGGGCTTGGGCAAAGCCGGCCTGCTGAAGGTGAGACCACAATTGCCCATCTTGATAAACATTGAGCATGGCATCGGCTAGTTCCCGCACTTGATAGGGATTAATTAAAATTGCCGCATCCCCTGCCACCTCTGGTAAGGAGGCACAATTGGATGTGATTACCGGTGTACCGCAGGCCATCGCCTCCAACACTGGCAAGCCAAACCCCTCCCATAAACTGGGAAAGACGAGGGCGATCGCCCCCTCAATTAACAGCGGTAACTGCTCATAACTCACATAGGAGAGGAATTGAACGCGATCGCCCACCCCCAAGGCTTGGGCCTGTTTCCGTAAACCTGGGGTATTGCGACGATCAAACCCCCCGGCGATTTTCAGCGTCACTTCTTGATCCGGCAACATTGCAAAGGCATCAATCAATCGCCCCAAATTTTTATAATGATCATGACGGCCCACATAGAGAAAATAATTTTGCTTGGGCACATGGCGGGGATAAAAATGCTTGTGATCATGGGCGAGGGGAACCACGGCAATATTGCGCACCGAAACCCCTAAAAGATTGTGCAAATCCCGCGCCGTTGCCTCAGAATCACAAATAATATAGCTCGCCTCCGCCACCACCTGCGCCACATAATGACGAAAATAGAATCGTAAAAAAGAAATCAGTTTCGGAAAGCGCAGGGGGATTAAATCGTGAACCGTGACGACAATCGGGAACTTTTGTCCCAAAGGGGCTTCCGGAATGGGAGAGAAGAGCACATCCCCTTGCAGGTCGGCATAGAGTCGGGGTAACTCCCATTGCATCCACCATAACCGCCGGACTGTACCCCAATGGCCGCCGTCGCTACTGAGGTTGGGGGGAACTGGGTGGCAGGGATGGACTCCAATGGGCTGATTGCTGAGTATCTTAGTAGGGGAGATCTGTAGCGATCGCAACAGGTTGAGGGCGTAAACAGAAAGACCCGTTGGTTGTTGTGGTAAAAAAGATAAGTTTGTAACTAGCATGAAATTCGTGATTCGCCCTTTGCCCGACTGGTTCACCCGTTACCGTGATCACGTTGCCCTGATCCTCCTGGTGGGCATTTTCATCTTTTCCCTGTTGGTTCATGTCAACTTGCCAGGGATAGATTTGGGTGCCTATAACCTTACCATTCCTCTGTTAGCGATCGCGATCCTGGGGTTGTATGGCGATCGCCTGCCGCACTTTTGGCAAACCCATCGCCGCACGTTGTTACTCCTGTTGGCCTTTTACCTCTGGTTGTGGATCAGTGCCTTTTTTAGTGTGGATCGGGCGATCGCCTTTAAGTTCAGCATTAAGTACAGTATTTATTTTTTCACATTTCCCGCCCTGCTGATCCTTGCCCAGCAGTACAAACAGGGGCAAAAACTCCCTTGGCTTTACGGGTTCACCCTCCTATTTTTACTAATTCTGGCGGGCTTTGGCATTGTCGAGCATTTTGTCCCGGCGTTTCCCCTGTTTGACTGGATTCAACCGAATCGATTAAGTCTCCTTGGTTTAGGACGGGTTGCCTCAGTCCTCCAAAACCCTAATCAACTGGGGGCCTTGATGGCTTTTGGGGTGTTGCTAACCTGTACCCTGTGCCACCAAAGAATTTTGCCAGGGTTTAGCCTGCTGTTCTTCATCCCCCCTTTGATGGTGACGCTGATCCTTTCGGGGAGTCGCAATGGTATTTTTGTGCTGCTGGTGAGCGGTTTGTTAATGGTTTACCCCTATCGGTTTGTGCCGTTGAAAGCTTGGGCGATCGCCCTCATCCTCCCCGCCGTGATAGCCACCGGCCTCTTGATCTGGAACCAAAACCCCCGCTTTGCCGCCAATGTCCAGCAAATCCCCCAAAACATCACCACCCTCCAAGCGGCCATAGCCGGCGATCAAGTCGCCCTCGCTTCTATTCCCCGCGCTGAACTGGCCGTCATTGCCGGGCAGCAATTTCTCGCCCATCCAATTACTGGTACTGGCATTCAAACCCTGAGCACCACAATCATCAATCGTGGGGGACTCAATGCCCATAACCTTTGGTTGAACCTGCTAGCAGAGTTGGGGTTGCCGGGATTGTTGCTGTGGATGGCGGTGGTCGGGTCGGCGCTTTGGCAAACTCATTTATTAGATCCCCGAGTGGGTTTACTCTGTAGTGTTGTAGTGACGGCCCAACTCTTTGATTTCTTTATCCATGATTTGCCCACAATTATGACCATGAGCCTAATGGTGGCGATCGCCGCCAACTTAAAACCTGAACCCCAAACCCATGTCCCTACTTAGGAATTTTTGGTGGCAAGGGTTGGGACAATTGGGGAGCAAGGGCCTGGGGCTGTTGTTCTATCTCCTTTTGCCCCGTTTAGTCAGTCTTGAAGTCTATGGGCAATTTTCCTTTGCGCTATCCCTAGCCCTGATGGTGTTGCAGCCCCTTCTGGAGTTAGGCCTCGATTGGGTGATTACCAAATGGGTGAGCCGGGGGGAGGGGGCCGTGGTACAGCAGGCAGTGATTATTCGGGGCGGGATTGCCTTCCTGTGCCTGGTGTTGCTGCCCCTGTTAACCCTGTTTGGCCCCTCCCTCGCGGTGTTGGTCATGCTCTACGGCTACCTTGTCCTGATTTCCGCCCAACGTATCGGATTTGCGATTCAACGGGGGAGAGAAGAAATGCAACTGGAAGGGATTGCCAATATTGCCCAAAAGGGTTTGGCGATCGCCGCTTTAGTCTGGTTTGCCCCCCTCAACTTCCCCCCCCTCTGGCTGGGGCCTCTCGCCCTGCTTAGTTCCACCGCCCTCGTCACCCTAGGGGTGTGGGTGGTGATGGCCACTGAGATTTGGCCGTTGCTGTGGCGGCCGGTGAATGTGCAAGGCTTGCGGGCGACGGCCCAGGAAGGGGTGATGTTGGGGGGGGTGTCGCTGTTGGGGATGATTTATTTTCGGGTGGATAGTGTGATGTTGGGGCTATTGGCGGGGGATTTGGAGGTGGGCCGCTATAACCTCGCCTATCGGCTCATTGAGGGGGCGATTTTAATTCCCAGTGTGGTGATGGCCGCCACGTTTCCCAGTTTGGCTAAAGGGCATCAATTTCCGAAACTCTTTCGCCAAATTTTCCTCGGTTTGGGGGGGATGGGTGTGCTGTTGACGGTGGCGGTGGTTGCCTTGGCTCCGTTGTTATTGGGCCTTGCCTATGGTCATGAACTCCAGAGCCAAACCCAAATTTTGCGCTGGTTAGCCCTTAGCCTCCTGCCCATCTATTGGGGACATTTAGCCACCCAGGGGTTAGTAGCATTGGATCGCCAAAGGTACTATCTGGGCTTAACTCTGGGGGCGGTCTGCCTCAATGTGGGGCTGAATCGTTGGTTAATTCCCCTGGATGGGGCCGAAGGGGCGGCGATCGCCACCCTAATCACTGAAATTATAATGACCCTCAGTTGCTTTGCTGGCATTGGGTTGGCGATCCGCCAGCGTTCCCGTTAACCCCAATCTTCCACGGGGGCTTTTAATTCCTGTTCGACGGCATCCCAATTCAGTTCTTTCACCGTTGTATCTGACCAGATTTGCCCCTCATGGAGATACCAGACGCGATCGCACCCCTGCCGTACCCAATCCAATTGATGGTTGACCATCACCCAGGTGAGGTTAGGCATACTGTGTAAAAGTTCCAGTAAACGATGGGCCGTGCCCACATCGAGGGCTGAGGTGGGTTCATCGAGGAGGAGGATGGTGGGATTGAGGATCAGGGCGCGGCCGATGGTGACGAGTTGCCGTTGCCCTAAGGAAAGTTGCCAGGCTTGGCGGTCGAGCCAATCGAGGGGAATGGAAAGGCGATCGCACCAACTTAAAACTTTTTCCTGAATTTCTCCCTTGGGTCGTTTTTGCAGCACCAAGGGATAGGCCAGGGACTCCTGCACCGACATTCCTAATAACTTCGGCTCCTGCAACACGAGGGCAACTTGCCGCCGCAACTCAAATACGGAAACCTGATCAAAAGGTTGCCCCTGCAACCACAG
>JAABSU010000014.1 GCA_011390265.1 Spirulina sp.
ACGAGGATTATGACAAGTTAAAAATCGTTAAAGGTTCTAAACTTTCAGCAGGGGTGAAATTGAAAATGCGACTGTAGAAATAAAATTCACCGTCTAAGGTGCGTTTAATGTTGGCGGCTTGGCGGAAACCGTGCTGTTCGTCGGGGTAGGCGACATAGGCCACGGGCAAACCTTTGTCCTTGAGGGCCGCCACCATCATTTCGGCCTGGTTGGGAGGGACGATTTTATCCTCCAACCCTTGGAAGAAGATCACCGGACAAGCTAACTGATCGAGGTGGTGGATGGGCGATCGCTCCTCGTAAATTTCCCGATCCTCTGGGTATTTACCGATCAAACCATCCAGATAGCGGGCTTCAAACTTGTGGGTATCCTGGGCAAGGGCCGCTAAATCACTCACGCCGTAGTAACTCGCTCCGGCTTTAAAGACATCTTTAAACGTTAAGGCCGCTAACGTCGTGTAGCCGCCAGCACTGCCGCCAGCGATCGCCAACCGTTCCCGATCCACCCGACCCTGATCCGCCAAATACACCGCCGCATGGGTACAATCCGCCACATCGACAATCCCCCATTGCCCCTGTAACCGTTGGCGATATTCCCGGCCGTAGCCAATGCTGCCGCCATAGTTCACATCCACCACCGCAAAGCCCCGACTCGTCCAATATTGAATCCGCAAATTCAGCGTTGCTGTTGCTGCCGCCGTCGGGCCGCCGTGGCTCTTGACCACTAAGGGGGGCAATTCCCCCTCGGGGGCGGAGTAGTCGGGGTTGAAGGGGGGATAATACCAGGCGTAGGCGGTGCGGCCGTTGTCGGTGGGGAAGGCGATCGCCTCCGGGATTGAGAAATAAGTGGGATCAACGGCAATACTGGCGGCCGTTTTCAAGGTTTGATATTCCCAGGTGGTGAGGTCGAGGCGGATCAGTCTTGTGGGTTCCGTAGGGGAGCCGACGATCATCACCGCTGCCGCGCCATCCTCGATGATTTGAAAATCGCCAAACTGGGTAAACGGGGGGGCAATGGGGGTGAGTTCTCCGGTGAGGGTATCCAACTCAGCGAGATAATCCTGGTTTTGCTGGCTATAGGTACAGATCAGCCTATGCGCATCCAGGAATTGATAGGGTTGCAAGCCGAACACCCAATGGGGATAGGCAAACTCCCCTTCCATGGGGCAAAGGGCCGTAATGCCGCTGGCATCTTCCCGGTAGAGATTCCACCAATTGGAGCGATCGCTCACAAAATAAAGCCGACCATCGGGAGACCAAGTGGGAACCGCCACCGATTCCGCTTCACCCCCGGCCACACAGCGGGGGGCGGTTAATGTGCCATCTTCTTTGACGCTGGCCACCCAAAGCCGCGTTCCATCCCAAGGCATTTGGGGATGCTGCCAATCCAACCAGGCCAAGCTCTTGCCGTCAGGACTCAACCGAGGCGAACTATAAAAATCACTCCCCTCCACCAAAGGCGTAACTGTCCCATCCCCCAAATCCACTGCTGCTAAATAATTCTTTGGCTCCGGGCCTTCCCCGCTGTGATCCTCACAAACACAAATGAGGCGATTTCTCTCACTATCCAGAACAAAATCCGCATAACGGCGAGGGCCTTCTGGGGTTAAAGGTTGCGGCGTTTCCCCGGGCCGATGGCGATAGATCTGCTGATCGGCAAAATTAACAAAATAGATCACGCCCCCCGCAATTAACGCCGCCCCGCCGCCGTACTCATGCACCCGCGATCGCACATTAAAGGGGGCCGGAGTCATATCGATGCCACTGCCATCCCCTTGAGCCTGGACGATCACCGTCCGCCCCCCCTCTTGGGGCCGGCTTTCCGTCCAGTACAAATTATCGCCATCGCGGTAGACTCCCCCTAAACCAATGGAGCCAGAAACGATTAATTCGGCGGTGATGGGCGATCGCCAAGACCCAAAAGGAGCATTGTGCATAATTCAATCCGTGAGGAACTCCCCCCAGTTTAAAACCTGGGGGCAGAGGTTGAAACTCAAGGGTTCTTTGAGGGTTTGGTGGGTGGTGGCTAAACAGAGCTTGAGGTATTGGGCGAGGCGTTGGGCTTGGGAGGGGTTGAAGCGGTAAGCCGTGCCGTCTTCGTTGGGGGTCAAGAGGGGAGCCGCCGTTAAGGCCCCGTAGGCCGCTGCCCCCTGAGGTAGGAGCCAGGGATCTTCCAGGTCAGGAATTAGCCCCCCCGGAAGTTGCCCCTGGAGCAGATCTGTCAGCGGGTAAGCCCGCCGCGCCTCACGGCAAACCTTGGCATTCACGCCCCGCCGTTGCAATAGCCCACAGAGAGTATCCAGGGTGACATCCCCTAGGGGCGCGATGCGTAACAGTTCCGCCACTAAGAAAAAATCGCTGTACTGATGTTCTACCCGTTCCCCCCAATCCGGTTGTTGGGGCAATTGGGCCGCCCCCACGGCTAAAGGCGTATCTTGGGCCACCAATTGCGCATTGGGCAACTTCCAACCCAACTGCTCCCTTAACTCCCCCACCGCACTGCGCAAAAAATCCCCCTGCCAACACACCGCCGCAATTTCCGTCGTCGTCACCCCCGCCAAACTGAGCAGATCATTCAACACGCCGTTAAAAGATTCAAACCAAGCCCGCAGGATTTTTTCCTGAATGCCTTCACGGCTAATGCCCCAAGTTTGCGCCCCCAATTGGGTGGTAAACGTGGGTTGATGGTGGAGAATTTGGGCAACACGGGCGGAGATCGTTGAGACCATCTCCCCCATGGGATGACGGGTAAGGGCCACAGCGGCCGCTTCCCGACGACGGCGATCGGGGTTGCCGGGCCAGGGCAGATCCCAGGTCATAGTGGTGAGAAAATCCTGTTCCGGCAACCATTGGGGATAGAGCAGTTGATAAAAAATATCGGCGTGGAAAGCATCGCGGCCGTAGGGGTGGGATTGGTGGAAGATCTGGCCATTGGGGAGGGCGATCGCCAAATCGGTGCTGGCATCGTTGCTCACCAGATAAAGCGTGGGCTGACTGGGGGGAGCAATCAGGGCGAGGGCTGTGGGGTTGGGGATTAAAAAAATTTGCTCCGGGCTGGAGACTAATTTGGCCCCCAATACCGCTTCCCGCAGGTTAAACCGGTAGGCTTCGCCCCAAGGGGTGGGGTGAGTGAGGATCACCCCCATGAGGTTTTGCAAAGCAGTGGCCAAGGCTTTTGGCTCCAAACCCGCCGCAACAATAGGCCCCGGTTGGCGCAACAGTTGCCCCAGCAACAACTGCAACCCCCGCTGAAACCAATGGAGGGGGATGGGTCTCCCGCCTGGGCCGCAAACTTGGGGCAGCCATTGCTTTTGCTGGCGGCTATAGCAGGGGATGGCGCGGTGGAGATAGGTGTGGAATTGCTCGACGCGGAGGCTGTTGGGGTTGGGAGCATTGTGGCAGGCAGCATCGCCAACGGTGATCTGGAGGCGATGGGTACGCTGTCGCGGATCGTCCTGCTCATCGCTATGGCCGGTAAATGCGATCGCCATGCCCCCATAGGCCGCTGGCTCACCCTGCCCATCGGGCCACATCAACGGATGGGGGTGTGTTGCCCCCCATTGCCACAGGGCCGCCGCAAACCCTCGACTCCCCAGTTCTAACCCCAAATACCACGGTGCGCTGTTATTCATGCCCCTGGGGAGAGGGAATGGTAGAGGCTTGGCCATTGTTCCCTTGGGTTTGCCAGAAATCGATCACACTCACCCCCGCTACTGGGGCGGTTTCTTCTTCCCACAGCAGTCCATCTAAACTGGTTAAAACATCTTGGGGGGGAATGGGTGAGGGTTCGGAGGGGATCAGGGTGGTCAGGCGTACCACGGGGGGATCGCTGGCCAGGGGTTGCGGTTCTAATGGTGGTTCTAATCGTGACTCCACCACCGGAGGCGCTATCTCAGGGGGATCTGGCTCTAAAGGCGGCGCTGCGACGGCGGGGGGTTGCGGTGTGGGGAGGTTTTCGATCGCCTCCGGTTCGGGTTGTGGTGCTGTCGGGGGCTGATCTTCCTCTGGCTCCGGTTCCATATCCGATTCCATAAAAGTTGCCGGTTGATCATTGTCCCCAAAGAGGTCATTGAGGGAGGCGATCGCATCAATCCCTAAATCATCAATGGTTTCCGGGGTTTCGGGGCTTTGAACCGCTTCGGCAACTGCTGGCAAATCAGGCAACTGTGAAGTTGCCACCGTTGCCGCGTCTTCAGGTAGAACATCGGGGAGATCTGATCCCCATGCCTGGGGGAGAGGGTCTGCCTCTTCAAACCGCGCTAAATCCTCGCTGAGTTGTTGGAGTTGAGCAGCGGAAAGGGTTTCTTCTAAGTCTTCGGCGTTGTGGGCCTCCACCTCCGCTGTAGCCAGGAGAGTTTCCCCTGGGGTGATGCTGCTGGCATCCTCCGCTTCGTCGGGGGCGATCGCCTCCGATGCGTTCGACACCTGAGCGAGGAGATTCGCCAAAATCGCCATCGTTTCCGCCACCGTGGGAACCGCCGCCGTTTGGGGACTGGTTGCCGAATCCGGGAGATCTGCGGCTGGCGATCGCGTCCCCGTTGCCCCCTCTTCCTCAGGGTTGAGATAGTCCTCAAACAGGATGGTTTCCACAGAAACCTCAATTTCCGACCGGATCGGCAGCGTCAGGGCGGCATCTTCTGGGGCGATCGCAGCGGGATCATCAAGGCCGTCAAACAAAGCCTGTTCCAAATCCGGGGAAACCATCAGCGGTTCAGGAGGCGGGGGGGCCAGTTCCTGCTCAGAAACCGTCAGCACCATGGGCGGATCGACGGGGTTGGCAAAGGCATCGGAATTGAATAGGTATTCATCCCACACCTCCCAAGCTTCATCGGGGGTTGTCGGTTCAGGTGGCGGCGGTACAACCTGAGTCAGGGGAGGGCGGGGCGACTCTGCCACGATGGGAACGAGCACCGAATCCAGATGTACCGTGGGGTCCAGTTGCAAGGGCTGGGGCAGGGCCGGCAGGGGTTGCTGGGTGATCAGTGTTTCGGAATATTGCCCTAGGGTATGGAGGGAGGCAATGCCCTCGGTGAGGGATTTGTGGTAGCCGTGGAGGTCTTGCTCCAAACTGCCAAAAACGTGATGGAATGTGCTGTCTAAGCTGCGCAGCAGTTGATCCGATTGGGTTTGGAGCGATCGCAACTGTTCCAACCAATCCCACTGTTGGCTGGGGGGGACACCGCCGGTCACGGTGGGGAGAGCCTGCATCTGGAGCCGCTCTAGGGTTTGGCTCAATTCCTGGCGGAGGCTGTCGCTACAGCGGTTGAGGAGGGCATTGAGAAAATTGGTGGTGAGTTGGCGCTGGTGGGTTTCCAGATGGCGAATTTCCCCCAGGAGCGATTCCCGCTGTTGGCGTAGGGTTTCCAGTTCCAATTGCAGGGGTTGGAGCCATTGCGATCGCTCCAGATTCAACTGCGCCATCACCGATTGGGCGATGGCCTGGGCCGTATTGTGATCCTCCGTTCCGAGGGGTGGATTCGCCAACGGCGTAGCCTCCACCGTGCGGCCCCAATCCCCCAAAATCCAACGAATCTTTTCCAATAAATCCCGTTGGGTCAGGGCCATCTCCCCCGTGCCAATGGTGCTGGCATCCGTGGCGATCAACAGATCGTCAATTTCAGCAATCAGTGCGTGGATCTGAGCTTGGGAAATCGTCACAGTCAACCCCTATAATTCCGTCAGTGCAACGGGTCGCCTTCCATGCTACCCTTTCCTCATACTATTACAGTTAACTTTTAGCAAAACTCCAGGGATAAAATCCCCAAATCCATGGCCCCCATCCGATCCCGTGTGGCTATACTTCCCCTCCGCTGTTCTTCCTCAAGACTCCTCGCCTTTGCCCCATGGATGACCGCTTCCCCTCCCGCGAACAAGATGCCGACATCACGAAACTGATCAAAACTGTGCCCTTTTTCGCCGGCTTACCCCCCGATGCCCTCGATAAGGCCACCTGTCATGTCGTCACCCGTACCCACCCCTCCAACCAGGTGATCCTCCTTGAAAATGATTGGGGGGGATCGGTGTATTTTATTGTCGATGGCTGGGTGAAAATTCGCACCTATAACCTCGATGGCAAGGAAGTCACCCTCAATATCATCGGCAAGGGGGAATTGTTTGGGGAAATGGCGGCGTTGGAAGAAGTGCCCCGCTCCACCGATGTGATCACCCTCACCTCGACGACGATCAGCAGTGTCCCTGCTCAAGATTTTGTCGATCTGATTCATTCTGAACCCCTAGCCGGGGTGCGATTGGCTCAGTTGATGGCGACGCGGTTGCGCCAAGTGAATCGGCGGCTACGGCTACGGGAGGCGGATAGTGTGTCGCGGGTGGCGGATACGATTCTGTTTCTCGCGGAAGGTCAGGGTCAGGAAAGTAGTGATGGGTTGGCGATCCCCAACCTGCCCCACCGGGAGTTAAGTAGTTTGAGCGGCTTGGCACGGGAGACGGTGACGCGGGTGCTGACGAAGTTGGAAAAGAAAAACCTGATCCGCCGCGATCACGATTTATTGATTATCCCGAACCTTTCGGCTCTAGAACGCAGTATTACCTGACATTGCCACAATACTTATGGTGTATAGGTTACAGCGTTTTTTGCTTGAAGGAGTTAAAGCGGCCTCTAGCTGAACCCTTTAAAGTCTGTTACAAATAGAAAAGTATAGTAAAGATTTGTAACTAACCTTGTGAGCAGCGCGGACCTTTGTTTTATGTTTGGTAGCTTTACCGGCTCGAACTCCAATCAAACCTCAGACTGGGGAGAAGACCTCATCAATAGCGTCGCCAGCAACACTCTGCGCCACCTATTTACCCGTAGTGATAGCGTTGAAGTCAAAGTCCGCTGCCAACCCCCCAGCAAGTTGCTTCAGGGCAGCATCGACAGTTTCAAGATGCAGGGCCGCGGCCTTGTCATTCGTCAGGACTTTCGCACCGAAGAGATTAGCTTTGAGACCGATGCGGTGGCCCTAGATTTTGCCTCGGTGCTCCAGGGAAAAATTTCTCTGCGCCAACCCACCCAGGCGATCGCCCAGATCAAACTCACTGAAACCGATATCAACACAGCCTTCTCGGCCCAATTGGTGCGCCAACGCCTCGAAAACCTCACCGATCCCCGCCTCACCGACCTTTCTGGGGGGGAGCCGGTGTCCTTCTCCGCCATGAAACTGCAACTGCTACCCGCCAACCGCGTCAAACTGCAAGCCCTGGCCAACTTCCCCAACCGGGCCATCCCCGTCAGTTTTAGCTGTGCCCTGGGTCTGGCCAAACGGCGGCGAGTGACCTATGAAGACCCGGAATTTATCGGGTCGGATATTCCCGCCGATTGTCAGGATCTCTCCCGAATCCTCATGGATATTCTCGTGGATATCCTCAATGAAATGGTGGATCTCGATCGCTTCGACCTCGACGGCGTGACGCTGCGGCTCAACCGCCTGGAAACCGAAGGGGAAACCCTGAATTTCAGCGGCTATGCCCAAATTGAGCGTATCCCCCGCACCGGCTAGGTCGTGATACGCTCAGGACTGTGGCGATCCTAGATCAGGATCTGCCCAAGTTGCGCTTTAACCCCAACAATCCCCATCCCCCATGTGGCAGTATGTAACCCCCGGCATCCCTGATGCTCAGTTTGAGCAACTGCCCGGCATCCCCCTCAGTAAGCGGGAGGTGCGGGTCTTGATCCTATCGGCGTTACGGATGGAGGCCGAAGCGGTGCTCTGGGATATTGGAGCGGGAACCGGAACGATCCCCGTGGAAATGGGTTTATTGGCCCCCAAAAGCACAATCCTCGCCATTGAACGGGATGAGGATGTGGCAAAATTAATCCGTCGGAATTGCGATCGCTTTCAAGTCGCCAACGTCCAAGTCATCGAAGGCAGCGCCCCCGAATGCCTCCTTGACCTGATCCCCCGCCCCACCCACATTTGCCTAGAGGGGGGCCGGCCCCTCAAGGATATTCTCTACGCCGCTTGGGAAGCCCTCCAACCGGGGGGGCGCTTGGTGGCAACGGTGAATAGTTTGGAAAATCTCTACGGCATTTCCGAAGGCCTGGCCGCCCTCCAAGCCCGCAATATTGAGGTGATCCAATCGGCGGTGAATCGCCTGGAAACACGGGGCATTCATCAAACCTTTGCCGCTGTGAACCCGATGTTTATCCTCAGTGGAGAGAAACTCTGATCTGCTCTAGATATTTGCCCCATTTGGCGGCGAGGGGAATTTCGGTGAAGGGGATGGCAATGGGGGAATTGTGATCTTGGGGAATCAGCACCAATTGGACTTTGCCCTTCGTGGGGGGGTTATCCCAATCGACAGGGCGATTTTCTACTTCTAAACGAATCCCGGTTAAATCTCGCAGGGAAATACTTTCCAGGTTGATCACCCCCTGGCGTGTCGGCTTCCCCCAGGTAATCCGGTCTTCTTTTTGCCCCAAGACGGCATAAATGTCATATTTAGATTGATCAAACCCTTCAGCCCAGCGTTGATAAGCATCGACTTTGCGCCATTCATGCCAACCGGCCCAAGCTAGTCCGATAAATCCCACCAACAACGGCAACCACAGTAAACCCCGTTCCATAATCTTCAGTGCTTCTATACTGCAATAGGCGACCCCCAAACCATGAAGACAGTTCCCCTTGATGCCATCCTCACCCAAGCCCTCGCGGGAGAAGATCTTAGCCCAGCGGCGGGGGTTGCCCTCCTCCAAGCTCAGGAACCGGAGCAGCTAGGGGCGATCCGCACCGTGGCCGATCGCCTCCGTCAACGCCAAGCGGGGGATACCGTCACCTATGTGGTCAATCGTAACCTCAACTTTACCAACATCTGCGAGCAACATTGTAGTTTCTGTGCCTTTCGCCGCGATGCTGATCAACCGGGGGCCTATTGGCTGACGCTGGAGACGATGGTGGGGAAGGTGGCGGATGGCGTGGCGCGGGGGGCGACGGAAATTTGTATGCAGGGGGGTTTGAATCCGGCGGCCCAGGTCAATGGATCGAGTTTGGCCTATTACTGCGAGATGGTAACGGCGATTAAATCGGCGTTTCCCCAGATTCATCTCCATGCCTTTTCCCCCCAAGAGGTGGAGTTTATTGCCCGTCAGGATGGGTTGAGTTATGCCGATGTGTTGACGCAATTACAGCGGGTGGGGGTGGGTTCGCTGCCGGGGACGGCGGCGGAGGTGTTGAGCGATCGCCTTCGCCGCATTATTTGCCCCGAAAAACTAAATAGTGCCACCTGGTTAGAAATTGTCAGCACGGCCCACCGCCTCGGCCTAACCACCACGAGCACGATGCTTTGCGGCCATTTGGAAACCCCCCAGGAGGCGATCGCCCACCTTCACCAACTTCGCCAACTGCAAATCACCGCCCAAGCCTACCCTGCCCGGATTACCGAATTTATCGCCCTCCCCTTTGTGGGGGAACAGGCCCCCGCCCCCCTACGCCATCGCGTCGGCCGAGATCAGCCGGATTTGGGGGCAACGTTGCATTTTATGGCGGTGGCTCGTATTTATCTGGGGAACTGGATCGTCAACCATCAGCCCAGTTGGGTGAAGTTGGGGTTAGATGGCGCAAGGATGGCTCTGGATTGGGGCTGTAATGATCTGGGAGGCACATTAATGGAGGAGCATATCACCACGATGGCGGGGGCGAAGGGGGGAACCTGTTTGACGGTGGAGGAACTGCGGGGGGCGATCGCCACCGCTCACCGCCCTGGCCAGGAACGCACCACCCTTTACCAGATCCCCCAGCCCTTAACCCTTGCTTAAGGATCCAATGGGGGATTTTTCCCGCTACAATGCGAGGGAAATCTGGAGTATTTTCTGGCTTTCTTCCTGCTCGATTATGGTAAGCTGCCCCCCATTGGCTCAGTGTCTGCTGAACCCCTTGGATCTGGCAACCCGCCGATTCCCAGCACCATCGGTACATCCCCTTGGACTCCTGCTACTCTCCCTCTTCCCGTTCGATTCCCACCCCATCGGAGGCGATCGCCCACCCGGCTCATCCGGTGGTCGTTCGTGCGGCCGTTCGTCAGGATGTGCGAGCTTTAGCGGAGGTCTTAACCGACAGCTTCCATCCCCCTGAGGGGTTGATGTTTTGGGTGCAACCCTTCTTGCGGTTGAGCATCTACGAAGATTTACGGGCCCGTTTACGGGCCAACACCCCCCAATACCATTGCTTAGCCGCCACCCTCGGGACAACTGACTTGATTATTGGCACGGTGGAAATTGCCGTCCGCCCTTTATATTGGGGGGCCTATCAGGTGGATTATCCCTACATTTCTAACCTGGCGGTGCATCCCGATTACCGTCGTCGCGGTGTGGCTCGTCAGTTACTCTTGGGCTGTGAACCCAAGGCTCTGGAATGGGGCTTTCATGCCATCTATCTCCATGTTTTAGACCGCAACCGCCCCGCTCGCAAACTCTACAAAAGTTTGGGCTATCACACCGAAGATAGCCGACCGGCCACGGGTTTAACCCTCTGGCAGTCCCAACGGTTGTTACTGTATAAAACACTGGATTCCAAACAACGCTAAGTTCTCCCTGACGCGGCTCATTTGCACCATGATTCAAGGTTATTCTGCCACTGGATCGGAGGCGATCCCCCCCGTTTTAGCCGATCTTCACGCCCAACGGGTGCTGATCGTCAACCAACGGCGACGCAATGGCCTGATTATCTATAAACCCCATCATGCGGAGTTTGCCGGGCCGGGGGCTGTGGTGGGGGGACCCTTTGACACGGATGCGATCGCAATTCTGCCGGTGGGGAATTGGTCGTTAGTGCCTCCCGCTGATCCTGAGCAACGGCAAAAGGCCTATCTCATGCGTCGCCAATGGGTGAAATTATTCAAGCAAGTGACGGAAAACCCGATTCCAGTTCAACGGGTACAAACGATCTTAAATCAATTTGAAAACTGGTTTAATGTGGAGACGGTGGCGAAATTACCCGATGGGGCGATCGCTGCCTTGGTGGGGGTTTTGCCGCAAACGGTGCAGAAGGTGCGGCAGATGGGGGAATGGTAGGGAGTGGGAAGTGGTAAGTGGGAAGTGGGGGTTTGCCGCTCCGGGGGGCAGAATCGCTACAATAAGCCCAAGCATTCCTAGTCCTTTCTGGGCACGCAATTGAGGAGACTATGTTAAATAAAGTTGAAAAAACTGAGCAAGAGTGGAAGGCGCAACTCACGCCGGAGCAATTTAAAGTGACGCGGAAAAAGGGTACTGAGCGGGCGTTTACCGGCCAATACCACGACCACAAAGGCAACGGGATTTATAAATGTGTCTGTTGTGGGACAGAACTGTTTACTTCAGACACCAAGTTTGATTCTGGGACAGGTTGGCCCAGCTTTTTTGCCCCCATTGCCCCGGATCATGTGGCAGAGGAAAGCGATCGCACCCTGTTTATGGTTCGCACAGAAGTTCTTTGTGCCGGTTGTGGGGCGCATTTGGGCCATGTCTTTAACGACGGCCCGCAACCCACGGGCCAACGCTACTGCATGAACTCCGCCGCCCTCGACTTTGAACCCAAATAGCAAGCCACGCCCCCACCTATTTCGAGGTGGGGGTTAAGGCGATCCCCTTGGCTATGTTGAAGTTGCCGGGGGTGGGGCAACGGGGGTTGTGGGGGGAGTTGTTGCCGCTGGGGGAGAACTTTGGCCCGCATCGGTTTGAAGTAGACCCTTCACCTGAGCCATTAACTCCCCTAACTTGCCCTCCTCTAGGAGGCTATTAATCAACGCTAAACCACTGGTGGAGAACATCATTTTATTGATTTCTCCCATCGTGTTGCCATTGCCCCCACCGGGAAAAGCATAGATTTTCGCATCCCCTAAAACCCCCGGTTGGGGAGCCAACGCCCGCGCCAATTCCGGCAATTGATCGGCAATTAAGGGGAAAAGATTTTGAATGACATTGGCGGTGATATTGGCTTGATTTAAGGCGTTATCCGCTTCAATTAAGGCCCGTTTCCCTTCCGCTTCCGCCAACTCCTTAAAGCGGTTCGCTTCTGCCAAGGTGCGAATCGATTCGGCTTCTAGTTCGGCAGCTTGGCGGGCAATTTCTGCCTGACGACGACGGCGGAAAACATCGATTTCGATGACGTTTTGATCGGCGATTTGTTTTTCTTGGGCGGATTGTTCCGCTTGAATCAGGGAAAGGCGGCGCGATCGCTCTGCCTCCTCCACAGCCGTAGCCGTGATCACCGCCGATTCTGCGGTGGCTTTTTCTGCTTCCGTGGCCAGGCGTTCCCGCTCTTTGTTAACAATGGCGATCGCCGCCTGTTGTTGAGCAATTTTCGACTCCTGATCTGCTCCCGCCACCTCAATTTGGGCCCGCAGCCGTGCTGATTCCACCTCTTGGTTTTGGAGAATTTTATTGCGCTCAATTTTTGCCAATTCTTGATCCTGAGCTTCCTGAATTTCCCGCGCTTTTTGGGCTTTAAGGGCTTCCAGTTCTTGATTTTTGGTCAGGCGCAGCGTTTCAATTTCTTGGGTCTGATTGAGTTGAGCTTCTTCTTTGGCTTGGATAATCGACAGGGATTTTTTTTCTGCATCCAGTTCCTGCTGTTCAATTAAAACTTGGGTGGTTAACTCCACTTCCCGTTTTTGTTGAATCGAGCGTTGAATTGTTTCGGTACGAAGCCGTACCCCTTGAGCATCAAAGAAGTTGTTTTCGTCGTAGGTGTCGCTTTCTTCAATTTCAGAAATAGCAATATTGTTCAGCGTTAACCCCACTTTTTTAAGATCCTGCTGAATCAAATTCAACACTTCATCAGCAAAGCCCAATTTATCCGAGTCAATTTCTGCCAAACTTTTGCGTTTGGCAGCGGCTCGGATCGCATCATCGGCCCGTTTTTCCAACGCTTCTTTAATATCCGGCTCGGCAATGCGCCCCTGCTTCGAGAGCCGTGCCGCTGCGGTGCTGACATCCTGATCCACGGCGTTAATACACACATAAAATGTAACCCGCATACTGGCCCGTAAATAATCTTGGGTGCGTACCGCCAAGGCCCCCGTGCGCTCCACATCGATGGAAATTTCCCGCAATGGCACACGGGTTAATTCATGGAACCCCGGCAGGACAATACAACCGCCATTGAGAATCACGCTTTTCTGCTTGCTAAATAAGCCCCCAGTGCGGACAAAAGCCTCGTTATTGGGGGTAATCACATAAAAGAGTTTGTATGTCCACAGAGCGAGAAGTAAAAAGACGATAATGCTCACCAAACCCGCCACCCCAATCAGCAACGTTCCCCCCATATTGACGAGGGTTTCTGTTACGGGAGCGGTGTTGGTTTGGGCGAGGATAATTGGCTCTGTTTCAGTTTGGCGAGGGGGAAAATAATAGTCGCCGCTCGATTGTGGGTGAGATTGGGGGGCTTCCATTGTGGCTAAATCCGGGAGGGATTGCAGCAGGTGAAACCAAACTTTCATGGGAATTAACTCCGAGTGTCTTGGATAGAATTATTTTGACGGAGCCAACGGTCTTCGTCGGCACTGTCTTTGGCAATGACGAGATAGCTGTGATCGCTTGCATCGATGACGAGGACTTGATCGCCGCGATGGGGGCTGAAGGTGGCCCAGTGGGGGAGGGCGGCGCTAACGGTGACGAGGTTGTTATAGGGGTCGGTGACATCGACTTGACCGACTTTGCCCTCGGTGAGTTTGGGTAATGTTTGGCTGGTGACTGTGCCGAGACAGCCAATGAGGCGATCGCCCCCCGCATCTTCTCCAAAGGGGGCCAACAACTGCCCAATGGGCCGACACAACAGCGCCCCCAAATACAGGGAAACCACCAAGGAACCCAGGAAAATCAGGCCACTCCAACCCATCACCTGGGCGGGCATTGCCCCCAGCAGATAGCCCGCTGTTGCATTCAACAGCCAGCCCAACAGTCCCCACAGGCTTAAATCCGTTGCCAGCAGGAGTAATAAAGGCGTGCGCCCCAGCCCCAACCACAGCAAAATCGGCAACACGCCCCCAGCATTGAGGTCGGCGGCATCGGCATCCCCCTCTAGGTCTAGCTCATCATCACCGCCTCCCGTGGCCATCACCAGGATAAACAAGACAAAACCGAAACCCAAAATAATCCAGTAGGGGAGGTTGGCAAGACTATAGAGCATGGGGGAGGGGGCGATCGCTATCTTCCCCAGCCTAGGCCCGGATTCCCAAAATGTCTAACAGATCACCATGATTTTTAATGTTTCGCAAGGCAACTCATTTCCGGTTTTGATCGGGCAAGAAACAAATTAGAATAGATAGGTAAACTCCCACCCCATGCCCGCGAATATCCATGCAATTCATTGACTACGCCGAAATTGAAGTAAAAGCCGGAGATGGGGGGGATGGTATCGTTGCCTTTCGTCGCGAAAAATATGTGCCGGCCGGTGGCCCGGCTGGGGGCAATGGTGGCCGGGGGGGATCTGTCTACTTGGAAGCAGTGGAGCAGTTACAGACGCTCCTCGATTTTAAATATTTGCGCATCTTCAAAGCCGATAACGGCAAACGGGGCGGCCCGAATAAATGTGCTGGCCCATCGGGGGAAAACCTGACGATTCAAGTCCCCTGCGGCACAATGATTTACCGCCTCGATCCCGAAACGGAGGCGGTGGAGTTGATTGGCGATTTGGTCTATCCCCAGCAGCGGCTCTGTATTGCGGTGGGGGGCAAGGGCGGTTTAGGGAATCATTGTTTCCTAACGAACCATAACCGCGCTCCGGAGTTGGCGCTACCGGGTCGGGAGGGGGAACATTTCCATCTGCGCTTGGAGTTGAAGTTATTGGCGGAGGTGGGGTTAATTGGTTTGCCCAATGCGGGCAAATCGACGCTGATTTCGGCTCTGTCTTCGGCCCGGCCTAAGATTGCCGATTATCCCTTTACTACCCTGGTTCCCAATTTGGGGGTTGTGCGTCGGCCGACGGGGGACGGCACGGTGTTTGCGGATATTCCTGGTTTAATTGCGGGCGCTCATGCGGGGGTGGGGTTGGGCCATGATTTTCTCCGCCACATTGAGCGGACGCGGGTGTTGGTGCATCTCGTGGATGTAACTGCCGATGATCCGCTGAAGGATTATCGAACGATCCAGGCGGAATTAGCGGCCTATGGTCGGGGATTGAGCGATCGCCCCCAAATCCTGGCCCTCAATAAAATCGATGCCCTCGATCCGGAAATGAGTGCGTTTATTCAGTCGGAATTTGCAGCGATCACCGCTGATCCGATTTTCCTGATCTCGGCGGTATCCCACCAGGGTTTAGATCCGATGTTGCATCACGTTTGGCGGGTGTTGGATGCGGCGGTGGCTCTGGCGAAGGAGGAGGAGCGATCGCTGGCCTCCATAGCGGAAGAACCCACATTGACGAATTCCCTAGGTTGAATTTTGGGTTGAGGGGTTAGCAAGGGTTAATGGTCTAACCCCAGATCATTGTTAATGATCGATGTGGCTGCGAGGCGCGGGGTATCCTGTTGAAAGTGAATCTCTTGGGCTGGAAAATAGATGCTTTGATAGGCTGCCACGGTTGCTTGAGGAGAGAGGCCTTCCTGGCCGCGATCAATTGCTCGTTGGAGAGCAGTTTCAAAGCTACATTCAATCCAAAATGAGAGATCATAGTATGCCTGAAACTCGCGTTTTAATAGATAGATCCCCTCTAGCAAAATGATATCAATGGCCTCAAAGTCATACTGATGCTTTCGGTAGTCTGCGGCGGTTTCTTCGGTAAAGTCTGCCTCCAGATGGTGCGATCGCCCCTCACGCAGCGGCAGCACCAGTTCCGAAAACATCTGTTTAAAGCGAAATGCGTATTGATAGAAATGTTCGGCAGGGTTACTCTGGCTAAAACGCACGGGGGGCAGGTTCAGCCAACCATCAATGTTGATGGTGGCGATCTTCAAGCTCTGGGCTTCTAGGGCATGGGCGATTTTTCGAGCAATATAGCCTTTGCCGCAACCGTCAACGCCTGTAAGTGCAACGAGCACAGCGCGATCTGAAGCTACGGTTAGTCGGGTTTGAGTAATTCGGTGGATAGCAGATTCAAGACTAGCGTCCATTTCTCAGCAGCAGTGCTTAGACAACTGTAACGTTGCTTTTACCTCGTTCAGCGTTGAGCCTTTTCATTATGCAGAAATTTTTTCAAATTTCACTTCTGGAATACCCACTCTATCTTTTGCGTGTTCAATTGTCATTGCACAAAGCTGCCCATTTTCATCCAAATCTAGTAGGGTACTTTCGTCAAGCTCCTTTGTTTCCGTAGGAATTTTTTGCGAAAAAGTTATGTATAAAGTATCAGTATCTTCAAAGTATTGAATTTTCATCTTGCTGCTCCTTAAATCCTCGATCAAAAAAAGCGTTGTGAACCGTCTCCCCATCCTCCAACAAAATTACCCTTAAATACTTGTCCTTCTCCATTATCTTTGACCAACATCTAATTCTTCCATTCTATTGCCCTTTCCACAGCAGTTCCGTGGGTTGGGGCGAGAGGGGATGAGCGTTGTGGCGGCCATCGGTAGACTGCTGGGACATAGAAACACACACAGGCAAAAAGGTCTGTCCTCATATTATAGCCACTGCTTTCCATGCGGCCTCATCAAGGTTTAACGGTAGGTTGCCCCCCATAGCCCCAGAAGCGATGCCCACAGATTCGCTAGGATAAAGTGCGAATCTTTGAGGAGAATTGATTATGCGGATGCTACACACCATGTTACGGGTTGGGAATTTAGAAGAATCCCTCAAGTTTTACTGTGAGGTGTTGGGGATGAAACTGCTGCGGCAAAAAGACTATCCAGGGGGAGAGTTTACCCTCGCCTTTGTGGGCTATGGCGATGAAGCCGATCATACCGTGATTGAACTCACCCACAACTGGGGAACCGACCACTACGACATTGGCGACGGCTATGGCCACATTGCCCTAGGTGTAGAGGATATTTATGGCACCTGCGAGCAAATTAAAGCGCGGGGCGGCAAAGTCGTGCGGGAACCGGGGCCGATGAAGCACGGCACAACGGTGATCGCCTTTGTCGAAGACCCAACGGGGTACAAAATTGAATTGATTCAACTCAAGGGTTAGATCCCCCCTAACCCCCTGCGGGGATCGCCTCCCCGCTTGAAATCCAAGCCTTAAGATTGCTAACTTAAGGAAAGCCCCTAACCCCAACCGCCTTGACCCCCGCCGAAACCCTCGACCTCCTCGACTGGCCCCGCCTCTGCCAACACCTGGCCACCTTTGCCGCAACCAAACTGGGGGCGATCGCCGCCCGTCAGTTA
>JAABSU010000146.1 GCA_011390265.1 Spirulina sp.
TGCCAGAGGGTCGTTGAAACTGCTGCGTCGCAGGTGACAAAGGAGAGCATGGTGGCCATGTTGGGGTGAATCATCCCGGAGCCTTTGGCAATGCCGCCAATGCGTACCGGCCGGCCGTCGATGTGGGTTTCTAAGGCAATGGCTTTGGGGACGAGATCAGTGGTGATAATCGCTCCAGCGGCGCGATCGCCCCCCTCCTCATCCAAGGCCGCCACCACTTGGGGAATACCGCTGCGAAACGCCTCCATTTTCATCCGTTGGCCAATCACCCCTGTGGAGGCCAGCAAAATTTCATCGGGGGAAATCTTCAGGGCTTCCCCTAACAATGTGGCGGTTTCCATCGCATCTTGCCAGCCTTGTTCTCCCGTGGCAGCGTTGGCTTGGCCCGCATTGCAGAGAATCGCCCGGGCGCTGGCTTTGGCTTGGAGGCGTTGGCGGCAATAGTCCACACAGGCCGCCCGCACCACAGACGTAGTAAACACCCCAGCGGCGATCGCCTCACTTTGAGAATAAATCAGGGCTAAATCCGGCGCACCGGAGGGCTTTAGCCCAGCGGTGATCCCGGCGGCTTGAAAACCGCGAGGGGCGGTGACACTCCCTTCAACCCGTTGCCAATCTGCCATAGAACACTCCTTCATAATTTCGCTTTCAGCAGGTCATTTTAAGGGAGGAGAGGGAAATTCTTTTGTTCAGGCAGTGGTGGAATTCCGGTCAACTTAATAAATCTCTACGTTTAAATTGGGTAAAATCCCCAAAATTTAAGGCACATTAGTAATAAAGCGCAGCCCAGTTGCTGTGATCTGCTTAGGCAGATTTTGCGTTCCGTGGGGTGAGCCAAAATTCCCCATCTTGTGGGGAATCTACCCGTAGGGTCATCCCTTGCGCCCTTCCATCCCTGCCCATTGTCAGGACAAAACCCTTAACTTTACTGCTCAATTGATGTCAACCCCGTGATCATCATGGTTTTTAAGCTCAAACAACTCACCCTCCTTGTCTGGCACTATCTCAATCAACCTCTGTTTGATTCCTCCGCACGGACAGCCTTCGACATTAGTCGTTTTCTCTATCTCTACCGTTTGCAAACCTTGGAACGGTGTTGGCAAAAAGACTGCGCCCAACAGGGGCAGCACCATCACTAATGGCTCTAGATACTGTGCTCCGGTGGGGGATTGTGGGGACGGGCTATGTGGCGAAACGGCGGATTGAGGCGATCGCCGCCCAGGAACGCACGCAGTTGGTGGCCATTGCCGGCCGCCAGCCCGATCGCATCCTCGCCCTCGATCCAGAACGCACCGCTGCCCACTACAGCCATTGGCAGGATCTGCTCACCCACCCCGATCTCGACGGGGTGGTGATTGCCACGATTAATCGTGACCATGGGGCGATCGCCACCGCTGCCCTTAAGGCCGGCAAGCATGTCATTTGTGAATATCCCCTGACCTTTGACCTCGAAGAGGCGGAATCCCTCCTACAGCTTGCCCAAGATCGGGATTTGCTCCTTCACATTGAGCATATTGAACTGTTGGGGGGGTTACATTCGGCAATGCAGGAATATTGCCCGGTGATCGGCAATATTAACTATGCCCGCTATATCACCCTCAGCCCCCAACCCTTCAAGCTTGACAGTTGGAGCTATAACCGGGATCAATTCGGCTTTCCCCTGGTGGCTGCGCTCTCTCGCATCCATCGCCTCACGGATTTGTTTGGCCCGGTGGCAACGGTGAGTTGTCAACTGCGCTATTGGGATCAGGAGACGCTCCCGGATTATCGGGCTTGCCTCTGTGCCACTCAGTTACAGTTCGCCAGTGGCTTGATTGCCAATGTCACCTATGGGAAAGGGGATCAGTTTACGGAGGCGTTGCGTCAGTTTGAGTTACAGGGCGATCGCGGTACGTTATGGTTTGATCAGGAGCAGGGACGGCTCACCCAAGGGGAAACGGTGCAACGGTTAGAATTGGGGACGCGGCGGGGCTTGTTTAATCAGGATCTCGATGGGGTTGTGGCCTATCTCTGCGAAGGTAAACCGCTATATGTGCAAGCGGCGGCGAGTATCTATGCGTTGCGGGTGGCGGTGGCGGCCCAGCGGGCGGCGGAGACGCAAACGGTGGTCTGGGTGTGATCCCCCCTGCCCCCCTTAAAAAGGGGGGTTCTGAAATTAACCCCCTTATTAAGGGGGTCGGCGTAGCCGGGGGGATCGTCAGCATGACAACGAAGCGGGATCCCCCCTGCCCCCCTTAAAAAGGGGGGTTCTGAAATGCAACCCCCTTATTAAGGGGGTCGGCGTAGCCGGGGGGATCCTCCGAAAAGGGGGTTTTTACGAGAGTTCAGCGACGATCGCATTGGTTAGAATCTCCTGCTGGGTGAGCAAATCCTCGACGGTGAGGCGGAGTTGGCGTTGGCTATCGACACGGAATTCTAAACGGAGACGATCACCTCCGGGGATGCCGGGGGGGGAGAGTTGGGCGATGGTTCTGGCTCCTTCGCGATCGTTGAGGGGTTGGACGGCGGCGTTATCTCCGGCAATGACGCGGGTGACGAGGCGATCGCCATCAAAATACACCGAGGTTGTACTGGTTTGCGTCCCCAATTCCCCCAGGATTAACTCAATACTGGGCTGATTGTCCACCGATGCCCCCAGAAATAGCTCAATGGGTTCCGTCATCGGGTAGGGTTGGCCGGCGGGAATGAGGGGATGCCAACTGTGGCAGCGATCGCGCCGATTCCAATAACGAATCCCATAGCTATGGTAGAGGAAATCTTTGAGTTCAAAGCCTTGGGCCAGTTGTAGCCCCCCGAGGGCGATGGCTCCAAAGGGATTATCAACGCGAATTTTAGACGAGGGGAAATATTGACGAATCCAATCCTGAACAGCGGGGAGTTGAGTCGTTCCCCCGACGAGGAGCACTGTATCGATGGCTTCGAGGTCAATACCTTGCGATCGCCCCTGTTGCAACACCTGAGCCATTAGCCCATCGAGGCTATTGAAAAAGCCCCGTTCCGCAAGGATGGCATGGAATTGGGGGCGATCTAGCTCTAAGTGATAGCTATCGAGGGTTTGATCATCAAAATAGGTCTCATCGGCCTGGACTTGGCTGGAAAGTTGGATTTTTAACCGCTCTGCCAAACGGGTGATCAGCGTTGATTTCGGGATATTTTGGGTTGCGATAAAATAATCCACGAGCCAATCATCAATATCCGATCCTCCCAAGTTTTGCCCCGCTTTAGCTAAAACCCGCGCCGTTTTCACCCGCTGATTGTCCCCTTCTCCAAACACCTGATCCCCCCATTTAAGGATGAAACCGAGGGGTTTGCTTTGGTTTTTTTGCCCCAAGGGGTTCAATTGCACGAGGGAAAAATCCACCGTGCCGCCGCCAAAATCGACAACTAGCACAACTGCGGCGGTTTCCCGGCCGTAGCCCAAGGCGGCGGCGGTGGGTTCATCAATGAGGCGAATTTGCTCAACGGGGAGATGATTGCACAGCCCCAACAACCAACGGCGATAGGCTTCAAAACTATCCACCGGAACCGTGAGCACGAGGGATTCAATGGGGCGATCGCCCTGGAGCATATTGAGAATTTCTGTAAGGAACCAACTACCGGCCTGCTCAAAGGTAATCGTTTTACCCTCCAATTCCGGTAAAAACCCCTGCACCTCCGCCCCAATCCCCCGCTTAAACCGACGGAAAAAGCGGGGATCGCCGGGAATATCCAGGCCGCGATCGCGCACCATTTGCCCCAACAACACCTGACCCGTGGCCCCCTGCTCCACATAAAGCAGGCTAGGGATCAGGGGCGGGTTGGCGAGGATTTGCTGGCTGAGGGGAGGGAGGGCGAGGATTTCGCCGGTTTGGGTGGTGGGGTTGAGACGGGCAACGACGGTGTTGCTTGTCCCAAAATCAATGGCGACGATCATAGGTGCGTTAACAATCAGGCTAGGGCTAATCTTAAAATTAGCTTAATTGGTTTACTTCCAACCGGCCTGATCCATGAGTTGCACCGCTTTGGGATTGAGTTCGCCGTACTCCTCCACCTTCAGTTCTGAGGCTTTGAATTGCCCTAGGGTCTGCACCGCTTCGTTTATCGCCACATTTTCAACGACGGGATATTCATTATTACCGGCGGCGAAAAGCTCTTGAGCCTCTGCGGTCACGAGAAATTCCAAAAAGGCGATCGCATTTTCCTTATTGGGAGCGTTGACCGTCACCCCTGCGCCGCTGATGTTGATATGGGTTCCGCCCTCGGTTTGGTTAGGGAAGAAGACCCGAACTTTGCTGGCCACTTCTTGGTCGGCAGCTTCTTCGGAGCGCATTAAGCGGCCCACATAGTAGGTATTGGCAATGGCCAGATCGCAGGCTCCGGCGGCAACGGCTTGGATTTGGGCGGTGTCGTTGCCTTCGGGGGGACGGGCAAAGTTGGCGACAAACCCTTCGATCCAGGCTTTGGTTTCGGCTTCTCCCAGTTCGGCAATTTTAGCGGCAACGAGGGATTGATTGTAGATGTTGCTGGAACTGCGGATACAGATCCGCCCCTGCCATTGGGGTTCGGCGAGGGCTTCGTAGGTGGAGAGGTCGGATTCCTGGACTTTATCGGGGTTGTAGATGATCACCCGCGCCCGTTTGGTGAGGGCAAACCATTGGTTTTCATCATCCCGGAGGTTGGCGGGGATTGCCTCGGTGAGTACATCGGATTCGATGGATTGCAAGATCCCGGCTTCTTGGGCCCGCCAGAGGTTGCCCACATCAACGGTCATCAGCAGATCAGCGGGACTATTAGCCCCTTCGCTTTTAATCCGCTCTAGCAGTTCTTCTTCTTTGCCCTCAATGAGGTTGATTTCAATGCCGGTGGCTGCGGTGAAAGCTTGGTAGAGTTCTTCGTCGCTGTCGTAGTGACGAGCAGAGTAGAGGTTGAGAACGCCGGCCTCTTCTGGGGTTGAGGGGTCGCTGGTGGTGGTGGGAGCAGAGCAGGCGATCGCTCCCAGCATCAAGCTAGAGACGAGGAGGGAAAGGGGTTGAGATAAACGTAGCTTCATGGCGTATCCGCAATAAATATGGTCTTCGATTGTAGCCTTAATGCTAGATATTCTCAACTATTTTGCAAGAGTTTACGGAGTTGGGGCAGAGTGGGGATCTGGGTGGGTTGACAGGTTTGTGCAGAGCGTGCTATGTTGAAAAACTGGTTTTAATTATAAAAAGCAGTAAAATCAACTTAAAATAAAGCCTGTGGCTTTTTGGGTTTGTAACATCCTAAGTTAATTATGGAAGATTTTGCCAGTGCAGGCTTGGAAAGAAAAAAAGATGCTGAAGCTTTACTGAAGCTAAAAGACCACAATATAGCAGCTTTACATTTAGGCGGTATCAGTATAGAGTGTCGTCTAAAGTCATTGCTCGCTGTTTATCATAAAATTAGTGAATGGGATGAAAAAAGTCGCAAAAAGAAAGATTCTATGTTTAATCAGCCGATCAAAAATCCAGGACATAGTATCAAGATAGCCCTAAGTCATATGCCACGGTTATACAAATTGGCGCAGTCAGATCGGCTATTTCTAGATCATCTAAGCCGTATTATTCACCCTCTCGGTGCAACATCTGTTGATTATATAAATTTACGTTATGTGGCTCAGGCATCATCCGTTCAGCGGGATGAGTGGAAAAGAAGCTTTGATTATGTTTATGGTTGGCTAGAAAAGAATGAGGCAAATATGTAATGAATCCTTCAAGATTACGCGAGGAACTGAAGCGTAAATTCTCCAATAATTTTCAGCTTGATGTTGGAGATGGTGGTTTTGTTTTGTTGACCGTTATCTCAGAAAAATTTAATGGGAAGAGTAGAGTAGAGCGATTACAAGAGGTTGAATCCTTAATTCAAAAAGCTGATTTATCTATCGGTATCATTGAACTATACACCCCGGAGGAAGCAATGGAGCAGGGGATTGTTGTCGTCGATACAGACGATGATATTCCGACATCATGGCAAAAAGCTGTGGATATGTTAGCATCAGGCAAAACTTTTTCTGAAAAAGACAGCCATCGGATCAAGCGTGTCGTATTTTATTCTTACAAAGGTGGGGTCGGCAGAACTACGGCATTAATACAAACTGCTTTTCAATTAATCCGTTCTGGCCAGCGCGTTGTTGTTGTTGACATGGATGTTGAAGCACCAGGCTTGCATGCTTTACTACCGCCTCAGCAAGCCAGATCTAAAGAAGGTTTAATTGATTATTTATGGGAACGCCAAACTTGCTTTTTGAATGAAGTTTATCAACCTCAAGTTGAGTTAGGCGGAGATCGAGGTGTTGTCTACAGTGTTACAGATTCACATTCTAAACGTCCTTTGTTTGTTGTACCTGCGGGAAATATTGATCGGAGGTATGTTCAACGATTATCACTGTTAACAACGACACATCTTTTTGATAAAGCTGGTGATCCATGGTTGCAGTTTGAGCAGGAACTTTGGGATCAGTTTCAACCTGATATTATGCTGATTGATGCACGAACAGGACTCAATGAATGGGGCGGTTTCACGTTGTTAGGGCTGGCAGATGATATTTTTATCGTCTTATATCCTAGTGAACAAAATGCTGAAGGTGTTCGTTTTGTTAAAAACACTTTAAATGAATTGAGTCATGCTGATGTCAAATTAGTGTTATCCCCTATTCCTGAAGGTATCATTGGCGCTAATTTAGTTGAAAATATAAAACACTCTTTAGAATTAACGAATGATCAGCAAAAAGAACTGATCCAAATTCCTTATCATCCTAATATCGCGGGCGTTACTCAGTTTCCTGTTGAGACTGCTTTGCCTTACTATGCTCCCATTGCAAATTATTTACTAGAAAAAAGTAGTGTATTAGAAGCCGACGCACTAATTAGTGCATCTAATCGTTTAAGTTTAGTAAAATCTTTGTCTTTTCCAGAACGTGATGCCGATAGTATTTTAAACAATGATTTTGATAGAGTTTTTCAAAAGACAACTGATTTTGAGCGTTGCTTAGACGATGCTGTTTGGGTGATTCGGGGGCGGAAAGGAACAGGCAAGTCAACACTCTACACTTTATTTACACAGCATCGTGAAAATGCTGAAAAGTATGCACGGGGTCGTTTGGAAAATATAACGATATTGTCAGGCCACGGCCCTAGTAATCAATTTAGACCCACAACTGATTTTTTTGCTCAAATCCACGAAAGGCTTGATGAACATCAAAAAGATTGGTTATCGTTATGGCGGGCTTATGCTGTTGTTCAAATTTATCGTTCAGTTCCGCAATTCATTGAAATATTGAAGCAACCTAAGTTTAAAGCATTACTCTCTCGATTAAAATACAATTTCGCAGAACAGTACAATATTTGGGAAGAAAAACATACACATAAACTAATTGAATTTGTCACCAATGAAGCTTTAAATTTTTGTTGTCGGGATGCTTTGAGTTATTACGATCAGTCCTTGGGTAAAGTTGCACAAAAAATCTGGTTATTTTATGATGATTTAGATCAGGATATTCAAGAAAATAGTCCTTGGCAACAAGCAGCATTGGGCGGGTTGATGCGTCTGATTTATGATCTCAATAATCAAGGCTTATATCATATTCGTTTTAAAGTATTTTTGCGAGAGGATATCTGGAGTAATTTGATTTTCACCAATAAAAGTCATTTTGGTGAAGCACGCACTTTACTATTGCAGTGGGGAAAAATTGATTTTTTACGTTTAGCCTATCGTTTAGCAATTGGGGGGTCTATCGATTTCAAAAGGCTTTCTAACCGCCTTTTGCCCCTAGCGGAGAATGAAATTGATGAAGCGAGTGAAGAGAATTTGCGTCAAGCCTTGGGGCCGTTATGGGGTTTGAGGGTTGAAAAGGGCAAAAATGCCTATGTGTTTCAATGGGTATTTTCCCGGTTAACTGATGCTAGTAACAATACTTATCCACGTTCTCTAACTATTTTACTGAATAAAGCTAGAGATGTAGAGTTAACAGCACAAATAAAAAATGCAGCGAGTGATCGTTTATTGGGATGGACGTCTTTAACTCAAGGTTTGGAGGCTGCTTCTCAAGAACGGTGTGATGCGATTAAAAATGAATATCCAGAATTTTTAGGGTTTTTTGAACGCATGAATGAATTAAGTTCTTTGTTTAAGGTGGAAGATTTAAAACTATTGTGGGGGGATACTGTTGCGAATCAGTCTGATCTGTCTTTTGAGAACTTTTTGAAGAGATTGGAGCAAATTGGCTTGATAGCAGAGAGGAAGAATAAAAAGCGTTATGACTATGCTGTGGTTGATTTATATGTTTATGGGTTTGGTGTTAAGCGGACGCAGGGGCAGCGAAAATAGCTAAGGATCTTGCACTGAGGTTCTGCTGTATGTTGAGTTGGAGAAGAGTTGTTGGCGGTGTAAAATTGGTAATTGTTGGGCAAAAACTTTTCAAGGAGGGAGGGCGATCGCCTTACTGGTGGATCGGGGCTGGTCTGTCTTTAGGGGGCGATCGCTCTATTCACTGAATCAAGGCTAGGGGCGATCGCCTTACTGGTGGATCGGGGCTGGTCTGTTTTTAGGGGGCGATCGCTCCATTCACTGAATTAAGGCTAGGGGCGATCGCCTTACTGGTGGATCGGGGCTGGTCTGTCTTTAGGGGGCGATCGCTCCATTCATGATTGAGGGAAACGGAGCGGGCTACAATAGAGCTAGTGTTGTGGAAAGCCGATGACGTTAACAGTAGATCTTCCCCTTGAATTGGAGCAATACCTTTGCCAGGAAGCAGCGCGGCAGGGGTTATCACCGGAAGCGATGATGCTACAGCTTGTGGCACAGTCTTTAGAGCGGCAACAACAAGCTGAGGTGATTGATCTTTTGCAGTCTTGGATTGATGATGAGGATATTGTGGAGCAGCAGGAGACTGGGGAGTATTTGGTGGGAGCGATTGATGCGGATCGGCTCTCGGATCGGCGGTTATTTCCCCTAGAGATGAAGGGAATCACATGGTAATCCAAGCAATTGTATTAGATGCGGGGCCAATTGGCATAATCACGAATCCAAACCTTTCCCCTCAATCTGTTGCCTGTAATCAATGGCTCCAGTCTCATGTTAAGTTAGGCAATCGGATCATTATTCCAGAAATTGCTGATTATGAAGTTCGTCGTGAGCTATTGCGAGCAAATAAAAAAAAGGGAGTTGCTCGGTTAGATAGTTTATGTGAAGGATTGGAATATTTGCCGATTACAACGATGGCAATGCGTCAAGCGGCTGAATTATGGGCAAAGGCAAGACAACAAGGACAGCCAACTGCGGGGGATAAAATGATTGATGGTGACATGATTTTGGTAGCCCAATCTATGGCATCAGCAATTCCTAATCTTGCGATCGCAACAACAAATGTTAGGCATTTGTCAAGGTTTATTACAGCAGATTTATGGCAAAACATTGTTGCCAACTAACAAAAATGTTGTTGGTGGATCTGGGTTGGTGGTGGTACTGTCGGGATTGTAGCCAAATTTCTGAGGCTTTTCATGGATGGGGGTCTAGGGCGATCGCTCTATTCACTGAATCAAGGCTAGGGGCGATCGCCTTACTGGTGGATCGGGGCTGGTCTGTTTTTAGG
>JAABSU010000147.1 GCA_011390265.1 Spirulina sp.
AATGCCCCAACTGCGGCGTACTGGCCTACACCAAAGACCTCCAGGCCAACGCCATGGTCTGCAACGAATGCCACCACCATTTCCGCGTTGGTAGTCAGGAGCGCATCAACCAACTGATTGATCCCCAAACCTGGAAGCCCCTCAATACAGAGGTTCGCCCCGTTGACCCCCTGGGATTCCGCGATCGCAAACCCTACAAAGACCGCCTCCGGGATTACCAAACCAAAACCGGCCTCACCGATGCCGTCCAAACCGGCACGGGCCTCCTTGATGGCCTGCCCGTCGCCCTCGGGGTGATGGATTTTGCCTTTATGGGGGGGAGTATGGGGTCTGTGGTGGGGGAAAAGCTCACCCGCCTGATTGAATACGGCACCCAGGAAGGCCTGACGGTGCTGATCATCTGTGCATCGGGGGGCGCAAGGATGCAGGAAGGGATGCTGAGTTTAATGCAGATGGCGAAAATTTCCGGGGCGCTAGAGCGTCACCGCCAAGCCAAGCTCCTTTATATTCCCGTCCTCACGAACCCGACAATGGGGGGCGTAACCGCCAGTTTTGCAATGTTGGGGGATGTGATTATCTCCGAACCCAAGGCCGCCATTGGCTTTGCCGGTCGTCGGGTTATTGAGCAAACGATCCGCGAGAAACTCCCCGATGATTTCCAAACGGCGGAATATTTACTCAACTGTGGGTTTGTGGATGCGATCGTTGCCCGCACCCAACTGAAACGCACATTGGCTCAATTAATCAGCCTCCATCAGCCCTTCTTCCCAGTCAAAACCCCCACGCCGGCCCTAGAGCACCACACCGTTAGCTCCAGCCATGTCCTCCATCCCCATACCTCCGCTTAAGGAAGCATCTTGAAGCAACCCGCTCATTACCCCCAATTACTCCCCTACATCCGCGCCCAAGGTGGGACGATCGCCATCGCCCTGATTTCCACGTTGGTGTTTACCGCCTGTTGGCCGGCCTTGATTAAGCTGGCGGAAGCGATGGCGCAATCCGTCGGGACGGGGAATGTGGAGGGGAGTACGCGGGCGGCGGGGATTGCGGCGGCGATCTTTTTTGTGCGGGCGATCGCCCAATACAATCAAGATACGTTCATGGCCAAGGCGGCCCTACAAATCACGCTCAAACTCCGCACCACCGTCTACCGCCACCTCCAACAATTAAGCCTCAGCTACTTTGAAACCACCAAAACCGGGGACTTATCCTATCGACTCACGGAGGATGTAGACCGGGTGGGGGAATTGGTGAATAAGCTCTTTCAGCAATTTATTCCCTGTGTCTTGCAATTAATTGTCGTCCTGGGGATGATGATCTATCTCAACTGGCAACTCACCGCCAGTGCTGTCATTCTTGGCCCCCTAATGGCGATCTTAGTGGGATTTTTTGGGGAACAATTACTGCAATATTCGCGCCGCAGTCAGAACCGGATTGCGGATCTTTCTTCACTGCTCATTGAATATTTAAGCGGTATTCGCTTAGTGAAAGCCTTTGCAGCGGAGGATTACACGCTTCAGCAATTTACCCACTTTGCCGAAGATAATCGCCGCGCTCGCTATATGACGGAGCGGATTAAAGCCTTTCAAATTGTCTTTGTGGGCTTTCTTTACGCCATGAGCGTTGTCTTTATTTTCTGTTTGGGAACTTGGCAAATTTCCCAGGGCAATTTAACCGGTAGCTCCTTTGTGGGCTATTTAGCAGCGGTGGGGATGCTCATTGATCCGATTAGTATTACCACTTCTAATTACAACGAATTTAAGCAGGCCCAAGCCTCTGTAGATCGGGTATTTGAGTTGTTGAATTTAGAGCCGACGGTGGTAGAACCATTGGCCCCCGTGACCCTACCGCCGGTTTCGGGCAAAGTTGAATATCAACAGATTTCCTTTGAATATGTCCCCGGTGAGCCGGTGTTAAAAAAACTCAGTTTTTTAGTGCAACCGGGGGAAATGATCGCCTTGGTGGGTCATTCAGGGGCGGGAAAAACAACGTTAGTCAACCTATTGCCCCGATTTTATCAACCCCAACAGGGACAAATTTTCATTGATGGCGTGGATGTGGCCACGGTGACGCTGAAAAGTCTGCGGCAACAGATTGGCCTTGTTCCTCAGGAAACGGTGTTGTTTTCGGGAACGATCGCCGCCAATATTGCCTTTGGTCAGGTCGATTATGATTTGGCCAAAGTAGAAGCAGCGGCGAAAATTGCCAATGCCCATGATTTTATTACCGAATTGAGCCAGGGTTACTCGACCTATGTGGGAGAGCGGGGGGTGAATCTTTCCGGGGGGCAACGGCAACGGATTGCCATCGCCCGCGCCATGTACCTCAATCCCCAAATCCTGATCCTCGATGAGGCTACCTCGGCCCTGGATTCGGAATCAGAGGCCTTGGTACAGGAGGCTTTGGAGCGGATCATGCGCGATCGCACCGTATTCGTCATTGCCCACCGCCTCGCCACCGTCCGCCGTGCCGATCGCCTCTTTGTCCTCGAACAGGGGGAACTGATCGAAGCGGGAACCCACGCCGAACTGTTAGCCCAAAATGGCCGCTACGCCCAATTCTACGCCCAACAATTTGCCCCCCAACAGGTTTAATCGGCAAACAACCAGCGATCGCGCCCTGCTTCTTTAGCGGCATACAAAGCCCGATCCGCCGCTGCAATTAAATCCTGGGGAGCGCGATGGGCATCGGGGATCAACGTCGCGCCGCCAATGCTTAAGGTGATGCAATCCCCCACGGGCGAATGGGGAAAACTGACATTTAAAGCGTGGATGTGGTCTTGGAGAATTTGGGCAAACTGTTCCCCTTGGGGGCGATCGCACCCCGGCAACAACACCGCAAACTCCTCCCCCCCATAGCGAGCCACCACCCCCAAGGGCAAATCCATCGCCGTCTCTAACCCCTGGGCCACCTTCCGCAACGCATCATCTCCCGCTAAATGGCCGTAATGGTCGTTATACCGTTTAAAAAAATCCACATCCATCATCAGCAGCGTCACCGGCTTACCGCTTTGCGCCCCCTGAAACCAGAGGGAGAGCAACGACTCATCAAATTGGCGACGGTTGCTAATCCCCGTTAAGCCGTCTAGGGTAGCCAAGCGTTGCAGTTGTTGATTAGCGGTGGCCAATTGTTGGGAGGATTCCCGCAGCAGTTGAATGGTTAACTGGTGAATTTGGGAATCCGCCATCAGCAGATAATGGCTATCGAGCAAGCCATAGCAATGGGGGGAGAGATCGACAATAATCGGCTCATAGAGCAATTCCGGCCGCCGTTGCAGCGCCAACCACGCCGCCCGCACAATGGGGACATAACCCGGCAACCGCAATCCATCCTGTTGAATAAACCCATAGAGGTGCAGGATCGATCGCTTTGAAAACAATTCCAAGCTGTAGGGGCGGCCCATCTGCTCCCAAAACCGGCGACGGGAAATCATCCCCACAAATTCCCCCTGATCCGTGAGGATCACGCCAGCGCGGGCGGGGTTATGCTTTAACTCCTCCGCCACATCTTGGCTTAAGGCGGTCGTCGGAACACAGAAGTTATCGAGAGGCAACTGTTCGATCGTCGCCTCTAGGGTGAGGGATTTGAGATGGCAGTGGGGAGGAACCAAGCTGCCGGATTGATCAGAAAAGACAAGAGACACAATGTTAATCGCTTCCCTCGCCAGGGGTTGGGTGATGTCTTGATCCGAGGGAAGGGCGGGTATTGCCCTCCGATAAAGCCAGACTATCAATTGTCCCTGAATTCAGTTCAGCGTTCATGATCGAGATACCTGATCATTTAAAAGGATTTATGACTATTCTAACGGGCTTGTTGGGCCTGGCGATGTAGTTCAGCAAACACTGATTTATCGCCAAGATCCGGAGGAATCGGTTGGATCATTTTTCGCCCGATGAAGATTAAGAACAGCACAGCCCAAACCCCGAGGAGAATTTGCTCAAGGGTGGGGGTGAGGAGCGTGAGGAGATGGCCGAGGATGAGGATGGGGATGAGGGGGGTGAGGAGTTTGGTTTCGGGACGGTTGAAGCAAAAGGCTTCTTTGAAGAAAATGCCGGTTAAGGCGGCGAAGCTGAAGCCAATGCCGATGAGCAGGGGGGGATGATGGGCGATCGCCACCGGCAGCGGTTCACTCCAGCGGAGCATGATCCCCAAAGCGGTAAGGGAACCAATGGCCCAAAACAGTTGCAGGACACGATGGAGCAGTTTTAGGTAAATATGAATGTACCAAAGGCTCACCCCTAACCCGATGGAGAAGAGGGCAAACAGGAGGGTGAGGCTTTGCCAAAGGAGGGGGCTGGGGGTTTGGGTGAGGAGGAGCAGGGTTCCTAATCCGAAGCTGAGGCCGGCGAGGGCCAGGCCAGCGCGATAAATCATCACCTCGCGGCGATCGCCCTCGGTGATCGTAAATTCCCCAAACTGCCCTTGATAAATGGGGCTAATGGCATCATTCATGGCTCAACTCCGTTAACTAATTTTCGCCAAACGATGGACTTGGGATTCCACTTCTGCCCAAAGTTCGCGGTTATGGGGGTCGCTGCGGAGGGCTTTGCGCAGATAGACCTTGGCTTTTTCCCCATGGCCTTGATCAATCAGGGCTTTCCCCCATTGATAGTAGGCGATCGCCTGCCATTGGCGCACTTCAGGATCTTCCGGCAGGCGAATCACCAGCCCCTCAACAAGGGCGACAGCCCGGGCAAACCGCCGTCGCCGCAGCAGGACTTGTAAGTTTTCATAAACCTGAGTTTTGAGGGGGTTGGGTTCGCTGACATGGGGGGGCGAAGCAACGGCGCTAGGTTGGGGATAGCGGGGGGCGCTATGGCCGGGGGATTGGAGTAGTTGTTCATAGGCTTGGGTCAGCTCAATAAACTTTGCTGCCGCTGCCGTAACGTTTTGGGGGTGTAAATCGGGGTGATAGCACCGGGCCAAGCGACGATAGGCCGCTTTAATCTCCGGGACTGATGCGCCCCACTGGAGGCCAAGGGTCTGATAGCAGGCTGCAAGATCCACCGCGTTTGCTCAGGGTGATGGGAATAATCCCCCTATCTTAATGGGATTCAGGGCAATTGCGGATCGTCTCATGGTAGGGCGCAAATTTTTCCCGTGATCTCCCCCTCCAGACCCTCAAGATGGAAATGCTTAGATCCCCGATGCAAGCGATCGCCACTCCGCAATCATCTCCGGTGCAACATTGAGGACAATATCCGGCCCCTCCATGGTTGCCAAAATCAAGCGGATCGGAATCGCCGTTTCTAATTCCATTAAAATTGGCCCCAAATCATACTGTCCAGAACCCGGCTGACTCTGGGTTTCATCGGTAAACATCGACTCAGAGAGATCCACCGCCTTCAAGGTTTTACCCGTGAAATTTTTTAACCGCAAAGGCTGCGAGTGATCCAGCGTCGCCACCCCCGGAAATGCCACCAGACGGAGATAGATGTGGTTCTCACCATCGGGGGTCGTCCGTCGGAAGGCGATCGCCTGCCAAGTGTTGCCCTCTTGATCCTTCAATGTTTGGCGGGACTGCACAACGGTCTGCCCCGGCGCTTCCTCCAATTGACGCAATGCCGCTTGGGCAGGGGCGATCGCCCCATTCAGCGCCAACCCACCGGCCAACACAACCACGACTAATATTAAGCCCAGAAAATGTAAAAACCGTTTCATATTAACAACTCCAGATTGGCAAATTTTCAAATTTTATTCAGCAGCTTCTGTTAATGCTTTTTGCAGATCATCGGGAATAAAAACAGCATACATTCCCCGTAAATCGCCCACATTAAAATCATAGGCTAAATCTTGAGGATAGGCATCCTTCACAAACTGAGGACGGCGCTCTTTAACACCATGACAAACCAAACAACTCGATTCAACATCAATGCGGCGATAGTAACGAGTTCCCGACTGCTCATTGACAGTTTCTCGATCCCAAAATCCGACCAAGTTTGGTTCTTGATCAAACTTGGCTAAGGCCATCTCTGCATTGGCGTTATCCGGTGCATGTTTGGGGTTGCGATACTTCGCGGCCATCTGTTTCACCTGCCAGCCATGGTCTTGACTGAGTTGCATCGCTCGCATCCCCACTGGACGACACACTTCTTTCATGGTTTGCATCGTGGGTATTTCAGTGCTACCTTCTAAGGAAGAGGCTAAGGCCGTGCGCATGGCATCCAAGGCTTCAATTTCTTGCACCGTTTTAGCCAAATCACTAACATTAGGAATAATTGGAGCAGCTAAGGCAACATTCCCACTAAAAACCGGGATTAACGGTGAATTTCCACCTAGGGCTAATAGGCTAATTCCGATGATTAAAACAAAGCTGAAAAAACGCTGAATGATCATTTTTTAGTTTCCTCCTGTCGAATAAGCTGAGATTGGAACTCACCTCAATCATATCGTTTCAATTTTGATTCGGCTGGCCAGGGGGTAACTGGCAGGTTGCCAGGGAGTGGTACAGGAGATGCCCCCAGGGGTGAAACCCTTGGCGAAATTCAGCCCATTGGCGGGGGGAAAATGTTGTCCTGCGCCAATCCCCCCGGTGGTCGCGGCTGATTACTTGGACGATTATCGGGGTGGTGACGTTTGGCGTGGGCTGGGCCTGCATTGCCGAGATTGAACAGGTCGCCACCGCCACGGGGCAGTTAAAGCCCAAGGCCACCGTCAAGGAGATCCAGGCCCCCATCAGTGGGGTTGTGGCTCAGGTGCTGGTGGAGGAAGGGGATGCGGTGCAACCGGGAGATCTGCTGATGCGTTTTGATTCGGGGAGTGTGACGGCGGAACTTCAGGGGAGTTTATTGGTGCGGCGATCGCTCGTCGAGGAAAACCGCCTCTATCGCAATGTGATTGATTCCGGGGATGCAGCGGGCCTGGTGCAAGCCATTGCCCGCCTCAACCTCCCCCCCGATGTCCAACAACTGACCCGCAACCGCCAAGCGGTGATGGAGGAAAATCAGTTTTATCAGGCG
The DNA here is from genome assembly GCA_011390265.1 of Spirulina sp. GTDB lineage: Bacteria > Cyanobacteriota > Cyanobacteriia > Cyanobacteriales > Spirulinaceae > Spirulina. Next base: position 6,960 of record JAABSU010000147.1, read on the forward strand.
GAATTGGCGGGGACTGAGGAAGGCGATCCTTAACATGATGACAAATCCAAAGCGATCGCACCTAGGCTACTAACTGAATTTCACCACTATCTAGGTCATAATATGCGCCCACAATTTTGAGAGTGCCTGCTGCTAGAGCCGAAGCAATCACGGAAGAAGCCTGAAGTTGTTGAACTTGTAGCCGCACATTGGCTTTGATGGCGTTGGTGAGGCGATCGCCAGATTCTCCCTTCGAGGCCTCAATCGCTGGCCGAATTGCAAACACCAGAGATTCAATGACACCCGGTAATTCCCCCCCCTCTAGAGCCGCCGATACAGCCCCGCATTTTTCATGCCCGAGCACTACCAATAGCGGTACTTTTAAGAGACCTACCGCATATTCTTCACTAGCAATATCTTCAGTGATTGCCAGATTACCCGCAACGCGAACCACAAAAAGATCGCCAATCCCCTGATCAAACGCAATCTCCGGTACAACCCGCGAGTCTGCACAACTCAAAATAGCAGCAAAGGGGGCTTGTCCGGCGGTAACTTCAGCCCTACGGGTCGGATCTTGATGAGGATTGAGGCGTTGTGCAGTGACAAATCGCTGATTTCCCACCATCAGTCTGTCTAAAGCTTGATCAGGAGTTAGCCCACTGCCCGCGTGGGTATTACCTGAATTGCTGGCAATCCATAGCTCTGGCTGGCTCTGCGCCTGAGCCTCAACCTTACGAGCTAATGCACCTGTTCCCAGCCAAGCGGTGAGCGAACCAGTCCCAATAATCCCTGCACCGTAAAGCAGTAAATTTCTGCGTGAAAAAGTTTTCTGACTTGGAGTTTGTTTCATAATGGCTGTTACCAATGAATCAATAAAAAAGTCGCTCATCCACAAAGGTGATGCCTGATTGTTGTTAACAGCCTGTTGAAAAATAATCTAATCATCCCCCTAATTCCCTCTCTCCTATGGGGGAGGAGGCTTGAAGATGAGAGTAATAGGTTAAGCGATGAACAAGCTGTAATTAATTTTTTAACCAAAAAACAACAAGGAAGTCCATTTTTGACATGAATCTTCACAAAGTCTAGCAGCTATTGCCTAGGAATGGTAAAGATATGGATAAAATCTATATATAGCAATTTCTAGAGCCATGCGGTACAAAGATCCCCCTCAATCCCCCTTAAAAAGGGGGAAGTAGCATTCTCATGAGTCACGAAAACGCTATAGCGTTTTGGCAACCCATGAGGTACATCCCGCAGTCCCTCACTCCAAGGGGCGAGGGCTATACCTCTTGTTTAAGATGTTCTAAAGAGGATGGCGGGATAAACTTTCAACTTCTTGGTGTACCATCATACTGATTTTGAGGGTATCTGCTAACAGTTGATTGTTTTCTAGTAAACTATAGGAATTTTCATGGGACATCAATAATTCTAAATCTTGCTCTAGTTGTTGTAAAATACTTTGTAAATCAATGTTCTGATCAAGTTTTGTTCTGAGTAATTGCTCAACCGTAATGGCACGAATTAGGCTTTTTCTGATCGTCTTGAGTAAATCAAAGGTCATCGCTTCAGTACTTTGACTGATTTGATCAACATCTTCAGAATCATGATTTTCAGAAAATCGTAGTTCCTGCAAAAGATTTAAGGAATGAATAACACGATTGTATTTATCAATTTCTAGTAACATTTGACTCATCGTTTTTACGGAAAGGCAGGTTTGCTTTAAGAAAAGATTCAATCCACCGAACAAACCCAAAAGCACAATCAATAAACCGAAAAGCAGGATTGCTAAACCCTGGCCATCATTGCTGATGACTGACCAAGAACGAGAAAAGATCAAGACAATGGGTGTCAGCACAATAAAGCTGACAAACAGCAAAGATAGCTCTGTGTTGAGGAGACGTTGCCGCGCTTTGGGGTTGCGGAGGATCAATGCTTGATAAAAATCAAGCTTGAGATGGGTTAAAAAGTCAAAATTAATTAGATCTTCAACTTCTTGAGTGGTAATCATTAAGGTTTTAAAGGGATAATGCATGGTAGCTTAAGATACACCCAATAATTGACCAATGAGTTTTAAAACATGGGCATAAAAATTACTTTCGATTTGGCGAAAGAGTTGAAATGGACTATTGGGAGCACCAAAGAAGGGGCGTAATGTCCAACCCAATTGGCTGCCAACAAAGCCATACAAGAATAACCATATTTTTAGCACATTTCGGTTTTGAATTTGTTTGTCAGCAGGTTGGTCATCAATGAATAAAACGCTGCGATAGAAAAAATGAATTCCCACAATACCGGAGGCGGCGAGAATCAAGATGTTCAGCAACTGAAAGAATTGATAATCTGTGCTGGAGAGCCGAAAAAATAGAGTAACGGGGGCAAAGCCGAATAGCATCACTGCCATGGCGGCGGTGGCGGCGAGGAGTAGGGCTAAATATTGGCTAAATGTGCGTTTTGAGCCGGAAATGACGTTGAAAAAGTAGAGGGTGGGTAAGCAAATAAAGAGGGTGAGGATGTAAAGGGCGGGGAGTTTAATGGCAGAGGCTACCATTTGTAAAATGCCATTAAAGGAGCCAATGATTGCACCATATATCCCCAGGAATATACAACTACAAATCATTAAAGATAGAATAATTGATTCTAGTCGTT
>JAABSU010000148.1 GCA_011390265.1 Spirulina sp.
GGAACGGGGAAAATTTGCACATCGGTATCGGGATTGAGGCCACCGGTGGCGAGGTAGTAGCGGAGTAAGAGGTTGTGCATTGAGAAGGGGAAGGGTACACCAATGCGGAACCCCTTAAAGTCCGCTGGCCCCTTGACCGTATCCCGGTGTTTAATTGCCACAGTAATCGCCTGACCATTGATGTTTTCAATGCTGGCGAGCTTGACGGGGAATGTAGCCGAGCCAAGCCCTAAGGTCATAGCGATGGGCATGGGGGAGAGCATATGGTAAGCGTCCAGTTCACCAGCGATCGCCGAATCCCGCACGGCGGCCCAGTTGGGCATTTTCACCACCGAGACATTCAGCCCATACTTCTCATAAAAGCCCAAGGGTTCAGACATCACAATCGGCGTGGCACAGGTGATAGGAATAAAGCCAATTCTGAGGTCTGTTTTTTCCAAATTGCTGGGGATATCTGCCCCAGCTTCTGGATCTGTGCCTCCGGATTGGGTGGCATCTTGAGAACAGCTTGCCATGGCCACTAAGGCACCGGCAACAGCCACCCGCTTTAAAAATTCGCGACGGCTAAAATCACCATTGCGGATCGTATTGCTAAAAAACTCAACGGCATGAACGCCAAAGGCGGCGGCCATGGCTTGATCTAAGCCACCGGCTTCTTTAATCAAATCCCGGCAAAACTGTTCCCGCGCCGGATTGCCACCGCTGATATTTTTCAGCAGCAGGGCTTCGCGCATCTCAACTTGGGTGAGGGTCTGGGCCAGATCAAGGGAATCGGACTGATAAACTCCCATTTTGACCAGATCGCTTACCCAGTCGCTGGGATTGCTGGGCATACTTTCGAGGAATTCCCAATGATCCTGTGGTAAGTGATTACCACCGCAATAGCACTGGGTTTTAGTGAACTCAGATGCGTTTAGGGAAACTGTCATAGCAAAGTCACCTGACTCAATATGTGGGTGGGTTGGGAGGCTGGTGCTGTCAGTGCAGCTTAAAACTCATTGCGCTTAAGTTATCAAGGTTAATCGCAAAAAGCATTGTAATTTTTTTCGCAAAGATAGGATTTTCTTTCGGTGATTGGCACTATTGAGGAACAGACCCCAAAGGACATACTTTGGGGTCAATAAATGCTCACAAAGACCGATTCAATCAACAAAATGAATTCAATGATACAGAAATTTATTAAATCTTTTAAGATGCGGCTTGGGTTAGGTTAGTTTTGCGCCAAAGTTGGGGAGAACTGTGATGAAATTGACGGAATTGGCGCACAAAATAGCTGACATCGTTGTAGCCGACCCCCTCGGCGATCGCATTCACCGTTTGATTCGTTGTGGTGAGGAGATGGCGGGCTTGGGCCATGCGTCGCTCAATGATCCAGCGTTTGACGGTGCGGCCGGTTTGGGTTTGTACGAGATTCGTCAGATAGGCAGGGGAATAGCCCACGGATTGGGCCACATCCGTGAGTTTGATCGGTTGATCATAATGGGCCTCGATAAAGCGGAAAACGGGGTTCAAGGTGGGATGCTCTGGAAAGATCGAGTTGAGCGGTTGAGCAGGATAATCAGCCTGGGGTTGGGACGCATACCAACGTTTGAGCCGTTCCTGCCGTTCTAAGCGGGTGGCGATCGCCCCCAACAATTGCTCCACCGTACAGGGCTTGGTTAAATAATCATCCGCCCCCAGTTCCATGCCTTGGCGCAAGTCCGCCATTGTTACCTTAGCCGTGAGAAAAATAAAGGGAATCGCAGCGGTGGCGGGGGTTTCATGGAGGGTGGAGAGGACTTGATACCCATCCATATCGGGCATCATAATATCGCAAATAATCAGATCCGGGAGATGTTGCCGGGCTAGCTCCACCCCCGCAGTACCATGGGCAGCGGTTAAAACGAGAAACCCCTCGAAATGCAAACAGCGGGAAAAAATCTCGCGGGTTTGGACTTCATCTTCAATGACGAGAATTTTTTGCATAGGGCATCCATGATCGGGATGGCAGGCTTGCTGATTTATTGATAGGATTTGCAAGGGTACATCTGCGGTGTAAAAGGCTACCGTCTGCGCTAAACTTTAACGGTATCAATGGGCAACCTTGGGCACAGATCAGCCTGGGTATTGATGGCGCTTAAAACTCATCGCCCTCTCCTCAAAGCTTTGGCAGTTCTATGATCCCCCCTTTTCAACTCCCCTTGGATTTGTCCGATTCATTGCCCCAATTTGACGGGCAATCTCCACTAGCGCACCCATCACCGGAGGATCCCACCGCCTCCTCAACGCCCATGGCGGCAGCCACGCTGAACCATCTGCGCCAACAGCAACAACTGATCCTCAATGCCATTGGGGAAGGGGTTTATGGGGTGGATCTTCAGGGCAATGCCACGTTTCTGAACCCCGCCGCCGCCCAGATGATCGGTTGGGATCCTCAAGAACTGCTCGGTCAATCGATGCACCACGTTTTGCACCATTCCCATCCCGATCGCACGCCTTACCAGCGGGAGAACTGTCCGATCTATGCGGCCTTTCAAGATGGGATTGTTCATCGTGTGTGTGATGAAGTGTTTTGGCGCAAAGATGGCACCTGTTTTCCGGTGGAATATATTAGTACGCCGATGCGGGATGATCAGGGACAATTGGTGGGGGCGGTGGTGGTGTTTCGGGATATTACCCAGCGGAAATGGGCCGAGGCGTTATTGCAACGCACCAATGAAGAATTGGAGCATCGGGTGCGCGATCGCACCCAGGAACTCGAACAGGCAAACCAACAACTTCAGGCCTTGAGTGAGTTGCGCTCGCGGGTGGTGACGATGGTTTGCCATGAATTTCGCAACCCGTTGAATAATATTTTGCTTTCGGTGTCCTCCCTAGGGCGTTATCAAGATCAACTCACCGCCGACCAAAAAGCCGCCTATCTGCTGGGGATTCAGGATAATGTTGAACGGATGACCCAGATGATTGATGCCATTTTGATCATTGGTCGTGTGGAGGCCAAAGGCATGGAGGTGCAACCTCGGCCCTTTGATTTGATCACCTTTTGCCATGAGGTGATGGCTGAGGTACAGGGGGGAGCAGAGCCGGCCCTTCAGCAAAACCGGATTCAATTCACCAGTCGCCATAAACGCTTAATAGTGGCATTGGATCAATGTATGGTGCATTCCATTTTGACGAATATCCTTTCTAACGCGATTCGCTACAGCCCCGCACCGGCTCCCATTCAGTTTAAAGTGGTGAAATATCACGACCAAGTAACATTGCACATTGCCGATGCCGGCATTGGCATTCCTGCGGAAGATCTGCCCCATTTATTTGAGCCGTTCCATCGGGGCCGTAATGTCAGTAACATTGCTGGAACCGGCCTGGGCTTAAATATCGTCAAGCGTTTTGTGGATTTACAGGGCGGGCATATTGATATCTCCAGCCAACTGGGCAAAGGCACGGTCTTTCAAGTGGTCTTGCCGATTCAGTATCGACCCGCTTCATCCTGACTGGCCCCCCAAGTCCCGAAAACGGCAATAATCCCCCCCAGCCCATCACCATGACCGTATTGCCCCATCCCACGGATAACCCTCAAACCTACGATCGCCTCCAACGGGTATTGGCGGCGGGCCTGCGTCGTCAAGTGCTGTTTGCTGTCTGTGACCATGAACCCCTAATCCAAACCCTATCCCAACGGCTCCACCACGGGCTAGGGGGGGAGCAAGTGGCCCTAGTGCCGCTGCCTTGGGATGTGGGAGAGCCGCAATTGTTGAAGGCGATCGCCGCCGTTTTGCAGGATCATCCCCATTTGGGCCAAACGGGGATGATGCCGATTTTAGAACTGCGCAACATTCCCCAACTCACCCGCCAAGCCCCCCCGGTACAGCAGCAATTTTTACGCCAACTGCGTTCCTTGGGCCGCCATTTGCCGGAGTTGGAATTTAACCTGTTGCTCTGGGTGAATGGCCCCTGGTTGCATCAAATTCAGCACAGCGTGCCGGAGTTTTGGCGTTGGCATACGGGGATCTTTGCCTTTTCCGCCGATCAGGGCATTACCCCCGTACCGCCGCCGCCCCCCAGTCCCCCCCTCCCTGACCCCGATCCGGCGGGGGCTTTCCCCCTGATCACCCTAGCAGGAACCTGGGAACCCACCGCCCCCCTCACCCCCGAAGCCCTGCGGCAACAGGTGCAGCAATATCGCGATCGCATCGCCCAAGGGGAAACCGCCCTCCCCCTCCTTGATCAGGCGATCGCCACCAGTCAAGATCTCCTCCCCCACCTGACAACCCCGACGGAAATGATTGATGCGTTGAATGATTTGGGGAATTTCTACTGGTTGCGATCGCGCCAACATTCCCCCGACAATCCCGCCGCTGCCCGGGGGGATTTAGAGCAGGCCCTCAGCCAATACCAAGCCGCCTTAACCCCCTTGGATGATGGGGCCGAGGCTCCCCATACCTATGCAATGGTGCAGAATAATTTGGGGGCAGTGTATAGCGATCTGGCCCGCTATGGCGAGGCGGCCCGCCATTTCCAGCAAGGGGTTTGGGCCTATGAGGCTTCCCTGCGGTATCGGGCCGTCGATAATCCCAAATATGGAGCGACCCAAAATAATTTAGGAACCGCCTATTGGCATCTCGCCCAACACCAAGAGGCCATTCCCAACCTCAAGGCTAGTATTCACGCCTACCACCAAGCCGCCCAACAGTACGAACGGGCGGCAGATTGGCCCACTTGGGCAATGATCCAAACCAACTTGGGAACTGCCTATTGGATGGTGGCCCAACAGGAGCCGGAAACGAGTCACTTAGAGGCGGCGATCGCCTGTTACCGCGCCAGCCTCCAACACCGCACCCCCGACCGCGACCCCGTGGCCTGCGCCACCACCCACAACAACCTCGCCGCCGCCTATTGGCATCTGGCCAGCGACGGCGATCGCGACGGCGAAACTGCCTTAATGGAACTATTTAACGCCGCCGCCTCCTATGGGGAAGCGGCCCAACTGGCCCAAGGGTTAAGCCTAATGGATCCGCCCATTTTCGTGAGCTTTGACTTTCCCACCACCTACCACAATTTAGGCATTGTCTATTACCAAATCGCCACGGAATCCCGGTTTAATCTCAGTGTGGCGGATCAACTCCTCCACCTAGAGGCGGCCCTCCAAGCCTATAGCCAAACCGTCGCCTTTATCCCCCCCACCGCAGATCTTTACCCAACCACGATTATCGGCATGGTGCAGGCAATTCGCACCTGTTATGAATTGGGGGGCATTGCCGCCCAAAACAAGGCCCTCACCTATGTGCCGGGGCCTTTGCTCTCGCAGGTTTTGGCTCAATTGGGCTAATGGGAAAGCCAGGGGGGTCTGCACCAAAAAGACTATTCAGCCCCGTCCCTTCTGCGAGTAGGATAGAGAGCTAAAGGCGGGAGGAGAGCATGGGCAGAGCATTCAGACGGGGTTTGGTGGGGTTTATGGTGGCGCTCTGCCTGGTGGTGGGCGGGGGGTCAATGCGGGGACAGCCCTTTACCCCCATTTTTGACTATGGCGATCGCACCCATCCCGTCATTGCTGAAAAGGGTATGGTGGCGACGCAGGAGGCCCTGGCCACAGCGGCGGGACTTGCGGTGTTAAAAGCGGGGGGGAATGCCATTGATGCGGCTGTGACCGTGGGGTTTGTCTTGGCGGTGACGTTGCCCCGTGCCGGTAATTTAGGGGGCGGCGGGTTTATGCTGCTGCATGAGGCGGAATCTCACCAGACGGTGGCCATTGATTACCGCGAAAAAGCCCCCCAAGCGGCCACCCGGGATATGTTTTTAGATGAGAATGGTAATCCTGACCCGCAAAAATCCCAGTGGAGCCATTGGGCCGTGGGAGTGCCGGGGACTGTGGCCGGGTTGGCTTTAGCATTGGAGGAGTATGGCACGATCACCCTCGCGGAGGCAATTGAGCCGGCCATTGCCCTCGCCCGTGATGGCTTTCCGGTGTCCCAGGATTTGCATGAATCTCTCTGGTTGGGGCGCGATCGCCTCATGGCTCACCCAAGCACCCGCGCCATTTTTTACCATGAGGACGGCACACCCTACTCTGTAGGGGAAATCCTCAAACAGCCGGATCTGGCTCGGAGTTTGCAACTGATTGCAGAGCAAGGGGTGGGGGCATTTTATCAGGGGGAAATTGCCGAGGCGATCGCCACAGAAATGGCCAACCATGGCGGCTTAATTACCCAAGCTGATCTAGCGGCCTATCGCCCAGTGGTGCGGGAGCCAGTGCAGGGCAACTATCACGGTTATCAGGTCTATTCCATGCCGCCCCCCAGTTCCGGCGGGGTACATCTGATTCAGATGTTAAATATCCTCGAACCCTTTCCCCTCGATACCTTTGGCCACAACAGCGCGAAAACCATTCACCTGATGGCGGAAACGATGAAACGGGCCTATAGCGATCGCGCCCAATACCTCGGCGATCCCGACTTTGTAGATGTTCCCGTGGCGGGCTTAACCGCCAAGGACTACGCCGACAGACTACGCCGCGAAATCAATGGTCGCCAAGCCACCCCCAGCAGCACCATCAAACCCGGCAACCCCATCCCCGCCGAAAGCGACGAAACCACCCATTATTCCATCGTTGATCGCTTCGGGAATGCCGTCGCCAACACCTACACCCTCAATTTCAGTTATGGCAGTGGCATCACTGTTCCCGGTACAGGCATTCTGCTCAATAATGAGATGGATGATTTTGCGGCTAAACCGGGGGTTCCCAATGCCTATGGCCTGATCGGGGGAGATGCAAACGCCATTGAGCCAGAAAAACGTATGCTCAGTTCCATGAGTCCGACGATGATTCTGCGGGAGGGACGGCCAGTATTGATCACCGGGAGTCCGGGGGGGAGTCGGATTATTACGATTGTGTTGCAGATGATCATTAATGTGATTGATCACGGCATGAATATCGCGGCAGCGAGTGCAGCGCCCCGGATTCATCATCAATGGTTGCCGGATCAACTCTATGTGGAAGAGGGGATCAGCCCCGATACAATCGCCCTCCTTCGCGCCATGGGCCATGATGTGCAACGGCAAAACGCTGCGGGCAGTGTGCAAAGTATCCTCATCGAAGCGGGTCGAATGACCGGGGCCTCAGACCCCCGCAAGCCTGATGCCCTCACCCTCGGTTACTAATTTCGGGTGCAGCGTTCTGCGCTGTGCCGGGCTGGGTGGTGTCCTAACGGATGCTCCTTAGGGGGCGATCGCCCGGTTGTAATGGGGAAAGATGCCCAATTTAAGGAGAATTTCATGGTTCTTAAACCCGTTTATGCCCTTAGCCTCCTGGCCGCTGTATGGTGGGGAAGTTTTGCCCCCGCAGCGATCGCCAATCCCCGCGTCACGATCCAAAATCGTACCCAACTCACCATTACCCAAGGGGGCCAAACCCATACCCTAAATGTGCGGGATTGGCCGATTAATCTACTTGATGCCACGGACTGCGGCACATTTTCCACAGTGCCGCAAAAAGTAGTCACCGGCCGGATGATCAGCACTGAGCCGGCGATCGATCCCCAATCGGGCCAGATTGCGATCGGGGTGATCCTCACCGAATGCGCTGATGTGCAACAAAGCGCGGTCTTTATCCTTGATCCACAACCCGATGGTTATATCGCCTACCGCGCCCTCTTGCCAGGGCCTCGCCCCTTACCCGATGCTTTTTCGAGCTACGGTTTTTCCTCAATTTTCGCCCTCCAGTATTGGGATGGCAATTTGCTCGTCCGCCATGGCTCCGCCGATGGTAGCCAGGCGATGATCATCTTCACCCCAGGGGAATCCCCCGCTGGGATCTATGCCGGTTGTGTCCAGTTGCAAGCGGGGGAAGGCGGGGGCGGTTGTCCGCGCTCTGAAATCACCCAGCCCAATCCCCCAACGGATTAAGATCAAAGGGATAAACCACTGTTGTTTATCGCGAAACCTGTGAGGAAAAAGACCCCATGTTTGCAGATCAACTCCTGGCCCGAGAACCTTTGATTCGGTCAGTTTGCTTTTTTGGCATCTTGGCAATCATGGCCCTGTGGGAAAGGCTAGCCCCCAGTCGGCCTCTGTTAGTCTCAAAACCGCTGCGGTGGGGCAGTAATTTGGGGCTGGTGGTGCTGAATACGGTATTGTTGCGGGCGGTTTTTCCCCTGGCGGCGGTGGGGTTTGCAGACATCGCCAGCGCCCAAGGTTGGGGCTTGTTCAATATCCTTGCTTTGCCGGATTGGTTGACTATTCCCTTCACGATCATCGTTCTGGATTTGGTGATCTACGGGCAACATGTTATCTTTCATCACTTCCCCATCCTCTGGCGACTGCACAAAGTCCACCACGCTGATCGCGATTTTGATGTCACCACGGGTTTACGTTTTCACCCCCTAGAGATTTTTCTATCAATGGGGATTAAAATAGGGGCGATCGCCCTCCTGGGTGCGTCCCCTGTTGCCGTGCTGATTTTTGAGGTGTTGCTCAATGCCACCGCCATGTTCAACCATGGCAACGTCAGTTTACCCCCCTGGCTCGATCGCCCCCTGCGTTGGGTTTTGGTCACGCCCGATATGCACCGGGTTCACCATTCTGTGATTCCTGAAGAAACCAACAGTAACTATGGATTTAACTTACCTTGGTGGGATTATCTATTTCGCACCTACCGAGCCGCTCCCGCCCAAGGCTACGATGGGATGACCATTGGTTTAGAAGCGTATCAAACCACGCACCATGTCGCCCAACTGCCATGGATGCTCCTGTTGCCGTTTCGTCGGTCTGGCTGAATTCAGGATGGGAAACCAACGCAGTCTAAAGTCTCAAACTGCTCTGAAATAACCTTTATTTTTGAGCTTAACTGTGATCATCCGCACTACCACCATCAGTCTCCTGCTTGCGACCCTCCCCCTGAGCGCCATTGCCCAAAGCATCACTCCGGCCCCCGATGGCACCGGCACAATCGTTGAATACAACGGCCAAACCTACTGGATTACCGGCGGCACAACAACAGCGGCGAACCTTTTCCATAGTTTCCATGCCTTCGGCCTCAACCCAGGGGAAATTGCCCATTTCCTCGCTCAACCGGAGACGGCGCATATTTTAGCCCGTGTCACCGGGGGCGATCCTTCCGTGATCCAGGGTCAAATTCAAATCACAGGCGGAAATCCGGATCTTTACCTGATGAACCCGGCGGGGATTGTGTTTGGGGCGGGGGCGAGGTTGAATGTGCCGGGGGATTTTGTAGCGACGACGGGCGATCGCCTCGGTTTCAGTAGCGGTGGCTGGTTCACGGCTACGGGTGAGCCGGATTATCACACCTTAACCGGAACCCCCAACCAATTGGCCTTTACCCCTGGGGAACCGGCGGCGATCATCAATTTGGCAGATTTACACACCCCAGGGCATATCGGCCTTTACGGCGGCACGGTGATCAACGCTGGCAA
>JAABSU010000149.1 GCA_011390265.1 Spirulina sp.
GGGGGCGGCGCGAAGGTTGCCGACGCTTTGGATGCTGGGGGGGCGAATTTTATTGAGGGGCAGGAACGTGGCCCGGCCGGCTTTTTCCCGCTTCAGCAGTTCAATGCCTTGGGCCGCCACCTGATCATCCTCAACGACAATATTCCCCAACCGCCCCCCGGCAGCGGTTTCTAAGGCGATATGGTAGGCGGGTTCTACCTGGCCCAACTGAGCGACAAGACCGCACACGCCGGGCAAGTTGGCCCCCAGGATCACCTGGCTGGCATAGGTTCCCTGAGCCTCTTTTTGGGCGTTTGCCTTCGCTTCAAGTTTGTCCAGTTGACGGGTGCGATCGCGCTGTTCGTTACCCAGTCGGGTTTGGGTCTCTGTGAGATTTTTAAGTTCTGCTTCGGTTTGGGCATAGGCGGCGGCCAGTTCTTGAATGCGCGTTTCGAGGAGGGCCAGGTCGGGGGGCGCTTCCCCCAGTTGGGCCAGTTCGGCCATGATGGCGATCAGTTGCGCTTCCTGTTCCCCTTGGGTTTGTTGGGCGCGGGCGCGGCGTTCGGTGAGTTGGGCCTGTTCGGTGCGTTGGGGGTTGAGGGTATTTTGCAGCGTGGTGATCTGTTGGGTGAGGGCGGTTTGTTGTTGTACCCAAGCTTGGGATTGGGCGGCGATCGCCTGCCCCCTTTCCCGCAACTCGCTCAATTCATCCTGAGCCGTAGCAAGGGCCTGTTGCTGCTGTTGCAAAGATTCCCCTTCAAGCTGGGCCTGGGTTTGGTTAATTTCGGCAAACCGTTGTTGCAGTTCGGCAATTTCGAGGCTGAGTTGTTGCTCTCGCTGGCGGCTGGTGGTGAGGGTTTGGGTGAGTTGGGCCGCTTCCTGTGCGGCCTGTTGGGCTTGGAGGCGGTGGGTGGTGAGTTGACCATTGAGGGCAATGTGTTCATCCTCCCCAAGGGCCTGAACTTGCTGTTGGAGGCGATCGCATTCCCCTTGCACCCTGGCCAGTTCAACCCTCACCGTGGCTAACTGTTCGGCCCCTTGGGCCAACTGCGTAACCCCCCGTTGATAGTCCCGCTCTTGGGCTTGCAGTTGTTGCTGGAGGGAGCGGGCAATCAGCACCTGTTCCCACTGTTGCCAGGTTTGGATCTGTTGACGGAGGGTTTGGTATTGTTCGGCTTTGCGGCGATCGCCCGCCAACTTGGTTAAACTGCGCTGCAATTCCCCCTCAATCAGTCGAAACCGCTCCTCCCGCTCCCGCACCTCCTCTAGGGTGGAGCGTACTTGGTCAATCTTGCGATCGAATTCCGCAACGCCGGCCAATTCATCAATAATTTGGCGGCGATCGCGGCTATTCATCGTAATAATCCCAGTCACATCCCCCTGAAGCACGATGTTGTAACCTTCGGGATAGATGCGGAGTCGCCGCAATTGGGCGTGTAAATCCGTGGCGTTACAGGGTTCGTCGTTGATGAAATATTGGGAGGAATAGCTACCGCTTTTCGTCACCCGTAGCCGCCGCGTCACTGTCCATTCCGCTGTTAAATCCCCCAAACCCGCCGCCGTCTCGGCCTTTTCCGCCGCTGTTTCGGCCTCACCAAAATGATCCGGGTCTTGCCAATCGGTGAGATCAAAGGCGACGGAAACGCTTACCTCTGTGGTGGTTTTATTATTTTGCTGATTATGGTTGACCAAATCCGGGAGGCGTTCCGCCCGCATCCCCTTAGAACTGGCCAACCCCAAACAAAACAGCAGCGCGTCGAGAATATTCGACTTCCCCGACCCATTGGGGCCGGAGACGACGGTAAACCCATTCAAAAAAGGAACAGAGGTCGTGCCGCCAAAGGATTTGAAGTGAGACAGTTCAACGCGCTTGATGTGAACCATGGACAGAAGGGGTTTAGATGTATCGTTATATCACAAACGACCGCCTTCTATGGCCAAAATTCACGCTTCGGGCTTCAAGGCATCGGGATGGCGACTCTGTGCCCATCCCAACCTGATCGAGGGTTAACATTGATCGGGGGGGCTGTTTTTCTGTAGCACAGGGTTACTCAGAAATGCTGTACAATGCAAATTAAGCTAGTTTATAAAATATTTTTATGTCTGATGAAAAGATTATTAGCAAAAATTTTGCTGGCATCAAAAGCTTTGAAATTGATGTCAAAAAAATCAATATTTTCATTGGCCCGCAAGCAAGCGGAAAAAGTGTCATTGCAAAACTTTTATTTTATTGTAAGCAATTTATCGAAGAAATTGGCAATCAAGGAATTAAGCGGAATCAAAAACGAGATTTAGATCGAGTATTACAAAATAAATTTGAAGCTTACTTTCCTCGTAGTTCATGGGGAAGCGATAATTTTTTAATTCAGTATTTCATTGGCAATGAATTAATTGAAATCATCAAGAGCGATAAAGGTGAGCCTGAAGCTCAAGAATTGCAAATCAATTACCCTGGATTTTATGTTCAAAGCTTGGAGAAAATTAGGAATTTAGCAAATGAAGTCGATGAAGGTCTTACTGAATATGAAGCTCAATTACTTCTTGGTAGATTTGAATTGATGTTAGATATTCACCAAAAAGTCTTAAACGATTTCATTGATCATTTAGGTCTAGTATCTTCATTTTCTCAATTGTTCATTCCCGCAGGACGGTCATTTTTTGCAACGCTCCAAAACAGCATTTTTGGTTTTTTATCAGAAAACAATAATGTTGATCCCTTTTTGATTGAATTTGGCAATTACTATGAGAGATTGAAAAGTTCAAATAAGGTTATGGGCATCAAGTACTTTGAAGGAAATAGCATTCAGTTTAAGTATATGGTAGCGGTTGATGCAATCAAGAAGCAAGTGCTGCAAGGTGAATACCTCAAGGAGCCTGATAGTAACATAGATTATCTTGAAATGAATGATGGTCGTAGGGTACAGTTAACCCATTGCTCATCTGGACAACAGGAAGCTCTCCCTTTGATACTTATTCTTGAAAATCTGCCCTTTTTTCCAAAAGGATTAAAGGGACGATCCATCTATATTGAAGAACCTGAAGCCCATTTATTCCCCAGTTCTCAGCGGGATATTGTCAACTTAATTGCTACGGTTTATAACACCCGTAAAAGAAATTTGCAATTCGTCATTACAACCCATAGCCCTTATATTTTAACAGCATTCAATAATTTATTGCAGGCGGGCATCTTAGCCCAAGGGGCTTCTCCTGAAACCTTAGCAAAAATTAGCGAATTAGTACCAGAATCACAGTTTATTGATCCCCAAGAAGTCGCTGTTTATCAAATTGCTAATGGTACAGCAAAATCGATTATCCTTGAAGATACAGGCTTGATTAATGCAGAAGTCATTGATGCCGTTTCCCAAGAGCTTGCAATTCAGTTTGATGGTTTACTAGAGATCGAGTAATCATGGATTTCCCCAATTGCACCGAAGAAACACAGAAGCGAAAAATTACCATTAAAGATCCACAGTCTAAAAATTCTAAAAGCGAAGTCCTGCTGGCAAACCCGCAGGGTATAACGATCAAAATTGTTCAGATTGATGGCTGTGTTATTAAAGGGAACCAACAAATGCGGTGCGATCGCCTCGTCATTGTTCCCCATCAGGAACTAATTTTCATTGAGCTAAAGGGGAAAAAGATCGAACAGGCATTCAAGCAAATTGTCGCAACCCTCACCTATATTCGCCAAGCCTGCTCATCCACACAAAACCATCACATTATCGGCATTATCGCCTGTACCCGCTGCCCACTAGCCTCAACCGATATCCAAAACTTAAAGGCTAAATTTCGGAACCAGTATCACGGTAAACTCCTGATCCAATCCGGTTCAGTCTCCCATAATTTGCAGGGGTAAAGCGAAACCAGTAGGGGCGAAAAATTTTTGTGCCTCCGGCAGGCTTACGCCAACGCCCCTACACAGATCAACGGGGTTATTCCTCATCTAACAGCCAAATCCCAGAGGCGATTTTTAAGGATGGTGATTCTAGACTCATGCCCTGTTGTAGACCCAAAACTAACAGCCCAAGGGCTTCCACCAGTTTGGGATCAAATTGTTTGCCCGCTTGGGTTTGACAATCATTTAAGGCGGGGGCAAGGGGATTCGCTTCTGTCTGGCTGTAACGGTGAACCCAGTGCTGAAACTGGGCCACAAGACTGAGAATCCGGGATTCTAAGGGGATGGCATCGTAGGCTAAACCATCGGGGCGACCGGAACCGTCCCAGGCCTCGCTTTGGTAGGAGACAATTTCACCGATCGCCTGCAATTGAGGCATCACCCGCATTACCGAAGCCTTGGGTAAAATCCCCTGCTTGGCGAGCACTTCCCGCTGGGTATCGGTTTGGAGGTCGGCCCATTGGGTGGTGTTGGTGAGGGGGGCGAGGCGGTGGAGGAGGCCAGCGAGGCGGAGGCGTTTGATTTGCCAGGCGGGGAGGTCAAGGAGTTGGCCGATCGCCTCAGCAAGGGTCGCAACTTCGCTGGCGGCGTTGGGGTTGCTCACATCCGCCTGATCGATGAGTTGGGCCATGCGGAGGAAGGCCTGCATTTCATTGGAAAGCAGGTTATCGCTGAGGGGCTGATGGGAGACGGGGGCGTTGAGTTGGCTGGCCTGAAGCGCTTGCACCACATTGATCACCACAGTATTGAGGTCATCCCGTTGGCATTGGCCAAAATGGGCCTGCATTGCCTGAAATTTTCCCATCAACTGGTCAGCAAGGGCGGGGTTATAGCCGCGAATGTGCTCAATGGTGAGCAAAACTGTTTCCTGGACTAATTCCGCTTCAAACGTCCAAAAGCCGTAAAATTTTCGCTCGAGATCATTCTTGGGCTGCCCCGTCTGGCCGTAATCGGTGGCGGAAAGCTCTTGGCACAACACCATGGCGCTGTAGCTGGGGGAAAGGATGATCAAATGCCATTCCTCCGCCACGGGGTCATCGGCCTTGAGTTCCACCAGGGCGATATTATCTTGAGCTAAGGCCTGTTGGTCAAAGCCGGCCCCGGCGGCGGCAAGGATGACAATTTGCTCACTGCATTGGGCGATCGCCCCATACCGTTCTGCCTCCTGGAGATACCATTTTCCCTGTTGAAAGGCGGCTAAGAGGAGCGGCGGCTGTTCGGATTCAAGGACAAAATCTTCCAGGGCATGGCACAGAGCCACCAGCGTATTTTTGTAATACACCCCAAGATTAATCGTTTGAGCAGTGTCGTAATGGGCGGTACAGAGTTTTTCCAGCAGAGAGCCAGGGAGCATGATAAAACCGGGGATTGATACGGATAGGAAATCAAAAAATGATGAATAGGGCCATTGTGCCACTTTCTGGCTCACCGCAATGGAGGCAAGGTTCCTTGCCTCCAGGGAAAATGTCCGGCCCGCAAGTAACAGAGGATGTTAGGTTAAGCCCAACCAGGCTAAAACCCCTTGGCCCGTCAGGGCTTCGATTAACAACGTTAGGGAAAACCCAATCATGGCGGCGCGACCGTTGAGGCGTTCGGAATAGTCGTTAAAGCCAAATTTGGGTTCTTGGGTTGTGGGAGTGACGGAGGGTTGGGGTGTGGTCATGGCAATCTCAGGTTTGTTACATTTCTTAATTATTCTAACGGTTGCGTTACAAAATCGCTACAAAATTTCTAGCGATCGCCTCCCAACAGGGCATCAATAATTTTGCCGTTGGCCTTGGGGAACGGATAATCTCGCAATGCGTCCAAGGCCACCCAACGCACCTCTTGAGATTCCAAGGGTTGAGGTGTGCCCCTGAGATGGCGGCAGTAATGGACGTTGAGGGTAATGCGAAAATGGGTATAGGCATGATCAAGGGTGATCAGATGGTCGCCCACTTCGATTTCAATGCCCAATTCTTCGCGGATCTCCCGTTGGATACAAGCCTGAACGGTTTCATCGCCTTCAAGTTTACCGCCGGGAAATTCCCACAGGCCGCCGAGGAGGCCTTCTTCTTTGCGGCGATCAATGAGGACTTGACCCTGATCATTTTGAATCACGGCAACACCAATATTTTTATGGGGAAGGGGGGCAGTAGCTTCACGCATGGGGAGTTGAGTTTGCAGGTTTTGGGTATGGGCAAGACAGGGCGATCGCCAAGGACACAGCAGGCAAAGGGGTTGCTTGGGGAGGCAGACGGTGGCCCCCAAATCCATAATCGCCTGATTGAAATCCCGGCCATGGTTTGGATCAATCAATTGGCTGGAGAGTTCCCACAATGGCCCTAGGGCGCGGGCCGGCGGGACGGGTAACGCCGTCAGTCGCGCTAACACCCGTTTAACATTACCATCCAGAATGGCGAGGGGTTGATTGGCGATCGCACTTAGAATTCCCCCGGCCGTCGTGCGGCCAATGCCGGGCAATGTCAGGACATCTTCCAAGGTGGTAGGGAATTGCCCCCCATATTCTGTGACGATAATTTGCGCGGCTTGGTGAAGATGGCGACAGCGGGCATAATACCCCAACCCTTCCCAAAGTTTGAGCACCTGTTGGCGATCGGCCTGGGCCAAATCTGCCACGGTGGGAAAGGCCGCCAACCAGCGGTGATAGTAAGGGATCACCGTTTTAACCTGGGTTTGTTGCAGCATAATCTCTGAAACCCAAACGCGGTAGGGGTCGGTTTCCCCTCGCCAAGGCAGGGTGCGCCCTTGGGCAGAGTACCACTGGAGGAGCGATCGCCGTAGCATCTCTATGGGCAGGGCTTGGCAATCCCGTTGCCAGTGGCTCAGATCCGCTGGCGGGAGATTGCGCCTATTCGGTGGTTTCCGGCTCACTGTGGATGCCATGGAGGGACATTTCAAAATTAAGCCGCTGCTCGGCATTGCGGAGGAAGTAGCCGCTCATAATCGCCGAAGCCAGCAACCGCCCCAAATGTTCTCGGCTGGTGTTGATGTTGACATCAAAGTGCTCGGAGGGCAGGGTTCCCAGCAAGCCGACAATATTGCGCTCCATGACACCAAACACCTCAGAGGACTGAGGTTTCGAGAGTTGAGCGATCATTTCCGGACTAAGGCTTTGAACATACTGCCAAAGTCGATTGGCAGCATCGTTCTCTAATGAAAAATCGGAACCCGGATTGAGGTTGTGATTCAAAAAAATCCTCCTAGCACAGGGCTAATCAACGAGCAGGGGGAGAATATTCTCCCTCCCTCACTGTACCGGAAATTTTTGAGAATCCAGATACCCCCCCTCTGCTATGGCTCTGCATACTCTAATTCCGGTAAGGGTAGTTATCGGCACTAGCTGCACTAAAACATCAATAAACACCACCCGCAGGGGATGATTCAGTCAGTATTTTTCAAGCAGTTTAGTTCGGTCGCCTTGTAGGCGATCGCCAATGCCGATGAGCCATGCCAGCCAAGATTTTCTACAATCCTCGAAAATCCTAGATATTTCAGCTAGGTTAAATGGGTAAGTTGGGTAACAGAAATCCGATTGTAAACTTCTTGATTTTCTTCCTGAGCTTGGCGTAAATCATACTGTGTTTGTAAATTTAGCCAAAATTGAGCGCTATTTCCAAAATATCTCGATAGCCGTAAAGCTGTATCTGCTGTAATACTCCGCTTTTCCGCCAAGATTTCACTCATTCGCGTCTGAGATACACCAATATCTTTACTCAAACGATAAGCAGTAATATTGAGCGGTTCCAAAAATTCTAAGCGTAAAATCTCACCAGGATGAATATTGGGTAAACGGTTGTTGTCCATAAAAAAGAAAAATTCTTAGGTGAACGGTGCGTCAGGTCATTGAACTCATCTGACGCACCCTACTCCTACTTTAACTTGCTTGTTTTTTGCGCTTCAGAAAATATTCAATCGCGGCATCACCCAACCCCTTTGTAGCAACTGTACTTGCTCCCGCAGATAAAATACTACCGTAACCAGGGATAAATTTCAAAGCTATATCAGCGATTCCGATCATACCTGCGTTTGCACCAAGTCCTACCCCGAAATTTACAAAAAAGTCTTTTACTGTTTGATCTGAAAAATCTCGACCACCAAGCCAACCAATGTACATAACCATGAAAGTTTGGATACTAGCGACTATAGGTATAGCTGCACCAGGTATAGGATTTGTAGAGACAACACCACTCAATGTAGAGCAGGCTACGACTAGTGTTGTAGCAACGCCAAGCTGAAACTCTGGTAAGCTAGCCATTCTTGCTAAACTACCACGAGTTTGTTGAGGTGTGTATTGGATCATGGTTTCAACTAATTTGGTAATATTCCAACGATAGTCTTGCTCAGGAAGAAGTAAACCATTTTGCCCCTCTCCATACTCAGCATAAGCAACGGTTGGAATAACAGCCTTGATGTTACTTCTCAAGTTTTCTCGATTTTTCAAATAAACTTCAAAACTGTTAACCTGCTCTTGAATATTATGATTTTTTCTCTCGTTGTCTGTAGGTAAAGGAACTTGAGGAGGAGCTAGCTCATCACACTTTGTTAGCACTCCGATAATAGGCAAGTTTCGTCTGTGTTTTGTCTTGATTTTAGTAATTATGGATTCACAAATATCTACATCTTCTTGAGCAGCAGAATGGACTTCGCTTGCCTTGCATAAAAAAAGAACAACATCCGGACAGTTTTTTTCGACAGCTTTAATAATGCTATCATATGGATTCTGAGATAAATCTTGTTGCCTTGGAGCTTCTGTTTCCTGTAAGCCTCGTGTATCCAAGATATGCAATAGATCTACCCCATTATGGTGGTACTCTTTCCATTGAGCCATCCCTGTTTCTGGTCTTGTATCACTCACTTTTGCAACTTTTATTCCACAAATGGCATTAATGAGAGATGATTTGCCGGCTTTGCATCGACCAATTACCATAATCCTAGGGGGTCGCAAGCCTTGCATAGCATCACGAATGTTATTTAACTTATCCTGGATTCCATGCTTAGGCAAGAAATTAGGTAGCGTATCAATGATTCCAAGAAGAAACTTTACTACAGATTCATTTCGCTCAAGCACATTTTGCTCATCAGGAACAGACATACTCAATATTCCATTGTAGATAGTAGTGAAGCACTAAGCTTTTTTAGCACCTCCATTATACCAACTTAAAAAATAAATTGGTGAGGTTTTTCGGGATTGAGATTATAAGAAAAAGTGATTTTACAAAATTTTGCGGCTTTCAGCAGTCAAGCCACTCAAATAATGTATTCGATTATACATAATTGGCTACAAGTAGGTGTAGGGTGGGCATTGCCCACCCTACTTTATGGCTCATTGCTGAAAGTTTGTCAACTAGGGGCGAAAATTTTTCGCTCTCACATTGATCAATTCTACAACATAATTTTAAATTAGCCATCAAAAAAGTGGACTGACACAGCCCACTTTCAGGATTAGCAAGCGCGGAATTAGCGTGCTGCTACCGGCATA
>JAABSU010000150.1 GCA_011390265.1 Spirulina sp.
GGCAAGGTGGGCATTGCCCACCCTACGGGTTTCAAGGGTTGTGGCATTGGTGGAGGAGCGTGGCAAATTGTTCCGGGGTGGTGACGGGGGGTAAACAGGTAAGGCCTTGGCACAGGAGGGCGATCTCCTCCCCGGTCATTTCCTCCTGACGGTACATCACCCGCGGCCAAAACTGTCGCCCCAGTTCCCGCAATTGGGTTGGATTTGACCGTACCAACGTCGCCGCCAAAAACCAATCCAACGCTCCGAATAAGCTCGGACAGGCCGCCGGAGATTGATCCATAATGCCCGCAAAGGCAAGTAAGCCCTGTTCTGCTCGTTCTAGGTAGGTTGTGGTTTGGGTGACGAGGGCGAGGCGAACTAAATTGGCGATCGCCACTCCATTGGCCGCCGGAGTCGCATTATCAAGATAACTCCGTTCCCGCACTAGCAGATCGCCACTGGCATCCACGGCCCCATTGAAATAGCCGCCCCCCTGGTCATTCCAGAGGTATTGATCAAACTCCTCCTGAATGCGGATCGCTGCTGTTAACCAAGCTTCTGCCTGCTCCACTTGGTACAGATCCAACAGTGCCTTAATCACAAAAGCGTAATCCTCCGCCTGGGCTGGCACGGATACGCTACCGCCATAATTCAGCCGATGGAAGCGTCCCTCAACCCATTGCTGATCCAAGAGAAAGGCGATCGCCCCCGTTGCTAAACTTAAAGCTTCCGGTAGATCAAACACCGCCGCCGCCCGCGCCAACCCGGAAATCATCAACCCATTCCAAGCGGCGATCATTTTCGGATCGGTGACGGCGGGAATTCGACCCGGCCAGGGGTAGGTTTTCGCGCTGTGGTTATCGACGGCGGGGGGAAATGTGGGGCATTGCTCTGGCGGGGCACCATAACGGACGGCAAACAGTTTGGCTAAGGCCGCTTCAACTTCCGGCGCGAGGTCGCCCCCTTCATCCCGTTGCAGCACATTCATCCCCTCAAAATTGCCTTCTGGAATAATGCTAAAAGCTGAACAAAGCGCCCGCAATTCTCCCGCGCTTAACCCTTGGCTCAGTTCTTCATAACCCCAGATATAAAAAACCCCTTCCTCTGGCTCGATCGCCGTGGCATCAGGGAAACTATCCGCATCTTGGGCGGCGTAGAAATAACCCTCTGGGGCAGTCATTTCTCGTTGGAGCCAGGCGATCGTGCCTACGACGGCCCGCCGATAGGCCGGCTCACGATGGCCCGCGCTCCACAGATTAGCCAGGTACTCAACAATCTGGCCATTGTCGTAGAGCATTTTTTCAAAATGGGGAACCGTCCAAGTCGCATCAACGGTATAGCGATGGAAGCCGCCGGCCACATGATCATAAATACCCCCTAGGGCCAAGTCATAACCTCGCTGTTGGGCGATCGCCGTCGCCGTCTCCCGGCCGGGGAAACGACTACCCGCCAGCACCAGATCGCTATAGGGAATCATCGGAAAACTGGGATTACCGGGGCGGGGTGTGCCGATGATGCCGGTGCTGGTGTTGATGCCGCTGTGGAGGAGTTCAGCATTAAGGGGCGTATCGCTGACGGGGAGGAGGGTGGAGCGTTTAAGGGCGGTGTAGATTTGGTCTTGGATGCTGGCGAGTTTGGTTTTGTCTTCGTGGTAGAAGCGATCGAGGCCCTGGAGGAGGTCGAGGAAGGCGGGGCGACCGTAGCGGGCTTGGATGGGGAAATAGGTGCCACCATAGAAGGGGATGCGATCGCCTGGTGTCAGCCAAATATTCAACGGCCAGCCCCCTTGTCCCGTGAGCATTTGCAAGGCCTGCATATAGATGCTATCGAGGTCGGGGCGTTCTTCGCGATCAACCTTGATGGGGACAAAGTGGGTATTGAGGTAATGGGCGATCGCCTCATCGGAAAAGGCTTCTCCCTCCATGACCGTACACCAGTGACAACTGGAATAACCGACGGAAAGAAAGATCGGTTTATCTTCTGTGGCAGCTTTCTCTAAAGCTGCATCACACCAGGGCCACCAATCAATGGGGTTTTCAGCGTGTTTACGGAGGTAGAGGCTCTGGCTCTGGGCAAGGCGGTTCGACATGGCAGGGCGATCCTCTCTAAGGTACGTTAAAGGATGGCATTGTCTGGCCACTGTACCAAATTTCTCCTAACTCCTATGCACCGCATTGCCGCGACACCCGGCGGTTGGACTCCCGACACCGACGGCGTAATTTTTGTCGAACAAACCCCCGCCCTGATCGCATTCCTCACCAGTGCGGACACGGAAATTCAAACCCTTGCCGCTGCGTTGCCTATGTTGCCTGCGGATTTCCCCCCGATCCGAGCAGTGAATTTGTTGCAACTTCAGCAACCTTTGAGCATTGATGATTATGGCGAGAAGGTGTTAACTCAGGCGCGGGTGATTATTTTGCGGCTGTTGGGGGGGCGATCGTATTGGGCCTACGGGTTGGAGGTGGTGAAGGAGATTGTGGCGGCAACGGGGGCGATGTTGTTGGTGTTACCGGGGGATGATCGCCCCGATCCCGAACTGATCAGCCATTCAACGGCTCCTTTGGGGGTGGTGAATCGGTTTTGGCAATATTTGATCGAGGGGGGCGTTGCGAATGTTGCCCAAGGGTTGCAGTGGTTGAGTAATCAGGGTTTGGGGACGGATTATGAGGTGTTGGGGCCGCAGCCGGTTCCCCGTTTGGGGGTATGGGGAGGATCCCCCCTGGCCCCCCTTAAAAAGGGGGGTGAGAGCATAAACCCCCTTGTTAAGGGGGTCGGCGAAGCCGGGGGGATCGTCGGGATTTTGTTTTATCGCGCCCATTATTTGGCGGGGAATTTGGCCCCGATTCAAGGGCTATGTGAGCAATTGGCCTTGATGGGATTAGAAGCGCGGCCGGTGTTTGTTGCCTCGTTGCAAGATACAACGTTGCATGAGGAATTACTCACGGCCGTCGCAGGCATTGATGTGCTGATTAATACCACCAGTTTTTCCCTGGCAAAATTGGGAGAAACGGAACAGCCGCAACTGTGGCAACAGTTGAATGTGCCGGTGTTGCAGGCGATCCTCAGTGGGGGGACGGTGGAGCAGTGGAGTGCTGGGTTGCAGGGTTTGAGTCCCCGCGATGTGGCCATGAATGTGGCCTTGCCGGAGGTGGATGGCCGGGTGATTACGCGGGCAATTTCCTTTAAATCGGTGGCAACGGATCATCAAGGATTAGAAACCGATGTGGTGATTTATGAGCCAAAGGGCGATCGCCTCCATTTCGTCGTTAACCTCGCCGCCCATTGGGTACGCTTACGGCGTAAAGCGATCCAGGAGCGCAAAATTGCCCTCATTCTTGCCAACTATCCCAACCGCGATGGCCGGCTGGCTAATGGGGTGGGGTTGGATACACCCGCCAGTTGTGTGGCGATTCTAGAAGCCATGGCAAAAGCGGGTTATACCGTTGGCAACATCCCCGCAATGGGGGATGATTTAATCTTCGCCCTCACCCAAGGGGTGACGAATGATCCCGATGGTTGGCAGGGTCGGCCCGTTTATCAGACCTTAACGGCGGAAGCCTATCGCGACTATTTCGCCACGCTCCCCCCTGAAGTTCAAAAAGGTGTAAACCAACGGTGGGGAGACTTTGATGGGCAAGATATCCCCATTGCCGGATTGCAACTGGGCAATCTTTTCATTGCCATTCAACCCTCACGGGGCTACGATCGCGACCCCAGTTTGAACTACCATGCGCCAGATTTAGAACCCACCCACGATTATTTGGGCTATTACGCTTGGGTGCGATCGCACTTTCAAGCCGATGCCCTCGTTCATCTGGGCAAACATGGCAATTTGGAATGGTTGCCGGGGAAAAGTATCGCCCTTTCTGAAAATTGCTATCCCGAAGTAGCCCTCGGCCCCCTGCCCAACTTTTACCCCTTCATCGTCAACGATCCCGGCGAAGGCTCCCAAGCCAAACGCCGTAGTCAAGCGGTGATCCTCGACCACCTCACGCCCCCCCTCACCCGTGCCGAACTCTATGGCCCCCTCCAGGAAATCGAGGCCCTGATTGATGAATATTACGAAGCCCAAAGCCTTGATCCTTCTCGGCTGGGGTTGATAGGCGATCGCATCACCGCCGCCGTTCAAGCCTGCCACTTTCACGAGGATTTAGGGATTAGCGACATTAACCGCCAAACCCTGAGCGAATTTCTCACCCGTGCCGATGGCCATCTCTGTGAACTCAAAGAAGCCCAAATCCGCGACGGGCTACACATTTTCGGCCAAGTTCCCACTGGCACCCAATGGCGGGATTTGGTGATCGCTATTGCCCGCGCTCCGGGACTGGGGCGGTTGGGGTTGAGGGGGGCGATCGCCCAAGATCTCGGCTATGATCCCGACCTATTAAATCAGGACTACAGCGCAGCGATTGCCAATCATCCCCAAGGGCCGCAAACCGTGGGGGATCTCGTCACCTTCCTCGAATCCCAAGCCGCTCAACTGGTGGAAACCCTAGAACCCCTTGGCCCAGCAACCACTCAAGAATTGCAATGGCTCCAAACCGAATTAATCCCCAACCTCGCCCAAACGGAGCAGGAAATTCACCAACTGTTGCGGGGGTTAAATGGGGAATATATTGTCGCTGGCCCCAGTGGCGCACCGACGCGGGGCCGGCCCGAAGTTCTCCCCACGGGGCGTAATTTCTATTCCGTTGATATTCGCGCCATCCCCACCGAAACCGCTTGGGCCGTGGGGCGCAAGGCCGCCGAGCGGGTGATTGAGCGCTATTGCCAAGAAGAGGGGGATTATCCCCGCCGGTTAGCGTTATCGGTGTGGGGGACATCAACGATGCGAACGGGGGGCGATGATATTGCCCAGGCACTAGCCCTCTTGGGGGTTCAGCCGGTGTGGGATGGGTTGGCGCGGCGGGTGGTGGATTTTGAAGTGATTCCTTTGGGGGTGTTGGGGCGGCCGCGGGTGGATGTGATGCTGCGGATTTCGGGGTTTTTCCGGGATGGGTTCCCGAATTTGATTGATTTGGTGGATCGGGCGGTGGCGATGGTGGCAAGTTTGGATGAACCGCCGGAGCAGAATCCCCTCGCGGCTCAGGTACGCTCAGATCAAGCATTTTGGCAGGGCCAGGGGTTAGCCCCAGAGATGGCCCAACAGCGATCGCAGTACCGCATTTTTGGCTCCAAACCGGGGGCCTATGGGGCGGGGTTACAGGGGCTAATTGAGGCGCAAAACTGGAGCAGTGATGCGGATTTGGCGCGGGCCTATGTGAATTGGAGCAGCTATGCCTATACAGGTTCAGGGGTGGGGGAAAGTGCGCCGGAAGCTTTTGCGCGGCGATTGGGCGACCGCCAAATTGTCCTCCAGAATCAGGATAACCGCGAGCATGATCTCCTTGATTCCGATGATTATTACCAATTCCAAGGGGGCCTGACCGCAGCGGTGCGGCACATTTCAGGTCAACAACCCATCACCTATTTTGGCGATCATTCCCAACCCCAAAACCCGAAAATTCGCACGCTCCAGGAAGAAATTCAACGGGTTTACCGTTCCCGTGTGGTCAATCCGAAATGGATCGCGGGGGTGATGCGCCATGGCTATAAGGGGGCCTTTGAGATGGCGGCGACGGTGGATTATCTCTTTGCCTATGATGCCACAGCCCATTGTGTGGCGGATTTTATGTATACCGGCGTGGCAGAAGCTTATTTGCTCGATCCTGAGGTGCGATCGTTTGTGGAGGCGAAAAACCCTTGGGCTTTGCGGGATATGGCGGAGCGGCTGATCGAAGCCCAACAGCGGGGGATGTGGGCCGATGTGTCGGGGGAATTGTTGGATCAATTGCGGGCGATCGCCCACAGTGCCGAAGGGGTGATCGAGGCCATGGGCGACTAAGGGGCCATTCAGGATTTCACCCCCATCTGTAGCAGAACCCCGGGAAAAAATAGTTCTCTCAAAACATTCTGTTAAACCTCTGTTAACCTTTGGGTCTTAAGATTGCGGCATTTGGAACGTTTGTCAGCAGATGCTCCAACCATTTGTAGAGAGGTCAGCGGTAACTTAATTGAGCCGGATCCCCCTGCATTATTAAGTTGATTTGCTAATAGCGTCCCCAAAATCCCGCGTCCCTCACGCCCGCGATCGCCCATCTGCGATCGCACCGGGGAATCATCCCGGAGCTACCTAGGGCGGTTGTGAGTCGGGTCATCCATCCCGTTTTGAAATTTCAGAAAAATTTTCCTGAGGCCACCCATGTTATCGTTCAAATCCTTTTCTCGTCGCAAGTTCACCCTGTTAACCGCTACCCTTCTCTCCTTGAGTCTTGCTGCCTGTGGTACAGGAACCGTGGCTGAAGGTGATGACGATGCTCCCCCAGTCACTACCGAAGGTACTGGCGAAACGATCGCCATCAGTGGCGCTGGTGCGACCTTCCCCGCCCCTTTATTCCAACGCTGGTTTGACACCTACAACCGCGAAGTCAATACTGATGTCCAAGTCAGCTACCAATCCGTGGGTAGTGGTGCAGGCTTAGAGCAGTACATCAACGGCACGGTGGACTTTGGAGCCAGTGAAGCCCCGATCACCGAGTCCGAAGACCGGATGAAATCCTTCGGTGAAAAATATCCCTACGAACCCCTCCAACTGCCCTTAGTCGGTGGTTATGTGATTTTTGCCTATAACCTCCCCGGTGTGGATGCTGAGATCAAATTCTCCCGCGAAACCTACTGCGGTATTGTCGGCGGCACGATCACCAATTGGAATGACCCGGCGATCGCCGCTGACAACGAAGGCGTAGAATTGCCCGATCTGCCCGTCACTTGGGTTCACCGCTCCGACGGTTCCGGAACCACCTTTGTATTCACCAACCACCTCGATACCGTCTGCCCAGCTTGGGAAGCCGGAGCCGGGACTTCCGTGGACTGGCCCGTAGGCATCGGCGGTCAAGGCAATGAAGGGGTTGCCGCTGGCATTCAGCAAAACGAAGGGGCGATCGGTTACATTTCCTACGCCTTTGCGGAATTAAACGACATTCCCGTCGCTCGCATTGAAAACGCCGCCGGGAACTACCCCGACCCCCTCCCCGCCAACGCCTCTTTAGCCTTTGAAGGCGAAGAAATCCCTGAGGATTTTGAACTTCTCGTTCCCGACCCCAAACACCCCGATGCTTACCCCATTTCTGGGTTGGTGTGGGTGATGGTGTATCGGGAATATGCAGATGCCGCCAAGTGGGAAGCCCTCAAAGCAACTTTAGAATGGACTCTTGGCCCCGACGGCAAGGCCATCACCGAAGAACTTTATTATGTTCCGATGCCCGATGCCCTGATTGAACGGATTCAAGAAGCCCTCGATAGCGTCGAAGCCGGCTAACCTTTTATCCACCACCTTGGGCAGAGGGCCAGAACTACTACCATAGTTCACCCTCTGCCCTGCTATTAATGAGTGAATATCCTATAGAAATTAACAGTCAAGATGACCATTGCTAACTCTCCGTCCGGATTTAACCGGAGTCCCAGTCTTGAGAAAAAAAACACCCCTGCACGGGTTATTGATATGGGTTTTTGGGGTTTAACCCTCACCCTCGCCCTTGGTGCAGGTTCTGTTTTAGTCTGGGTGATTATTCAAACGGGCCTTTCCAGTACCCAAGCCATTCAACAGTTTGGCTTGGGCTTTCTTTTTAATACCACTTGGGATCCCGTCAACAATATTTATGGCGTGTTGCCGCAAATTTACGGCACGATCATCACTGCCTTTATTGCCCTGCTGTTAGCAATTCCCGTTGGGGTTGGGGTCGCTATTTTCCTCACAGAGGATTTTGTCCCCCGCTATATCACCACTCCCATTGCCTTTGCCATTGAATTAATTGTGGCCATTCCCAGTGTGGTATTGGGGATTTGGGGGATTTTTGTATTAGTGCCCTTTTTGCGCCCCTTTTTTCAATTTCTCAACAAAAATTTGAGCTGGATTCCTTTCTTTGGCGGTGGTGCGCCGCGCGGCAATAACCTGATGATTGTGGGCTTAGTATTAGCGGTAATGATTGTGCCGATCATCATCTCCATTACCCGCAGTACCTTTGAGGTGTTGCCCCCATCCCTAAGAAGTGGTTCTTTAGCCTTGGGTTTAACCCGCTGGGAAACGATTTTGCGGGTGTTGATTCCGGCAGGGTTATCGGGAATCGTCAGTTCCGTAATGTTAGCCCTAGGGCGAGCAATGGGGGAAACGATGGTGGCGGCGATGCTGGTGGGGAATGCCAACCGCATTGATATTTCCATCCTCCAACCGGGGGCGACAATTACGGGTCTGATTGCTTCTCAGTTTGGTGAAGCGGGTCGTCTGCAAGTGTCGGCGCTGATGTATGCGGGGTTGGTGTTGATGGTGCTTTCTTTGGTAGTGAATATCATTGCAGAATTAATTATCCGCCGCTTCCAAAATGTTGAACGCTAACTGAATTATTGAGTCCTGAGTATTGAGATCACAACCACACAACCATGGATATTGCAGATAAACAGCCAACGCCCGACGGGAATGAGAATTTAGATTTATCCAAAAAAGCCATCCCTAACTATCGCCGTGTTTTATCAGTGGCGTTAACGTCGATCACGGTAATATTCACCGCGTCGGTGTTGATTCCCCTAGCAGCGGTGGTCTATGGGGTGTCGAAGAAGGGGATTAATCAACTCAAATTTCCCACGGTGTTTACGGAGTTGCCGCCGCCGCCGGGTTTAACGGAAGGGGGCTTTGGCCATGCGATCATCGGCACATTGATGACCTTAGGGATTGCCAGTGTGATTGCTGTGCCTTTCGGGGTTTTAGCGGCGATTTATTTGGCTGAATTTGGTAAAGGGACAAAGATCGCTCAGTTGGTTAAGTTCTCCTGTAATGTGCTGACGGGGGTTCCGGCGATCCTTTGTGGCTTGTTTGCTTACTCGATCGTGGTGCTCCCAATGGGTAACTTTTCGGCCTTTTCGGGGGGGGTGGCGATCGCCGTCTTGATGTTGCCGATTATCGTCCGAGCCACGGAAGAAGCCTTATTGCTAGTTCCCAATGAAATGCGCCAGGCCGCCATGGGTATCGGCGCAACCCGCTTCCAAATGGTGACAAGCATCGTCATTCCGGCAGCACTCCCGGCCCTCATTACCGGGATCGTTTTAGCCCTGGGCCGGGCGGCGGGGGAAGCGGCCCCCCTCCTATTTACCGCCTTTAACAATAACTTTTGGTCCCACGACCTCTTTCAACCCGTGGCAACATTGCCAGTGTTGATTTATTTCTTCTCGATCATTCCCTACAAGGCTTCCCAGGATTTAGCTTGGGCG
>JAABSU010000151.1 GCA_011390265.1 Spirulina sp.
TCCACCTTTTGCCGCAACGCTCCACAATAGCTTTCCCAGGGATCAAAGCGGTTCAGGGTTCCAGGGGTTGCATCTTGGGGCAGGGCTTCCCCGAGGCGGGCCTCAATTTGCCCGGTAATTTCCTCCGTCACCGATCCCCCAAACCACCCCTTCACCTTTAAACCGAGGTAACTGGCGGGGTTATGGCTGGCGGTTAACACCAACGCCCCTAAGGCCCCGTGAGCCTTAGCAGCCCAAGAAAAGGCCGGCGTGGGGGCGTAGGAATCCGCTAACAACACATCAAAACCAATGGCCTGCACCGCTTCCGCTGCGGCCTGGGCAAAGGTTTCCGCCATAAAGCGGCGATCGTAACCGACAATAATCAGCCGATTTTGCTCCACATGGCCATAGTTCGCCGCCAACACCGTCGCGGCAATGGGGGCCACCTGTACCAACCGCTCCATCGTAAAATCGGCGGCAATCACCCCCCGCCAACCGTCGGTACCAAAGCGAATCGGATTAAGGGTGAAAGCCATAGTTTTAGGTGTCCTGAAGCATTTGATCTGGGTTCAATTGTAGCCTGATTCTTTCAGGCTACCGCTCTGGATCGGGGTAAATGCCCATCTGCCAATCGAGGTTAATCAAGAGGGCTTGGAGGCGCATCCGCTCGATGAAGGGCCAACCGCCACTCTCCTCCATATCCCGGAGCAGATTGGCGAGATCGTGGCGGGTGGTGGGGAGATTGGGCAAAAAAAGGTCGTCGCGGATTTGGGCATGGGTGGTGCTGAGCGATCGCAGGATTTCTAACGTTGCGAGACTATCGCCACCCTGTTGATGGGCGAGGTCGAGCAGAGCGGCTAGGAGGCGAGTGAGTTCAGCCTCGCAGGGGTTCTGGGCGTTTTGATCGCGATCCATAGGTAAAAGTAAACAGAAACAGGAGCAAATGCTCCCTCAAATCATACGCCCAAGCGGTTCCCTGTCGGGATTTGGCGGCGTGATTGCCTTGATTTCTCATCCGTTGACCCCTTTTGGGGCGATCGCCCCAACCTGTTCAAGGAAACGGGACGCACCCGTGTACAATGTGCTTTATGCAAGGGTTACGCCCAAACTTTTAGTATGGGGTGTTTCAACCCCGCTGAAACCTAAGTGAGATCGTCAAAACATCAAAACAATCTGGGATGTCAAACCTGAGTTGACTAAAATGACGGCGGCCCTGTTGGATGTTGAGCTTGTCATCCAAACGCAGCCATTTTAGAGGTGTTCGACTTTGATCTAAACCACTTAGGGCTATTTTTTAACGCAGAGATTGACAAAAACGAGGTTAATCATGAGGTATTATCGCGGACTACTGATTGCTTTTTTTGCCCTGTGCCTAGGGCTACTGACAGCCTGTAGTGATGGCCCGGCGAATGCAACCAACCGCCAACTGACCTACGACGAAATCGTCAATACGGGGCTAGCCAATGGCTGCCCAGAATTAGACGAAACCGCACGGGGGACGATCGCCATTACACCGGGCGAAGCCTACGAAATTACCGGCATGTGCTTAGAGCCGAAGCAATACTTCGTCAAAGAAGAGCCAACGAATAAACGCCAAATTCCGGAGTTCGTTGAAGGTAAAGCGCTAACCCGCTACACCTCTAGTTTAGCGGAAGTCAGCGGCACGTTAACCGCCGATAGTAATGGCGTTTTATCCTTTAAAGAAGAGGCAGGGATTGATTTCCAAGCGATTACCATCCTCTTGCCCGGTGGCGAACAAGTGCCGTTCATGTTTACCATCAAACACTTTGATGGCAAAACTGAGCCTGGCTTTGAAACCTTAAATGCCTCGACGGATTTTGAAGGGACGTTTTTTGTGCCTTCCTACCGGGGTTCCGTCTTCCTTGATCCCAAGGGTCGGGGTGTTGCCAGTGGTTATGATAATGCCGTGGCTCTCCCTGCTGGAGCCGACAAGGACGAATTCAACCGCGCCAACATCAAACGCTATCAAACCGGCGAAGGTGAAATGTCTTTACAGATCACCAAGGTTGATGGTGAAACTGGCGAAATTGCTGGAACCTTCCTCAGTGTGCAGCCTTCTGATACTGATTTAGGGGCTGATGATCCTGAAGAAGTGAAAATCAAGGGCAATTTTTACGCTCGGGTTCAACCCAAAGCGTAGATTCCTGTTTTAGTCGAGTTTGAGTCGAAGATCTGGCGATCGCCTCTGGCGGTTGTCAGGTTTTTTATTTTTTTGAGGAAAATACGCTTTCCATTGATGGCGACCCGGACTACACTAAGGGGGAGAGAGCACCAACCTTGCCCCCCATCACATCTACCCTGTTCATTGCCCTGAGGCATTCTAACTGTAATGTCCCCAACCTCGCGCACCGTCAAAAGTGACAGCCTTTCTTTGCTCCAAACCTACCGCAACCACCCTGACCCCCAGTTGCGAAATCGGATCGTGCAGATGAACACTGGTTTAGTGCGTCGGGAAGCCCACCACTGGGTGGAGCGCTGCCATGAAAACTATGAAGATCTGATGCAGGTGGGCTGTTTGGGGCTGATTCGGGCGATCGAGCGGTTTGATGTCACGAAGGGCCACGCCTTTAGCTCCTTTGCCATCCCCTATATTCGTGGCGAAATTCAGCATTACCTCCGGGATAAGAGTACGCCGATCCGGATTCCCCGCCAGTGGTTGGAAATTCAGCGGCGGGCGGTGAAGGTCAGTCAAGGGTTACGGATCGAACTGAATCGCCAACCAACGGATCAGGAAGTGGCGATCGCTCTCAATATTTCCCTCGCCCAATGGCAAGAAATCAAGCTGGCCCACCAAAACCGCGAGCCTTTAAGCCTCGATAGCCCCATGGGGGACTCTGATGAGGGTTCCACGAGTTTGGGGGAATTGGTTCCAGATCATCGCTATCGCAGTTTCCAACTAGCCCAGGACGACCAAATGCGTCTCCAGCAGGCTTTGGTGCAACTGGAAGAGCGCACCCGCCATGTTTTAGAATTTGTTTTTCTCCACGACCTCACCCAAAAAGAGGTGGCGGATCGCCTGGGAATTAGTGTGATCACTGTTTCGCGGCGGTTGAAAAAGGGCCTGGATGCCCTCAAGACCTCGATGCAGAAAAACTAAATTTCCCCAGCAGGAAATTCCCCCCGAAACCAAGCCGTTTCTCAAGCTGTGATTTATACTCAGATAGCGCGGTCAAGGCAATGGCAATGCAGTGAAGGGATTTGGATTATGCGGACAAAACAACTATTAACTGGATTGACTATTTTATCGTCCCTATTGGCAGGGTGTGATTCTCTGCCTTTTTTGGGCGGGGGAGATGATGCGGTTGTGGTTGAGCCGGTGCCGGTGGCCCCCCAAGATGCGCCTTTTCCAGATCCCCTGGTTGAAGGGGATGAAGCCGCCGATGCAGAGGAAACCGATCCCGAAGCAGATGAAGCGGATGTGGCAGAAGGTCTGATTCCCCTCGTCAGTGCCGATGCTGCGGTGAGACTAGCGGCCCAGGGCCGTTCTAACCCTTTTGCGACTATTCCTGTTCCTGACAACGTTGTGAGTGGCGGTCAAGTGCAGAGAGGTTTAGGGGAGCAATTGCCTCAAATCCCGACATTGCCCCAATTGCCAGTGCCACTCATCCCCCGCATTGGGGGGGGAAGTCCCCCTTCTGTTCGTCCCACCGGTATCCCCAGAATTCCAGAACTGCCTCAACCTCCTGTTCCGTTAATTCCACCCCTCCCTCAAACTCCCCAAGGGCCAGGGGGAGCACCGGGCGCACCGGGCGCACCAGGAGCACCGGGCGCACCAGGAGCACCAGGAGCACCGGGCGATGGCTTTGAGCCAGACCTCCCTGAATTGCCGACTCCGACCCTAGCCCAAGGATTGACGGTCACGGGCGTAGTTGTGCAGCCCGATGGCCGCAGGGTGGCGATCGTTGAATCTGCCGATGGGAAGAGTCGTTATGTGCGAGAAGGGGAGTATTTAGAGGGTGGTCGCGTCCTAGTGAAGCGCATTGAACCCAATCACGGTGGTACACCTCGCGTTGTCTTTGAAGAATTGGGCATCGAGGTGGTGAAAACCTTGGGTGAGGGTAGCACGCCAACGGCCGCCTGGAGCCAGCCCCTCAAGCTCTGGCAATGGGGATGATCATCATGGAAAAATTTTGGGCTTGTCCTTCCTTGCCGTTTGCCGTGTACCGCGAGCTTGCTGCCCAAGTTGAGCAAGTGGTTGGGGTGCTATCGGTGGAGATTAAATGCCTACCGGAAACTGCAAGCTTTGACTATCACCAAAGTCAGGTGGAGGGATTGGTGTTGACCTTTGAAAACAATCCTTCCACCCAAACCCAAATTGCCGCAATTTTGACCCACTACGAGCAACGCTTCTGTGCTGAACATTGCTGAACATTAGGGTTAACGTGGCAGTTGTGGGAGACGACCGGGGGTGTCTGGCCGTTCGGGTTCACCAATGACGCGAGGGGTTGGATCACCCAGTTGGAATTCCCCTTCATAGACGCGGCCATTGGCATAGCGCATCCGACCGATGCCATGGGGCACGCCTAGGCGGAGTTCGCCTGTGTAGCGATCGCCATTGGCATAGTTGCAGGAGGCCCGACCACTCATGGTCACATCATTAAATTGGCCTTGGCAGGTGGTGCCGTTGGGGAAAGATAGGGTTCCGGTGCCGTTGGGATGTCCTGACCAAAAATTGCCTGAAAAACGAATACATTCTAAGCGCCCGTTGCGCATGGCACAGTTGTTAGAGGTGTAGGTTCCTTGGCCGTGGGGTAGGCCATTGCGAAACAGGCCATCATGACGGGCACAACGGAGATCGCCACTATAATCCCGACAGGCTCCATAGACCATTGAACCTCGGCCGGAGGGCAGGCCATCTTGCACCCCGCCGTAGTAGCGGCTGGCATATTCCGGTTGATTCCAATTAATCCGTACTAAATAGGGGTCACCAGGGATATCTTCCGTTTCCATGGTGGGATCTTGGGTGCGGAAGGTGAACAAGCCCGTGCCGTTGGGGAGGCCGTTGCGGACTTCGCCATCGTAGCGGTTATCGTTGCCATAGATAAATTTGCCCCGGCCGTGGGGCAGGCCGTTTTGAAACTGGCCATCGTAGATGGTTTGAAAATTTTCGTTGCTGGTTTCGGTGTCGTAGTAGTAAAAAACGCCCCGGCCGTGGCGACGACCGTTGAGCACATCACCGCGATAATAACCGTCGGGATATTGGCAAATACCATTGCCGGTATAACCTCTAAATTGCCCCTCACATCGCACCCCGTCCGGCAGGGTAATAATGTATTGGGCTTGGGCGGGGTTGGGGTTGAGGAGGGAGGCGATCGCCCCTAGACCCAAAGCCGTTACCATTCCCAAGCCGAATTGGGTGAGCCGTTGTTTGATGGGGATTGCCCCCTGTGGCTGTCTGACCATAACCATTGGCTGATTGCACTGAATTGTTTAGGTTTGCTCCGTCCTGACCCGGTTCGGAGTCTAGGTGTCCCAATTTTATCCCAGAAATCTGGGGGCGATCGCGTTCCGATCAGCAATGGTCTGCCCATGGCCCCGCCCAGTCAAGAGGAGGTTTCCCCCCAGATCTAGCCTTGAGGCTGAAAAACCGTCAAGATTGGGAATGAATTTTTAACAACTATTCTCGAAAGTGCGATCGTGACCCTTACCGCCCTCCTCCAACCCTACCAACATTTCGGCGTACACCTCGGCCTCGACCGCATCAAGACGCTGTTAGCGGCCCTGGGGAATCCCCAAGACCGAGTGCCCTTCATTCATGTGGCCGGCACAAACGGCAAAGGCTCCGTCTGTGCCTACCTGAGCAGCGTCCTCCACGCCGCCGGTTATCGCGTCGGCCGCTACACCTCCCCCCATCTCATCGATTGGCCGGAACGGTTTTGGCTCAATGGGCAGTTTATTGATCCTCTGGAGTTAGAGGATCTTTGTGGGCGGGCGATCGCCGCCATTGATCCCCAACTAGAACCCCCCACCGTCTTTGAAATTGTCACCGCTGTGGCCTGGTTCTATTTTGCCGAGCAGGCTGTGGATGTGGCGGTGATTGAGGTGGGGTTAGGGGGGCGGTTGGATGCTACGAATGTGAGCGATCGCCCCCTCGTTAGCGTCATTACCTCCCTGAGTTTGGAGCATTGGCAACGGCTCGGCCCCACCTTGAGCCATATTGCCCGCGAAAAAGCCGGAATTCTCAAACCCGGCCGCCCCGCTGTGATTGGCCAACTTCCCCCCGAAGCCGCCGCCGTGATAGAGTCGCGCCTCACGGAACTAGCCTGCCCCGCCCAATGGGTTAAACCCGCCCAAGGGACGCAACCCGGTTGGGCTACCACCTTGGGCGTAAGCTATCCCCTGCCGTTAAAAGGGGATGTGCAATTGCAAAATTCCGCCTTGGCGATCGCCACCCTCCAAACCCTTCAACAGCAAGGTTGGTCAATCAGCGACACCGCCCTCCAAACCGGCATGGCCCAAACCCAATGGCCCGGCCGCTTGCAACCTTACCAGTGGCAAGGGCGAGAAATTCTCCTCGATGGGGCGCACAACCCCGCCGCCGCTGAAGCTTTACGCCAATACCTCGACACCCTCCCCCCCCAGCCCATCGCTTGGGTGATGGGGATGCTCACCACTAAGGATCACAGCGATATTTTTAAGGCCCTATTAAGGGGGGGCGATCGGTACGCTAGCGCGGATCGCCTCTACCTCGTTCCCGTTCCCGACCACCTCACCGCAACCCCCCAGGATTTAGCCACCCTTGCCCAAACAGTTTGCCCCGACCTGGCCGCCTGTGATTGCTACGAAGATATCATTCCCGCCCTCACCGCCGCCTGTGGGATTCCCAACCATCGCGTTGTTTGCTGCGGCTCTCTCTACCTCCTAGGGCACTTTTTACGTCAGCAAAGCCAGGCTTGATCCCGATCCGATACAATGGAAAGCGTTATCTTGCTGAATCCTGACCTATGGTTAAACGGTTGCCCTTTGATTTTGGTGAAATTACCACCCGTGCCGATGAACTAATGGAGGCGGCTTCCAACCGTTATCGGATTACGGTACAGGTGGCTAATCGGGCGAAACGTCGCCGCTATGAAGATTTTGAGAACCATGATGAATCGATGATGAAGCCGGTGATTCGGGCCATCATTGAAATGTCCGATGAGTTGACCCAGCCGGAAATTATTAGCGATTAAGGCCATGGCAGGTTCCCGTTGGTTTGTGGCTACGGTTTTGGCGATCGCCACTTTTCTCGCTGTCCTGTTCGGGGCGGCCCCATTGGCGACGAGCCAAATCCTCCCGGAGGTAGCGGCAGCGGTTTATGCTGACATGCCCGAACTCCCTTTAGAAAACCACTACCAACAGGATGGCGTGGCCCAACCGGAAAACACATTAATTTTCCGCCTCCTCCACTACCACCAACGACTGAAACGGCGATCGCCCCTTTTCCGCCTCGATTGGAAACTCACCCTCGCGGATTATTTGGGGGCCAATGAGATGATCAATCCAGAACAATACCCCTTTGCCCGTCAGTTGCAACCGGAGCCAAGCAGCGCAGACCGTGCCGCCCTCAACCGCCTCAACCAGAGCCAACGGGAAGCCCTCGTCAATCTCCTCGTCCGCCTCTACGATGGCCCCGCCGCCCAACCCCCTGCACCGGAACCGGAACCCACCCCAACCCCCGCCCCAACCCCGCCTCCCCCTTCAGAATTTCCCCAGCCCGGTGATTCGCGGCTCCTGCTGTGATCTGTCTTGAAAATCCCCACAATGACCACTGTTGCGATCGATTTTGGCACGAGTAACACCCTCGTCAGCCTCCTGGCCCCCGATACCCAAGCCCCGGAAACCTTAAAGTTGCCCGGCATCAGTCGGATGCTCCATTTAGCTAATGGCACAATTGTTCCTCTCATTCCCAGTTGGGTCTATGTTCAGGATGGGGAGACGGTGATTGTGGGGGAGCCGGTGCGATCGCGCCGTTTAGGGGAGCGAGATCCCCAGCGCCGTTTCCGCCATTTCAAGCGGGATCTCGTTGCTGCCTTCTCCACCCCTCCCCGCCAATTAGATGGCCACAGCTACAGCCATCGGGACATTGCCACCCACTTTTTAAACCAAATTTGGGCACAATTAGCCCCCTTTGATCCCCAAAACCTGATCCTCACGGTGCCAGTGGGGGCCTTTGAGGCCTATTTACATTGGTTCCAAGCTTGGGGCCAACAGCAGGGCATTACCTCGATTCAGTTTGTCGATGAATCGACGGCGGCGGCCCTGGGCTATGGTTTGACGCACCCTAATGCTTTGGTGTTGGTGGTGGATTTTGGCGGGGGGACGTTGGATCTGAGTTTGGTGCGGACGCAGTTTCGGGGCGAAGATGAAGCGGTGCAGGGGGTGGTGGTTGCCAAAGCCGATGCTTTGGTGGGGGGGGAAGATGTGGATATTTGGATCGCGGAGGATTACCTGGAGCGGGAGGGCATCCCCCGGCAATCGTTGCAACCAACGGCATGGCATGGGTTGATGGAGGTGGCGGAACGGTTGAAGGTTCGCCTTTCGGATCAGTTTACGGCCTCGGAAAGTTGGCTTGATGAAACGACGCTGATGGTTTACGAGGTGAGTTTAGACCGCGATCGCCTCGAACAAATTTTAGAACAGCAGGATTTCCTCGAACATCTCCGCGATGCCCTCGATACAGTGCTGCAAATTGCCCTCAATCAGGGGGTGCATAAAAACGACATTGAGCAGGTGTTGTTGGTGGGGGGGAGTTGTTTAATTCCGGCGGTGCAGCAATTAATCGGGGCCTATTTCGGGCGATCGCGCCTCCAACTGGAGAAACCCTTTGAAGCGGTTTGTCATGGCGCTTTAGCCCTAAGCCAACGGGCTACCGTCGCGGACTATCTCCACCACAGCTATGCGATCCGCCTCTGGGAACCGGCCACCCGCACCCATAGTTATTTCAACCTGTTTGCGGCGGGAACCCGTTATCCGGCGGTGCGCGATGAGCCGTTAACGTTGCAGGTGGCGCGGGATGGCCAAACGGAAATTCGCCTCGATGTGGGGGAATTGGGCAACACCACCGCCGCCACCGTCACCTACGATGATCAAGGGCGCATGGTCAGCCAACATCTCCAACACCAAGCCCAATACCGTTCCCTCACCGAGGGCAAAGATTCCGTCTGTATTGCCCCCTTAAATCCCCCTGGCGAGGCAGGAATAGACCGGATTGCGGTGCAGTTTGAGGTTAATGAACAGCG
>JAABSU010000152.1 GCA_011390265.1 Spirulina sp.
AACCCGTTAAAACGGGTTCCAGAGTGGGCTTCAGCCCACTTTCGCTATGAGCCAAGAACTTCAGTTCTTGGCGGATCGGGGCTTGGCAAACTCATCCCCACGAATCTTGGGTTTTGTCTGACCGGATTGCGTATTAATCAGAGACAATTAAACCATATCCTTCAGGATTTCCGCTGCCTGTTGGAGTTGCTGCGTTCCCATCCGGGTTTGGCGAATGCCGTTGGCGGTTTCCTTCGCCCCTTGGTTAATGCTGTTCATCGCCTGCACCACCTGCTCAATAGCCGTCACCTGCTGCCTGATATTTAGGGAAATTTGCTGATTATTAATCACAACATTATTCACCGCATCGGCAACCCCCGCAAAGGCGGCCGCCGTTTGTTGGGTACTTTGAACGCTAATTTCGACGGTTTTTGTCCCTTCATCCGTGACCATTACCGTTGAATTAATCGCGTGTTGAATATCTGTTACCAAATCATTAATTTTTTGCGCCGATTGCTTACTTTGATCCGCCAGCTTACGAATTTCCGACGCGACCACCGAGAAGCCTTTGCCATGCTCCCCAGCCCGTACCGCTTCCACCGCCGCATTGAGCGCCAACATATTGGTTTGATTCGCCAAATCCGAGACCAATTGGGAAATATTGCCGATCTGCCCTGTTTGCTCACTGAGGTGCAAAATTTGCTCGGCGATCGCACTCACCTTATCCCGCAATACCGTAATCCCATCGAGGGTCTGACCCACAGAAGCCGTCCCGCCATCGGTGAGGTTGAGGGCCTGTTGGGCGGCTGTGGTGGCGGCTTCTGCCTGTTGGGAAGATTGCCGCGACGAGGCCCCCAATTCATCCATGGTGGTGGTGGTTTCGCTCACCGAGGCGGCCTGTTGGCTGGCGGTGCGCTCCTGTTGTTCAACGGTGGCGGCAATTTCAGTGGTGGAGGCCGCTAGGGTGTTGGCGGTTTCGTTGAGGCGTTGGGTAATATTGCGAATAATCCAGATTGAAGCAGCAATGGCAATGGCAATGGAAAGTGCCGCCGAACCAATCACCACCGTTACCAATACATTGAGGGTATCCCGTTGATCCTGCAATGTCTCCGCCACTAACTCAGCTTCTCGCTGTTTAATGACCTCAATTACTTCCGTTAGATTGGTAATTTGTTCCCGGCCTCGGTTTTGTTGCCAAAAGGTAATTGATGCATCCCGCTGATTTTGATTAATCACCGCCCAGAGTCGGTCATTCACCTGCTTGTACTCATCCATCTGCTGCCGCAGTGCGATGAAATTCTGGCGTTGATCTGCATCAATCAGGAGGATCTCCAATTCATCTAAAATGTTGCCGACATCTTGAAAGGCTTCATTGTAGGCACGGCGAGATTCGTCATCTGCATCTAAAATCCCGCCCCGAACTGTTCGGGACATGACCTGAACATTCACCGCCAGATCACCAATTTGTTCAGAAACCTGAACGCGACGGGTAATCGATTGCTCCCCGGAACGCACCATCTGAACATTAAAAAAGACAGCCACCGCAGACAGGAGCGAGAGGACAATAGGAATGGCATAGCCGCCAATAATCCAAGTCCGGACTTTAAACCCTTGCAACTGTTTTTCTAGCAAGATGTTATTGCCGGGATGATCAGAAATCGAGGAAAGTTTATTCATGGTGACCTCAATAAAAAAGGATGGAAAAACGAGATTTTGTGTTGATACTTTGGGTGGAAAACTTTCTGTAAGACATTGAGTTTTGGCATTGCTCCTTTAGGATTCATCCACCACAAGCTGCCCTTGATTGAGCAGTTTGGGCAGGGCCAAAATGCTCATCATCCGGCCTTGGTAGGGGGTTTCACCGTCCAAGTATTCATCACTAATGCCATGGATCGCCGTGGGAACGGGACAAATTTCTTCCGGATTGAGCAGCACCACATCGAGAATTTCCGTAATCACAACACCCACTACCAAATCGTCACAATCAACGATCATCGCCTGTTGTAAATTGGTGCCGCCTTGTAAAAGGGTACGGTTGGCAATGATCGGAGGTAGGTTCAGCACTGTGGCAATATCAATGAGGGTGACGATTTCCCCCCGGAGATTGACATTGCCGATGATGTGGGGGGGAGCGCAGGGAATCGGGGTGATCCGTTTAATTTCGGTAAATTCCCGGACAATGCCTAAATCAATGCCAAATAACTCCGAGCCAAGGCAAATCACCGCTAGGGATGCCCGGCCGCGATGGTCTTGGTTGTCCGGCGCTTGGCGGAGATGATCGGCGCGATCGCGCAGGATCTGCCGCTCCTCTGGGGTGGCATGGGAGAAAAACTGCCGCTGCTGTTGCAATTGACTCTCCAAATCTCCCAGGGTTTGACGCAGATGATCCACCCCTTCAGCGGTGAGGGAAAATAGGTCTTCCACGCCATGGCGGGCCCGCTCCGGAGGATGGAGCAACACCTGGGGACTGAGCAACACGATCAAATCATCGCCGCTGTGGGCAATGCCGGTTTGCACCGGTTGCTGTTCCTGTTCCCAGCGATAGCGGGCTTTGGTGGTGATGTCGCGGCTATTGAGCGATCGCACATCTTCCACATGATTCACCAAAATGCCAAAACGATGGGCCTCATCCTGGAGGATGATAATGCGATCGCTGAGGCGATAGGGCTGGGGTTGATAGCCCAAGCGTAAATTCACATCCATCACCGGAATCACTTCCCCCCGGAGATTCAGCACCCCAACAATATAGCGGGGTGCTTCGGGCACCGGGGTCAGTTCCGGCAAAAAGAAAATTTCATCCACCACCAAGCTATCTAAACCATAGTAAGTTTGGTTAATCCCAAAAATTAAGTAGGTGGTTTGCCCTGTGGTCAGGGTATCGGCCATCAGCGTATCAGCCATTGTCAATCACCACATTGAAAATTTCAATTATTTACAAAACACAAACTCCAATCAAACAATGTTGATTTTTTGTCTTTGCTTGATTGTTCTAACACCCTAACTTTATTTTATCGCAAAACCTGAAGTTGATTGAATTTGCTGTAGATTTGTATCTTTTTGCTGACCACATCAAGAAAAATCTAGTCATTTTTTTCGCAGTCTTCA
This sequence comes from Spirulina sp., assembly GCA_011390265.1. Taxonomy (GTDB): domain Bacteria; phylum Cyanobacteriota; class Cyanobacteriia; order Cyanobacteriales; family Spirulinaceae; genus Spirulina. Next base: position 3,085 of record JAABSU010000152.1, read on the forward strand.
GGGTTCAAGGTGATCCGGTCAGTAGCCCTAGGACACATCAGACAGAATCAATCATGGCAGCGGCGGTTCAATTTTGCCTGACGCAATGTTTATTGAACTGCAATTATTCACTTAATAAATTGGCAGGATCAATCTGTTCAATTAAATCTCCAACTGTTAAATTTAAGCGTTGATCCACTCGACTTTGTGGCGGCAACTGTTGCAATAAAGCCAAGGCAGTTTGGCGCATCTTTTGACCGCGACTGGGATTGCCCTCTTGGTCATAGAGTTGACTCAGTTCATAATAGGCAAGAATTGCAGTTGGCTCAAGGTAGATGATCTTCTTAAACAACTGCTTGGCTCCCTCATTATCTCCTTGTTCTTCGGCAATTTGCGCCATCAGGTAATAAATTGCAATGGAAAGGGGTTCGATTTTGAGGGCTTGTTGACAGGTGGCGATCGCCGCTTGATATTCCCCAGCATTGGCCTCCAGTTGGGCCTTAAGCAAATGGGCCGCAAAATTACGACGATCCTGGGCTAACACCGCCTCAATTTTTTGGCGCGATCGCTGGTAATTCTTCTGTTGGAGGCAAAATTCCGCCTCTGTGAGCAAATCCGCCAGACTGGGGGGAGGAGTGGTAGGGGGGGTCGCCACGGGCAAAACCACTGGAGTCATTGGCCGCAGACGAGGTTCAGAAATCGCCGGTAGGGGTAAGGGGGCGGGGGAATGTGCCAAGTGGCGATCGCGCTGTTGATAGATCACCGATTCCGGGAAGAGATGACTTTGGAACGCCGTTAAATCCTGACCGTATAATTCTGCATGACCCGTCATCAGATAGCCATGGGGGGCTAACGCTTGTTGGAAGGTTACTAAGGCCGCTGTGATTGCATCGGGGGAAAAATAGATAAACACATTGCGACAGACAATTAAATCAATCTGGGCGATCGCGATTTGCCGATCCATCGGTTTAGCCAGATTAAAAGACTCAAACCGCACCATCTTCCGAATCCGCGCATCCAATTGGAACCCCTCCCCACAGGGTTGAAAATACTGCTGTTGAATAATGGGGGAGAGCGATCGTAAAGACCATTGGGGATAATAACCCTCCCGGGCCCGCTCTAGCACCACGGGATTAAGATCCGTCCCCAACACCTCATATTCCCAACCCTGCTCATGGGCCAACAACTGCCGCAACAAAATCGCCAAAGAATAGGGTTCCTCCCCTGTTGAACAGCCCGCACTCCAAATCCGCAACTGTCGTTCCCGTCGTTTAGCCGCAATCAACCGAGGGAGTAACACCTGTTCCAAGAGTTGGAATTGCCCATGATCTCGAAAAAAATAGCTTTCAACATTCGTGAGCATGATCGTCAATTCCTGCCATTCTTGGCAGCTTTGCTCTCCCAAGCCCGTCAGGTAGGCATAATAATCCTCAGGACGCGGTATTCGCAGTTTAGCCATGCGCTGCCCAATCTTACGAGCAAACTCGTTATAGTCCTGTTCACGAATCCGAATCCCTGTCCGTTCATTGACCAATTCAATAAAGGGATAAAGCCAATGTTCCGGGAGGGTAAGCTGTGAAAATGCCATAGCCGCAGAGAAAAAAAGCATGGTAAAGATAGAAAAAACAGAATAAACAGCAAACAGCCTTAGGTTTTACGGAGGTTAGCCGGGGGTTGAACAGGAATTTGAATTGTAAACAAGGTGCCTTTTCCTGGCACAGAATCACAGGTGATACGACCATGGTGTTTTTCGACAATAATTTGATAACTAATTGCCAGGCCAAGGCCGGTGCCTTTCCCCACGGGTTTAGTGGTAAAGAACGGATCAAAAATGTGGCTAACGGTTTCAGAGGACATCCCCGACCCATTATCCTGAAGCCGAATTAAGGCATCCCCTAGGGGTTCGCCTTCTTCACTTTCGGGCTGGTCTGGATCAGGGATGAATTCCGTCGAGATTGTAATTTCTCGAGGTTCAGGTTCATCATCCATGGCATCGATGGCGTTGGCCAGAATATTCATAAACACTTGATTGAGTTGGCCGGCATAGCAATCTACGGGAGGAAGATCGCCGTAGTTTTTAATAATTTCAATTTCAGCACGATGGCCCTTCGCTTTGAGGCGATTGTGCAAAATCAGTAGGGTGTTATCTAAGCCTTCATGGATATCCACTGGCTTCATTTCCGCCTGGTCTAACCGGGAGAAATTCCGGAGGGAGAGCACAATTTGCCGGATTCGTTCCGCACCGATCTGCATCGAAGCCAGGGTTTTCGGGAGGTCTTCAATAATAAAATCCAGATCAATTTCATCTTCTAGCTCACTTAATTCTTGATTATCAGGGAGATGTTTGCGATAGGTTTCCACCAATCGCACCAGATCATTGACGTATTCACTGGTATAGCTCAAGTTACCGGAAATAAAATTAACGGGATTGTTGATTTCATGGGCAATGCCGGCGATCATTTGCCCCAGGCTGGACATTTTTTCCGTTTGGATCAGTTGGGCTTGGGTGCGTTTCAGTTCCTGGAGGGTGAGTTCAATTTGTTGGGCTTGGGTTTGGGCGGCGAGGGCGGCGGCCCGGGTTTGGGCGAAAAGTTCTGCTTGATCAATGGCGAGGGCTAACTGATCAACGACGGCCTGGAGCAATTCAATTTCCTGCTCACTCCAATGGCGCACGCCGCGCCGTTGACTACAGGCGATCGCCCCTAAATGATCCGACCGAGTTTTCAAGGGCAGCAGCAGCAGGGACTGAATTTCTAAATCCCGCAACAAATCCATTAACCCCTGGGCATCTTTGCTGTTGAGGAAAGGCAGCGGCGGCGGATGTTGAATGTCATCAATTCGTAACAATCGTTGTTGGCCAATTTGCTCGGCGAGAAACGTCAACCGTTCCGGGGGGCAGGTGGCGATCGCCTGGCCACAGTTGGCCTCCACCCCCGCCTCATGGCTGACCATCAAACTCAAGGAATCCCCCTCCGTCCAACACCAAAGATAGGTGCAGCAATCCACATTCAACAGTTGGCGGATCTCATGGACGGCTGTATCGAGGATGGTGTTGAGGTCGAGGGAGTTACGGATCTGGTTGGCGAGGCGAAAGAGTAATGCCTCCCGGCGGGAGAGCAAGGCAGTGCGGGCCCAGCAGCGATCAATATCAATGGCCAAGCTATCAGCCAAGGAGCCTAACCCCTCATAGACCAACGGCCGGAGGGCTTGGTAACTCCAGAGGGCCAACACACCAATCAGACGGTCATCGAGCACCATCGGATAGCCGACAAAATGGAGTTTGGTGGGGAGTTTGGCCGGCGTTGGCTCAAGGTTGCAAAAAATACTATCGTTGCTTTGGGGAGGGCGGTTAACAGCTACTGCCCCCGATTGGAGCGGATCACCAAAGGCGGGAAAGACCAGATCGACGATGGGCTTTTGGGTTTGGGCAATCATGCCAATGATCGAATGTTCCAGGGTTAAAACCGGCGATTGAAACAGCAGAGAACTGAGGAGCGGCTCACTGGTTTCACCGTTATAGCTGAACCCCTGACGCTCTAAATACTGGGCTTGGCTGTTATAGACCCAAATGGCGGCGATCGCCCCATCCAGTTCATCGATAATCGCGTCGGTACAGTACTGTAAACTCTCCGCTAAACCGTGGGCATGGACTAAAAACCGGCTCACCCGTCCCATCAAATGCCCCAGACGGGACTGCTCCATGACATCGGCTTCCACCTGCTTGCGATCGGAAATATCCCGCAAAAAGACTAAGATCCCCCCCTTTTCTCGCTGAATTTGCACATTGAGCCAACAATTTCCCAACGTAGAAAATGCCTCAAAATGAGACAGCCCCCCCTGGGTCATAATGCGCCGATACTCAGATTCAAAGTTGGTGCCTAGGAGTTGGGGGAACATTTCCCAAAGACTACGATGGAGCAGTTCCCCTTTCGACTGGCTAAATAAGACGGTTGCCGCCGCATTGACCATGACAAATCGCCACTGTTCATCTAAGCGAAAGACAACATCGGAAGTATTTTCAAACACAGTCTCATCCATAACACTGACAATCACTTTTGGACTCCTACCCAGCAAGGAACAACAAGATGTAACTTTGGCTCAATGGGTTCAACACTACGGGAGGAAAATCATCAATTCGTCATTTTTACAGTTCTGACCGAGTGGGAAAAATTCCAACAGCGGGATCATTTTCGCCAAATGTAAACAATTTTAACAAAAGAAAACCCTGACATTGACCTGCGCCGCCCTGCACCCAGAGATCGCTTGCGTTGCGCCATCTCAATTATCCGTGCTATGGGCACGATTACAGGGATTTTACGCATATCTTGTTCAATTCCTTAACGAATTGTTAGAAAAATAATCAACTGATCCCCGATCGATGGTGCAGACTCAACCTAGGTGGCCCGAATCCTCCGCCCGATCGCAAGGCTTAAAGGGGAGGGGCGTGGGCAGGGCTGGCAATTTTGCCAGATTCAACGGTCAATTGTTGAGCGGATTGCTGCCAAGCGGCATCAAAACCGGCCAGGTGGGTGGTGGTGATCACCGTTTGGAAACGGTCTTGAATGGCCGCGAGGAGGTGATTTTGTCGCTGTAAGTCCAACTCTGCGAGGACATCATCCAGCAACAGCAGGGGGGGTTCTCCCGTTACTGCTTCGATGAGGTGTAACTCCGCCAGCTTAATGGCGAGGACTAGGGTGCGCTGTTGCCCTTGGGAAGCATAGGTGCGGGCGGGAATGTCATTAATACACAGTTCAATTTCATCCCGGTGTGGGCCGACAACGGTTGTCCCCCGCTGCACTTCGACGGCTTGCCGTTGTTGGATCCGCTCCAAAAAGGCCTGTTGTACCTGGTGAGGATCATCCTCTTGCCAAGGCACATTGGGGCTGTAGGTGAGGGTGAGGCTTTCCGGTTGGCCGCTAATCTCGCTGTGCCAGGCTTGGGCTAGGGGGGCGAGGCGTTGGAGGACGCGGGCGCGGCGGCGGGTGACGCGGGAGCCATGGGCGGCCAGTTGGGCATCCCAGAGGGCTAATTGTTGGGGGGGGGCAACGGGGATCGCCTCCCCTCGATGACGACGCAGCAGGGCATTGCGTTGACGGAGGACATGGGTATATTCCTGCAAAATATGGGCATAGACCGGCTCTAACTGGACGACGAGATTATCTAACCAACGGCGGCGATCGTCGGGGGTTCCCCGCACTAAATCAAGATCAAGACTGGAAAACTGGACGGCGTTGAGGGTTCCGAGGGCATCTAGCTGGCGCTTTAGGGGTTCGTGGTTACGGCTGAGGGTGCGGCGGCCGGGATGGCGGAGCGTGCAACCCAGTTCAACGGTGCTGTAGCGTTGGGCAATGGTGGCGTTGATCTGGCTGCTGTCGGTGCTGTGGTGGATCAGGTCACGATCGCGGCTGCTGCGGTGACTTTTTAGGGTCGCCAGGAGTTCGATCGCCTCCAGTAGGTTGGATTTCCCCTGGGCATTGTTGCCGAGAATAATCGTTTTCGGGGCGGTAAACGTGAGAGCTTGATCGCGATAGTTCCGAAAATTGTGTAGATGGAGGTGTTGGAGATACATCGGGGGCGATCGCCGTCGGAGTTCAAAACCAAAGGGGGCATTCCCCAGCATAACCGCTGATCCCGCAATGCGATCGGCCGAACCCTTGGGTTAAACTGGGTAGGCCCTTCGCAATCCAGAATTATGATCCGGCGGCTGGCTCCCCCCTTCCTGTTTGCACTGTCCCTCTGGGCGGTGGGTGTTCCCCCACAGCCCAGCGTCGCCCAATGGCTTCCCGAACCTCAGCAACGCATTCCCCCCCTCACCCCCAACGCGCCGCCCCCGGGTCTGCCCACCATTCCCACTCCCCCCGACCCCTTCATCCGCGATTTTCGCGTCACGGCCCTCCAGCACGATGCCACGGATTCGCTATGGATTTCCTCCTGGTTGGGTTTATCCCGGATTAACCCCCACACAGGCCAGATCATAGCCCGGGTCGGTTTGGCCAATTCCCGCCTCCAAGCTTTGGCCATGGATCGGGTGGGGCGGATCTGGGTGGGAACCAGTAGCGGCCTGATGCGGGTCGATCCCCAAACCAATGAGGTGACTGCCTATAACCTGACATTGCCCTCCAATCGGATTCTGTCGTTATTGGTGGATCAGCG
>JAABSU010000153.1 GCA_011390265.1 Spirulina sp.
GGTTCCGCTAAACCGCGAGCATGGACAGCGATAAAGATGGCGCGGCCGTCGGGGGTGGGAAACTGGCCATCGGTATAGAGGCGTTGGCCGTGGGTTTGGGGTTCTTGATCCTGAGGGCAAGGCCATTGGATCGGCCCCAATGTCGCTAAACGTTCATGGCTTAAGCCCGTCATCTCACAAACCCGGCCGGCGGTGAGTTGCACAAATTCTCGATACACTGCGCCCCCATCGGCAAAATCAAACCCCGAAAACCCCAACCGCTGCCCCACCGCCGCCACAATCTGCCAATCGGCCCGGGCCTCCCCTGGCGGCTCCCGAAAGGCTTGGCACAGCGTCACCACCCGCTCAGAATTGGTCATCACGCCGGTTTTCTCGCTCCATTGGGCGGCGGGGAGGAGGAGGTGGGCGTAGGCGGTGGTTTCGGTGGGATGGTAGGCATCCTGGAGGATTGTGAAGGGGGATTTTTTGAAGGCGGCTTGGACGCGATGCAAATCCGGCAAACTCACCAGAGGATTCGTCGCCATAATCCACAGCAAATCGATTTCATCCCGCTCTAAACTGCGGATCATCTCCCCCGCATCTTTACCCGGTGTTGGGGAAATTTGGCCGGGGGGTAGGCCCCAAGCCTGCTCTAGTTCTGCCCGGTGTTGGGGATTGATCACGCTACGATAACCGGGAAGAATGTGGGCCAGACCGCCAGTTTCCCGCCCCCCCATGGCGTTGGGTTGCCCCGTTAGGGAAAAAGGCCCCGCGCCGGGTTTGCCGATCTGGCCGGTCATGAGGTGGAGGTTGATCAGCGTGCGGGCTTTAGCGGTGCCTTCGGAGGATTGGTTAATCCCCATCGACCACAGGGAGAGCACCCGCTGGGATGTTACCCACCATTGGGCCGTCTGTTCGAGGTGGGCGATCGCAATCCCACAATCTGCCGCCACTCGCTCCGGGGGATAATCGGCAATGATCGCCTCATAGGCGGCAAAATCGCGGGTATGGGCTGCGATAAAGGCGGAATCTAAACCCCCAGCCCGGTGGATCAGATGGGCAATGCCATTGAGGAGGGTAATATCGGAGCCAGGTTTAATCGCCAAATGGAGATCCGCCTTCGCTGCCGTTGCCGTACAACGGGGATCCACCACCACCAGCTTCACATCGGGATGGCGTTTGTGGTATTTCGCGAAACGGTTAAAGGCGATGGGATGGCAGTCTGCCATGTTTGCGCCAATAATCAGAGCAAAATCCGTTATTTCTAAATCGTCATAGCAACAGGGCGGCCCATCACTGCCAAAGCTCTGGCTGTAGGCCGCCACCGCTGAAGACATACAGAGCCGCGAATTAGAATCAAAATTATTCGTGCCTAAATGACCCTTGAGCAGTTTTTGCGTCACATAATAATCTTCCGTTTGCAACTGGCCAGAGCCATAGATGCAAAGGCGCTCCCCCTGCGTTTGGCGAATCCGGGCCACGATTAAATCCAAAGCCTGATCCCAACTGATCCGCTCAAAGGGTTGATCCAGACTAGGACGGTATTGGGGATAAAGGAGGCGATCGCAATCAATCGCTTCGGCAATCGTCGCCCCTTTAACGCAGACATTGCCCTGGCTTGAGGGGTGGGCGCGATCACCTGTGACGCGCCAAGGATTCGCCCCGCTACCGGGGGCAACGGTGAGGCCACAGCCCACGCCACAATAGGGGCAAAGGGTACGATGTTGGGTCATGGAGGAAGTGAGAAGTGGGAAGTGAGAAGTGAGGGCGAAAAATTTGCCCTCCGAAGGCTAAACTTCTTCGTGGGCAAAGCGGCGATAGAGGAAATCGAGGGCTTCGTTGCGGAGTTCGTAGTAGTGGGGGTCTTCCATGAGGCGCGATCGCTCCCGAGGGCGGGGAAAGGGAATGTCCATGATTTCACCAATGTGGGCGGCGGGGCCATTGGTCATCATCACGAGGCGATCGCTCAAAAACAATGCCTCATCAATATCATGGGTAATCATCAACACCGTAATTTGATGTTGTCGCCAAATTTCCAGCAGTTGATCCTGTAATTCCTCCCGCGTAATCGGATCTAATGCTCCAAAAGGTTCATCGAGGATCAGCATTTCGGGACAGGTGGCCAGGGCGCGAGCAATGGCCACCCGTTGCTTCATCCCCCCGGAAATTTGCGTCGGCTTCTTCTTCGCCGCTTCCGTCAGGCCCACCAGTTCTAAATGTTCCTCAACAATCGTGTTTTTGGTTTTGCGGGATTTATGGGGAAACACACTATCCACCGCTAAATAGATATTTTCAAACACCGTTTGCCAAGGCAGCAGGGAATAGTTTTGAAACACCACCATGCGATCGGGGCCAGGTTTGGTAATCACCTGCTCCCGCAGGCGCACCTGTCCCGTCGTCGGTTGGCTCAGACCAGAAACCATATTCAACAACGTCGATTTCCCACAGCCAGAATGGCCAATCACACAGATAAATTCCCCTTCCTGAACTTGAAGGCTGACATTATCGAGGACAACAGCATCGCCCTTGGGGGTGGAGTACACCTTCGAGACCTGATCAATGGTGAGAAAGGCCTCGGTAGTTTGGGTTTGGGTTGCGGACAGGTTGAGCATTTGCATCATTGTGAATGAGGGTGAGAGGGGGATGAACTGCGTTAGGCCAGGGGCGCGACGGGGGAGAGGGCATCAATGTCAATTTTCTCGATGTGAATCTCGCGTTTAATCGCTAAATTTTCTAAATAGGCAATGGGATCATCGGGATCAAACACTGAGCCATCAAAGAGTTGAATCGCGTTGCGATTGGGTTCTAACCCCGCAAAACCAACCCGCTCGGCGGCCTCGGTATAGACATCCACCCGCCGCACCCGATCCACCACTGTGATCCAGTTGCGGGGGAAGGGGGTGATGTCCCAGCGGGCCATTTGGGCGAGAATCCATAGGGCCTCAACTCGGTCGGGGCAGTTGGCTTGGTTTACCGAGAATGTGTTATATTTCAGCAGCGTTTCCGGCTCGTCTCCCAGGCCGCGATCGTAGGGATCAATGAAGCCCGGACGGATATAGCGGGAATCAACACCAACATATTCTGGGCGTTCGAGCAACTCGGCAATTTCATCGCGGTTGCGGCGATCGTCGCAATATTCGCAGGCTTCCAGGAGGGCCTGCACCAGGGCCAAATGGGTTTGGGGGTATTGGGTGGCCCAATCTTCCCGCACCGCCATCACCTTTTCAATATGGCCGGGCCAAATATCGAGGTCGGTGGCGATCACGTAGCCAATATTTTCCTGTACCGCGATGGTGTTCCAGGGTTCCCCGGCGCAGTAACCATCGATATTGCCCGATCGCAGGTTGGACACCATTTGCGGCGGCGGCACAATGCTGATTTCCACATCATCATCGGGGTCAATGCCGGCAGTGGCGAGCCAATAACGCAGCATCAGGTTATGCATGGATGCAGGGTGAACGGTGGCCAACTTCAGGGGTTGGTAGAGTCGGCCGCTGCTGTGGGCATCAGTGCGGTTCTGATCAATGAGGCCCTTAAGATCGCGGAGCGATCGCACCCCCATTTCGAGATACTTGCGTCCGAAGGTAATCGCATTACCATTCCGAGAAAGGGTTAATGCCGTCACAATCGGGATCGGGGACTTGCCGTTATAGCCCAACGTCATCGCTAGGGGTAGCCCTGCCACCACCTGCGCCCCATCGAGGCGTTGCTCCCGCAGGCCGGCGGCGATCGCATTCCAACTGGGTTCGCGGCTCAGGTTCACCTGGGTTAACCCATGGCGTTCAAACAGGCCTTTTTCCTTCGCCACCACCAAAGGCGCACAGTCGCTGAGGGGAATAAACCCCAAATCAAGATTGACCTTTTCTAAGCCATTGCCCGCAATAATCGCCGGAGCCTGACGCACTGGGCGTTTCTTCGCCAACTTCTGCTGTTCGAGGAAATAGATGATTTCCCCCCGTAGGGCGTAGTAGCGGGGATGGTTAATCACATCATGGCGACTGCGGGGGCGGGGAAAGGGCACGTTAAGCACCTGCCCCACATGGGCCGCTGGCCCGTTGGTGAGCAGGACAATGCGATCGGAGAGTAACAACGCCTCATCGGCATCGTGAGTCACCATCACGCAGGTTACGCCGTTTTCTTGGCAAATCTGCATTAACTGCTCCTGCAAACTGCCCCGTGTTAGAGCATCAAGAGCACCAAAGGGTTCATCAAGGAGTAACACCTTGGGGCGTAGGGCTAGGGCGCGGGCGATCGCCACCCGTTGCTTCATCCCCCCGGATAATTCCCCCGGTCGCTTATCGGCGGCGCGATCGAGCTTCACCATTCGCATACTTGCAGTGATAATTTCCTGCCGTTCCGCCTTGGGCAGATGGCCCAGTACCTCATCCACCCCCAGGGCGATATTTTCCCGCACCGTTTTCCAAGGGAGGAGGGAATAGTTTTGAAACACCACCATGCGATCGGGCCCCGGTTTGCGCACTTCGCGCCCTTCGAGGATGATCCCTCCGGCCGTGGGTCGATCCAACCCTGCCAAAATATTCAGCAATGTTGACTTGCCACAACCGGAATGGCCCAAAAGGGTAATAAACTCCCCTTGATTAATCGCTAAATCAATGTTTTTCAGCGCCACATAGCGGCCGCCATTGGCGAGGGGAAAAACGCGGTCAACGTGGTCAATTTCTAGGAATTTAATCATGATTATGCAGCGAAATGGATAGGCTATTTAGGGAGTCAGCTTAATTTTTGGGTTCCTCTGGAATCACAAAGGTGGAAATCCAGGCAATGAGGCGATCGAGCAACAAGCCCACAACCCCGACATAAATCAACGCCAAAATAATTTGGCTCATCCGCGAACTGTTATAGGAATCCCAAATAAAGAAGCCAATCCCCACACCCCCCACAAGCATCTCAGCGGCAATAATCGCCAACCACGCCAAACCGATGCCAATGCGTAGCCCCGTGAAAATATAGGGAACAGCGGCGGGAAACAGGATATTAAAGAAATACTTGCGCTTAGATAGATTCAAGACCTTGGCAACGTTTTTATAATCCTGGGGAATTTGCTGCACTCCCACCGTGGTATTGATAATAATTGGCCAAATTGCCGTAATAAAGATCACGAAAATTGCTGAAGGATTAGCTTGGCGCAGGGCCGCTAAGGCAATGGGCAACCAAGCCAACGGCGGCACAGTCCGCAACACCTGAAAGATGGGGTCAAAGGCATCATAAAGCAGAGTATTACTGCCGATCACGATCCCCACGGCAATCCCCACCACTACGGCAAGGCTATAACCAATGGCGACCCGCTCGAGGCTGGCAAGAATCTGCCAAAATAGTCCCTTATTGGTGCCACCATTATCAAAAAATGGGTCAATAATTAAGTTATAGGTATCATTAAAGGCTTTAATCGGGCTGGGGAGGTTTGAGGTGGGGCTACTACAGAGAATTTGCCAAATAACTAGCAACACTGTTAAGGCCACCAAGGGGGGTAAAACTTTGCGGGCAATGGGAGCCAGCTTTTTCAAAATAGGATTGGTTGTCGAATAACGGAGCGGGGAAGAAGCCATAGGTCAAAATTAAAAAATGGGCAGTTAATGGGTTGAGAATTTCGTCAGCAATAATAGAGGCGAGATCCCCCCGGCTACGCCGACCCCCTTAAAAAGGGGGTGTACTCTTGAACCCCCCTTTTAAAGGGGGGCAGGGGGGATCCCTCCCTACTTATTTCGGGGTCTTAATCTTCAACGCATCAAGGTAAGCCTGGGGATTTTCCGGGTCAAACTCAACGCCATCAAAGAAGGTTTCCACGCCACGGGAATCACTGGTGGGAATTTCCGCCTCTGGGACATCAATGGCTTTTGCGGCCTCGATCCACAGGTCAGAGCGATTCACTTGTTCCACTAAAGCCTTCGTGTCTGTATTGGCGGGAATATAGCCCCAGCGAATATTTTCCGTTAGGAACCAGAGATCATGACTCTTAAAGGGATAGGAGGCAAAATCATTCCAGAATTTCATCGCAACATTGCGGTCGTCAACGGTGCGGCCATTGCCGTAGTCGATTTTGCCCTGGGAGCGATCGATAATATCGTCAAAAGGCACTTGGAACCATTTATCCTGGGAGACAATCCGGCACATTTCCTCAGTATTTTCCGGCTGATCACACCATTTTTGGGCTTCTAGCGTGGCCTTGAGTAACGCCATCGTTGCCTTGGGATTTTCGTCCACCCAATCCGCTCGGAGGGAGAGGGCTTTTTCGGGGTGATCTTGCCAAAGTTCGCTGGTGACAAGGGCCGTAAAACCCAGGTCTTGGTTTACCAATTGCTCATTCCAAGGTTCCCCCACACAGAAGGTTTCCATGGCACTGATGCGCATATTAGCCACCATTTGCGGTGGAGGAACGGGGATCACAGAAATATCTGTGTCTGGGACAATGCCACCGGCAGCGAGCCAGTAACGCATCCATAGATCATGGGTTCCACCCGGAAACGTCATGGCGGCCTGGAGTTCTTTGTTGCTGGCTTTGGCTTGGGCAAAGGCTGCTTTCAGGGGGCTGCTGTCAACGGTGACGTTGAGATCGATGTACTCTTTACTCACGGAAATCGCCTGACCGTTGACGTTAAGGCGGGCCAAGAGGTACATGGGAACTGGCTGCTGGGTAATCGTGCCCATGGTCATCAGGTAGGGCATGGGGGTGAGGATGTGCGCCCCATCAATGCCGCCGCCACCGGAGCCGAGTTCGATGTTATCGCGGGTGACGGGCCAGGAGGCTTGTTTAATCACTTCCACATCGGTCATGCCGTATTTGGCGAAAAAGCCTTTTTCTTTGGCAATGATCAGGGGCGCGGAGTCGGTGAGGGCGATGAATCCGAGCTTGGCGGTGGTGAGTTCGGGGGCATCTTCGGGGGCGATGTCGAGGGGGGCGACGGTTTCGACCTCGCTGGTGGTGGTATCGCCACTATCGGTGCGGGAGGCGCAGCTATTGAGCCACAGGGTGGTGGCGGCGGCGGCTCCGGTGGTGAAGAGAAAGCGACGACGGGAAAAGTTAGCCATAGTTGAGTCGTTAGAAATTGTATAGGTGCAAAGGTAAAAGGGGGGGGACACGGTAATCCGCGACAGCAATTACCGTGGGGTTTAGGGGGCGGCGGGTTGACGGCGTTGGGCACCGAAATGCTCAACCATCAAGTTTTCCAGCACGGGGATCAGATCCTCGCAGGGAATGCCTTTTTGGACACAGGTGCCCAGTTGGGCATCTTTGCCGACGGTTCCCCCCATGTAGATGTCTACGCCTTCGAGGGTTTTGCCATCTTTGCGAACTTTCGTGCCCATGAGGCCGATGTCTGCCACTTGGGGTTGGCCGCAGGAGTTGGGGCAGCCCGTCCAGTGGATGCGCACCCGTTGGGGGGTTTCGAGGCGTTCGTCGAGGGTGGCGGCGATCGCCACCGCCCGCTGCTTCGTTTCCACGAGGGCAAAGTTACAAAATTGCGCCCCCGTACAGGAGACGAGCGATCGCGCCACGGGCTTAGGTTCGAGGCTGAACCGTTGCAAGAGGGGTTCCGTGAGCAGTGTCTCAAGGTTTTCCTGGGGAATAAAGGGGAGGATCACGTTCTGCTCGACGGTGAGGCGGATTTCGCCATTGCCATAAACCTCAGCAAGGCGGGCCAATTCAAACATTCCCTCTGCATCGAAACGACCGACGGGAACGTGCAGCCCGACAAAGGCATAGCCCGGTTGCAGTTGGGGATGAATGCCCAGGTGATCCCGTTTATCCCAATCAATTTCGTCATGCTCGGCGGCAGTTTCTAAGGGTTGCCCCAACTGTGCCACGACCATCGCCCGAAATTGCGCTAACCCCAATTCATCAATCAGCCACATCAGCCGCGATTTTTGGCGATTGGCTCGGGGGCCGTGATCCCGGAAGACAGAAAGGATGGCGTGGCAGAGGGGCACGACCCCTTCCAAGGTGGGGGGAACCCAGGCGTTGAGGGGAATGGCGGATTCACACCGTTTCGCGGAGAAAAAGCCCCCCACGAGGACGTTAAAGCCTAATCGGCCCTCTTTATAGGCGGGGACAAAGGCAATATCATTGATTTCTGCATGGACGGCATTATCCCGCCCGCCTTCAATGGCAATATTGAATTTTCGCGGCAGGTTCGTAAAGGCCGGATTGCCTTCACCGGCATTGGTGATCATGTCCTGAACCCCTTGCACTAAGGGCCGGGTATCAATCAGTTCATTGCCATCAATCCCGGCGACGGGGGAGCCGGTGATGTTGCGTACATTGTCCATGCCGGATTGGATCGAGGTGATCCCTACGGCTTTAAATTGAGTGAAAATATTGGGGATATCTTCGAGATGAATGCCGCGCAATTGCAGGTTTTGGCGGGTGGTAATATCGGCACTGCCATCCTCACCATAGCGCTGGACAACGGTGGCTAAAACCCGCATTTGTTCAGCGGTTAAAATGCCGTTGGGCAATCGCAACCGCAGCATGAATTTGCCGGGGGTGACGGGGCGATAAAAAATGCCTAGCCACTTTAAGCGATGCTCTAGATCGGTTTTGTCGAGGGACTCCCAGCCAATGGCCGCGAAATGTTCTAGTTCATCTTTGACGGCTAAACCGTCTTTTTCGGCTTTGAATTTTTCAAATTTATTGAGGGAAGGGGATGGGGTCATAGGAGTAATGAGATAAGTCAAGGAAGGCTCATGGTTCAGGTTTGGGGTTATCAGCATCACCCAAGCCTGATGGAACGCCTCGGTTTAAACCGGGGCTGATCCTAGGGGATCAGCCAGATGTTTGGGTTCAGGGAGAAGCGTTGGGGAATGATGCCGGGGGTTGAATGGGGTCAGTCTCTAGGAATGGAGAGCATGACCGTTTAAGATCGACGGCCCAGAAAGGAGGAACGCTGTCAAGCGATCGCTCCCTTTTGAACACAAACTTTAAAAAAATTTTTGAATGACTTTACATT
>JAABSU010000154.1 GCA_011390265.1 Spirulina sp.
ATGCAATATCTAATTTTACAGTAATTTCAGTCATGATTTTCTCCTCAATCATCAACTATTATAACAGCAGTTAGTATTGTTAGGACGTTTCAGAAATCCGAAACCTTCTCCTGGTGGGCATTGCCCACCCTACGCGATATCCTAACCCCTTTTGCTACTGCTATAGAAGGAGCCTAGGATATAAGATCGCCTCCTGCAAACTATCCAGTTTCAACAGCCTAGGGACAAAGGGGATGAGACTGTTGCTAAACTTTGGACGGATCCTTTCCATGTCCTGATGATTTTCAACCCATGACCCTCGATTTTATTACGCTTCCCCCCGCCAATAATCAACCTCCCCAGCATCTTCTCGTTGCCCTCCATGGTTGGGGCGCAAATTTGCAAGATTTGGTGGGCTTGGCCCCCGCTTTTAACCTGCCAGACTATCAATTTATTTTCCCCAATGCCCCCTTTCCCCATCCCCAAGTGCCGGGGGGACGGGCTTGGTATGCCTTGGAAAATGGCGATTTAGCGACTTGGCAATTGACGGGTTTAACGGGTTTGGAAGAATCGCGGCGGATGCTGTTGGAGTGGTTGCCGAGTTTGGCGGCGGAAACGGGGGTTCCCCTCAGTAAAACGGTGTTGTTGGGGTTTTCCCAGGGGGGGGCGATGACGTTGGATGTGGGGTTACAGTTGCCGTTGGCGGGGCTGTGTAGTCTTAGCGGTTATGGCCATGGGCCGTTAGTTGTTAAGGGGGAAGCGGTTCCCCCGGTCTTAATGATCCACGGCCAGCAGGATCCGATTGTGCCCCTCACTGCGGCCCAAGGTTTAAAGCAGGAATTAATCGGGTTGGGTGTGGCGTTGGCCTATCATGAATTGCCGACGATGGGCCATGATATTCCGCCAGCGGCGCTGGCGATCGCCCAAACCTTCATCCAATCTCTCTAGGGGAAAGAGGGCGAAAGGTTTTTCGCCCCTACTGGGCCATGAGCCACAGGACACCAAGGACGGTCAACGTCCCCGCCAATGCCGCCAGCGTCACCTTCCACACACTGTAGGGATGGTCTCCCTGGACTTGGCCCGTCAGGGCATTGACCAACACCTGATAACTCTTGTTTTTGTAACGGTAGGAGGCCATCCACACCGGCAACAGCAGATGTTTAAACGTCACTTGGGAATAGTCCGTCGAAACCGAATGGATGCGTTGCTCATCGCCGCCAATATCCCGCCGCACATCCTCGCGGATTCGTTCCGCCATCACCCCTTGAGCCTGTTCAAAGCCCTGCTCTAAGGTCACTTGCGCCCGTTGGGCTTCAAACCCTGCCAAGTAGGAAGCATCGTAGGCTTTCACAGAGTCGGGAAAGCCCCAAGGCTGAAGGGCATCGAGCCTGCGCCGCTCCACCAACGTTGTACCGGGAATCAGCACATCATCAAAAAACCGCGACACATTGCCCTGCGCCGGTCGCCAGCGGGTATGGCGGACTTGGCGGGTTTTTTGCACCGATTTACCGTCGGAGTCTGTAGCGGTGTAGGTTTCGGTGGTGTAGTAGTAGGTGCCATGCTCACCCCGGTAGCGGCTGCGGGTTTGGGCATCGTAGGTCCAAAAGGGGAGATAGACCCCTTGGATTTTTTCCGGCTGGGCTAACTTTTTGAGAGCATTGGGGGCAAACCACTGTTTACTGAGCCATTTTTTAATCTGATTCTGGGCATCCCGGCGGCCGACGGAAAAGGGAACCACGCCTTCGGGGGCAAGGACAGGATCGGGACTATGGCCTTGGGCCACAATCGCTGAAGCACAAAATGGACATTGCCCAGCGGTTTTGGGCGGTTCAAACGTGATACTCGCGCCGCAGTTATCGCAATTAACACTGAGGGCGGTATTGGAGAGGGTGACGAGTTGGGTGGCTTGGGTTTGGAAGTAGCGATCGTAGGCTCGTTCCTGTACCTTGCCAGGGTTAGCGGGGGGCGTGGCATCTTCCCAACCGCAGTACCCACATTGCAATTGGGCTACATCGGGGGCAAAGGCGAGATCTGCGCCACACTTAGGGCAGGGAAACCGGCGAATGTCGTCAGCCATAAAATTAACAGGGGGGATCGTCTTTGATTTTAATCCTGAACTTCACCCTAAATTTGCTCCTTTCCGGGTTTTCCCCTAGCCCCCACTGACAGGAGGAATCAGCACCACCTCATCGCCGTGATAGAGGCGGGTTTCGGGGGGAACAAATTGAAAATTAACGCCGAAACGGGTGTGCGATCGCCACCGATCTAACTGTGGGTGAGCCGCCATCACGGTATCCAGCACCACCGCAACAGGGGCATCATCGGGCAATTGCAAATCAATTTCAGGAGCTTGATAGGCTTCTTGATAAACGGCAAAAAGCTTAACGTGAACCGTGATCATCGACACCTACACGATGGGACGATCCTGATCTTAGCCTTAAGGTTGGCAAACTTGAACAAAAACAGCGACACACTCCCCCCCACCTCGCCTTAGGCCAGTGGGGAGAGCTTCATCCTTAGGCTACAATGGCGGTTGATTGTGATTCTTGTGGGCAAAGGCATGAGCTGGATCAACCTAGGGTTAGGGATATTTTTGGCGTTGATGATTGTGTTGTTCATCTTCCGGATTGTTTTAACCTGGTATCCCCAGGTTGAACTTAAAAAATTCCCCTGGAGTTTAATTGCAATTCCCACGGAACCTTTTTTGGCCCCAACGCGCAAAATCATTACCCCCCTCGGTGGTGTGGACATTACCCCCATCCTTTGGGTCGGAATTATTGCTCTGGTGCGGGAATTGCTTTTAGGGCAACAGGGTTTACTGCGGATGTTTTAGTATGCAGATCAAACATCTGTGGCACGGGTTGGTCGGGGGATTGTTGCTGCCCTTGGGGATGTGGTGGCCCGGGGCGGCTCGGGCCGCCGAAACCATCCTGTTTAATTTTGGCCCTTTAGAATTTACGATCGCCGTTGCCTCCCTCGAAAAATACGCCGCCACCGGCCACATTGCCCCCGACTTTCGCAATGTGGCCAGCCGTCTTAATGCGGAACAGTTGGCGGATCTGCGCGATCTCCTCACCCAAAAGGCCGACCTCGATCCTGTCACCGTTGCCCAATTTCTTTACAGTCCCCAAGGGGAAGTGGTGCTGCGGCAATTGGGGGAGTTAATTCAAACGCAGCAACGGGTTTCGGGGTTTTATTCCCTTCGTTCGGCGTTGATTCTCGCCGCAGCGGATCGGCAAACGGGTTTAACGGCCTTAAATGTTTTGGATAAGTTTCCCGTGGATGGGCTGCGGATTAATTCCGCCCTGGCTTTTCAGATGGTGAATTTGGTGAGTCGGCAAATTGAGGCCACGGAGCGGGCGATCGCCATTGTTGAATCGGCGGCCAATGGGGTCAATGAAGATGAACTCGACCTGCCCTACGACCTACGCATTGCCGGCCCCCTCACCCACCAAAAGCGCACCGTGCAATGGCAGGATTTCGCCCGACAGCGCACGTTGGTGGTGGATCTCTATCTGCCGGAGGAAAATTTACGGGGGGATGCGCCAGTGTTGGTGATTTCCCATGGTTTGGGGTCAAATCGACAGACCTTTGCCTATTTGGCGGAACATTTGGTGTCCTATGGGTTTGCGGTGGTGGTTCCGGAGCATCCCGGCAGTAATGCGGATCAGTTGGTGGCGTTGGCGACGGGTTTGGCGCGGGAAATTACGCCTCCCCAGGAATTAATTGATCGCCCCTTGGATATTCGCTTTGTGCTGGATCAGTTGGAGCAGGACTATGGCGATCGCCTTAACTTGCAACGGGTGGGCGTGCTCGGCCAATCCTTCGGGGCCTATACGGCCTTGGCTCTGGCCGGGGCAGAAATTAACCTCAACAAACTAGGGCAGGCCTGTCCCGATGCCCTCTACGCCTTGAATGTTTCCCTGATTCTGCAATGTACCGCCTTAAAAGTCATCAATATTCCCGCCCTGAGGGATGAACGGGTGGATGCGGTGATTGCGATTAATCCCCTCATGAGCCAAATTTTTGGCCCGGCTCAGTTGGCGACCATTGACATCCCCGTGATGATTGTGGCGGGCAGTGCGGATACGGTAACGCCGGCGTTGGAGGAGCAAATTATTCC
The DNA here is from genome assembly GCA_011390265.1 of Spirulina sp. Taxonomy (GTDB): domain Bacteria; phylum Cyanobacteriota; class Cyanobacteriia; order Cyanobacteriales; family Spirulinaceae; genus Spirulina. Next base: position 4,103 of record JAABSU010000154.1, read on the forward strand.
GTTTACGGCCCTGACGACGAGCGATCGCTATCTGATTCTCCTCCAACGGGGAACCCACTTTTCCACCCTAGGAAGCACCGATGATGATGCGGATTTACCCCCGGCGGTATTGGGGCCGGATCCCCAAATTGCCCAAGCCTATACCCGCAGTCTTGGCCTGGCCTTTTTCGGGGCCTACATTGCCAACCAACCTGATTACCAGAATTATCTTGGGCCTCGCTATTTAAGGCAAATTTCCCAAGATACGATGCCAATGACGGTTGTTCGCCAATTGGATGCGTCCCAACTACGGCGACGTTAGGGGGCGATCGCCTCTTTAATCTCTAAACCAGTCTTGCCACTTCCTCCACCGATAAGGATAAAGCCTGAGCCACTTGCTCCACCGTTAAACCCATGGCCAGCAGTTGCGGAATGGCTTGCTGTTGGGTTTGTTCAGCGCGATCGGCCCGTTGGCGTTCCGTTTCTGCCCGCTGGCGTTCGGCTTCGGCCCGTTGGCGTTCCAGTTTAGCGAGTTCGCTACCCGTGAGTAATAAATGACCCTCGTTATCCCACCACCGTAACCATTGCTGGCTCTGGTTTTGATAGCTTCCTTCCCATAGGCCGAGTTCGATGCCCAGGGGGGCGATCGCATAATGGCCCCGCTCATTGGGTTCTAACCGATGATAGCGACCATCCAGCCAGTGATAAACCTCTAACTCATGGGTTTGAATCAGATAAATTGCATAGTAAGGAATCCGAATAATCCGCTCATAAACCCAAAACTTCCCCGGTTTTTGGTTAACGCCCCCCGGCAAACGAGAAAGGGGGGTATTATCTCGTTCTTCAGAACCATCTCCACTGGCAAATTCAATGGCAATAAAGGGAGCCGTATACTCCCGCCAGAGCACATAGGAACGGCGATATTGGCCGTCTAATTGCGGGGGCACATTGGGAACGTAGAACCAATCCGGGGCTTCTGCACCCCGTTCGGGGGGTTCAGTTTCCCGCCAATAAATGCCGCAATCTTGCCCGATCGCATATTGGCCATCGGGGTGAAGGGTTTGCAATGTGCTTTCTAGGGAATCAGTCAGTAAAATACTCTGGGGATGTTCTTGAAAGTTTTTCACAAACGTGCCGTCGGATTCAGGTAATTGCGTATGATCGGGAAAAGCAGGCGGGATGATCCGGTCTAAGCTTTGGGTCATGTCGATCCCCTAATGAAAGGACAGATATAGCAGTTTCTAGATCGATGAGGAATATCCTGAAGCCCCTCTCCCGCTGGGGTTTGGGGCAAGCGTTCCCATAAGATAGGTTAAATCGGACAGGTCATGTCCCCCGCTTTTTGCGAGAAGCGGAGATTTTCCCGATAATCCACCGGGCAATCGATCACCGCCGGGACATCATCCGCCAACGCCTTTTGGAGCGTCGGAACGAGATCCGCCGCCGACTCGACGCGATAGCCCTTTAAGCCCATGCTTTCCGCAAACTTGACAAAATCCGGGTTGGTAAAGTGAATAAACGCCGATTCGCCAAACTGGTTCATCTGCTTCCACTCGATCAAGCCATAGCCCTGATCATTAAAGACCAACACCACAAAGGGCGTACCCACCCGCAGCGCCGTTTCCAATTCTTGGCAGTTCATCATAAACCCACCATCGCCAGTGACAGCCACCACTTTGCGATCGGGATGCACCAACTTCGCCGCCAATGCCCCCGGAATCGCAATACCCATGGCCGCAAACCCGTTGGAAATGAGGCAAGTATTGGGGCGATCGCAATGGTAATGGCGAGCCATCCACATCTTATGCGCCCCCACATCAGAAATGACAATATCTTCCGGCCCCATCACCTGACGCAGATCATAAATAATCTTTTGGGGCTTCACCGGGAACCCCGTATCTTGGGCATATTCCTCATAATCCGCGATCAGATCCGCCCGCACCTTCGCCGCTAAAGTTTGCGGTTTGCCGGTGCGATCGGCCCGCTTCATAATTTCATAGAGGGAATCCGTTAAATCGCCAATCACCTCCACCGTCGGGATATAACTACTATCCACCTCTGCCGGTGTTGCCCCCACATGAATAATCGGAATTTGACTGTCGGGATTCCATTTTTTCGGGGAATATTCAATTAAGTCATAACCCACCGCAATCACCAAATCCGTTTGGTCAAAAGCACAACTAACATGATCCCGCTGTTGTAACCCAATCGTCCAGAGGGAAAGGGGATGGGTATAGGGAATCACACCCTTGCCCATAAATGTATTGACCACGGGAATATTCAGCCGGGTGGCAAACTCCGTTAAGGCTTCGCTAGCATTGGCACGAATTGCCCCGTTGCCCACCAAAATTAACGGATGTTTTGCTTTACAAATAGCCTCAGCAGCTTTGTTAAAACTGCGGAAGGAGGCATAGATTGATTCTTGACTATCCCGTTGGAGGGTAAAGGCTTTACCCACGGGCATCGCGGCGATATTTTCCGGGAGATCAATATGCACCGCGCCAGGTTTTTCCCGCTGGGCCACCTTAAAGGCTTTACGGATAATTTCAGCGGTATTACTGGGGCGGACAATTTGGGTATTCCATTTCGTCACCGGGCTAAACATCGCCACCAAATCGAGGTATTGATGGGATTCAATGTGCATCCGGTCTGTGCCCACCTGGCCGGTAATCGCCACCAAGGGCGCTCCATCCAGGTTGGCATCCGCTACGCCGGTCATCAGGTTTGTGGCCCCCGGCCCGAGGGTAGAGAGGCACACCCCCGCTTTCCCCGTCAACCGCCCGTACACATCCGCCATAAAAGCGGCTCCTTGTTCATGGCGGGTGGTGATGAATTGAATCGAAGAGGTTCTCAAGGCTTGGAGGACGTGGAGATTTTCTTCTCCCGGTAGGCCAAAGACGTATTCTACGCCTTCATTTTCTAAACATTGCACGAGCAATTCAGCAGTATTAAGTTCGCCCATAATTTGGTGTCCAGAATTGGTTTTTTGTTTAGGGGTTGTGGTGGGATTGGGTAGGGGTTTGTTGATCATCAGGGTTGTGGGATTTTGAGGGTGATTTGTTAAAAGTTGCCGGGGAAATGCTACTATTTGGCTCTGAGTTAACGGGATTGACTCAGGGGATCATCGAGCGCTCATTCACCCCTGGCGGCTTGCATTCAGGGCGGGAATAGGATGAATATTAAGATTTTTATAGCCTAGGGTCTTTAGTGAATCCAAACTGTCTTAATATTGACAAATTCATGGATTCCCTCTTTACCCAATTCTCGCCCATAACCTGAGCGTTTTATTCCTCCAAAGGGTAGGCGTGGATCAGATTTCACCATGCCGTTAATAAAGACGGCTCCCGCTTCTAGATCGTTAATGAAGCGATCTTGTTCCGTGGGGTTATTCGTCCAGGCGCTGGCCCCCAGGCCGAGGGGGGTGGCGTTGGCCAGGGCGATCGCCTCCTCCAAATTTTGCACCCGAAACACCAAGGCAACCGGGCCAAAAAACTCCTCCGTTGCGCCGGGGCTACCGGGGGGAATATCCGTCAAAATCGTCGGCGGGTAAAAATTGCCCACACCGGGGGGCAATTCACCGCCGGTTAAAATCTTGCCCCCTAGGGCGACGGTTTTTTGTACCTGTTCATGGAGTTCTTCCCGAATCGCCGCTGTTGCCAACGGCCCCATATCGGTTTGGTCATCGCAGGGATCGCCAAGTTTGAGATTGCGGAAGATTTCCACCATTTGGGCTTCAAAGGCGGGGGCGATCGCCTCATGCAAAATAAACCGTTTCGCAGCAATGCAGGATTGCCCATTATTAATCAGCCGGGCTGTGGCGGCGGTGGTGACGGCCCGATCCACATCGGCGCTGTCCATGACAATAAAGGGGTCACTCCCCCCCAATTCCAACAGCGTTTTCTTAATTTCCCGACCCGCTGCCGCCGCCACCCGACTACCGGCCAATTCACTCCCCGTCAGCGTCACCGCTTGAATGCGGTCATCAGCGATGAGGGCTTCGGCTTGGGAGGCGGTGATCAGGAGGGTTTGGAACGCACCGGGGGGAAAACCGGCGGTGGTGAGGATTTCGGCAATGGCGAGGGCGGATTGGGGCACATTAGAAGCGTGTTTTAACACCCCCACATTTCCCGCCATCAACGCCGGAGCCGCAAAGCGAAACACCTGCCAAAAGGGGAAATTCCAAGGCATTACCGCTAACACGACCCCTAAAGGTTGGTAGCGCACATAGGCCGCCGTGCCATCGCTTTCGCCGGGTTGGTCAGCGAGAAAGCCCGGCCCCTGGTCGGCATAGTAGCGACAGACCACGGCGCATTTTTGCACCTCGGCGATCGCACTTTTATAGGTTTTGCCCATTTCGAGGGTCATCAGCTTGGCATAGTCGCCACAATGCTGATCCAAGAGATCGGCGGCCCGGTGGAGCCATTGGCTCCGTTGGGTGAATGTCGTCTGGCGATAGTCGAGAAACGTCGTCTGAGCGGTGGCTAAAGCCTGCTCAATTTCAGCAGCGGTCAAAGCAGCAAAGGTTTTGAGAGTCTCCCCGGTTGCGGGGTTAATGGTCGCGATCGCCATTGCCTCTCCTCCTAATTGGGTTGGGATACCTTTTAGTCTAAGGCCCCTGCGGGTGAATTTTTTTCAGAATGTATCTTTTGTTACATTTTTAAAATATTTTTAGAATTGCTCACCCTCACCGTTGGCCACAAATCAAACCAAAGCGAATTAACCCCTGGTCATAGCCCTGCACCATTAACCGCAATCCCAAGGCGGCAGAAATTGCCTCCCCC
>JAABSU010000155.1 GCA_011390265.1 Spirulina sp.
CTCACGCCGGAACAACGGGCTAAGTTCCAGGAAATGCATAGTCAGCACGGCCGGATGGGCGGCAATCATGGCGGCATGGGTCGCGGCCCGGGCGATCGCCCCGCCAACCGCCCCAGCAATCCCAATGGCACGGGCGAAGGCCCTGCGAATCGCCCCGGCAATGCTCGCCCGATGAATCGTTAACCGTTTCGACTCCACTCCTCGACGCGCCCCCGCAACTGATCATTAAAGTTGCGGGGGTTTTCATTCATTACCCTTGCTCTTGCTCCGGGGAGGCATCATAGCGGGCTTGGGGGGGCAGAGCGGCGATAATCGCATCAATCACCCGACTCACCGGGATAATCTCTAACCCTAAGCCCTCGCTGTAGGCTTGGTTTTGGGGAATGATCGCCCGTTTGAAGCCCAACTTGGCGGCTTCCCGTAAACGCAATTCAATTTGCGTCACCGCCCGCACCTGACCCCCTAAACCCACCTCGCCGATCAGGATCGTCTGGGTATCCACAAGGCGATCGCGAAAACTGGCCACGACGGCGATCGCCATCCCCAAATCCGCCGCCGGTTCCGCCACCGCCAAACCCCCGGCGGAGGAAACATAGGCATCCAGTTTTGAAAGGGGAATCCCCACCCGTTTTTCCAACACTGCGAGGATCTGCTGCAAACGGCTGTAATCCACGCCAGCGGTGGAGCGACGGGGGGAGGCGTAGCTGGTGGGACTGACCAAAGCCTGCAATTCCACCACAATCGGCCGCGTCCCCTCACAGGCCACAATCGTGGCGGTTCCGGGGGTGGGGCTTTCCCGGTTGCCTAAAAACAGTTCTGAAGGATTGGGGACTTCCAAGAGGCCGCGATCGCCCATGTCGAAAATACCGATTTCATGGGTGGCCCCAAACCGGTTTTTCACCGATCGCAGCAGCCGATGGGAAGCATAGCGATCGCCCTCAAAATACAGCACCGTATCCACCAAATGCTCCAACACCCGGGGGCCGGCGATCGCCCCCTCTTTTGTGACATGGCCCACCAAGAGCATGGCAATATTGGCCCGCTTCGCCATCTGCATCAACGCTGATGTACATTCCCGCACCTGGGACACCGATCCCGGCGCTGAGGTGAGGGTGGGAAAATAGACGGTTTGGATACTGTCGATAATGGCGATCGCCGGTTGCAACGCCTCAATTTCCCGCAAAATATCCTCTAAATCCGTCTCCGGCAAAATATAAAGGTGCTGATCGAGAATCTCCGCCTCCGGAGCCTGATCCCCCTGGAGCCGCAACGCCCGCAGCTTAATCTGTCGCCCCGACTCCTCCGCACTGACATAGAGGACGCGATCGCCCGCCCCCGCCAACTGATTCGCCGTTTGCAGCAACAGCGTCGATTTCCCAATACCGGGATCTCCCCCAATCAACACCAACGCCCCCGGCACAATCCCCCCCCCCAGCACCCGGTCAAACTCCCCATAACCGGAACTAATCCGTAACGTTGCTTCATCAGAAATCTCAGAAAACCGCTGGGCCTGTCGGGGCTGGGGGGTTTTCCGGCCCTGAGCGGGTTTACTCTTAGTGCGACCGGGATGGGCCGCCGTGCTTGCGGGAGCCTGAATCTGTTCATCCAACGTGCCAAACGTGCCACAACTGGGGCACTTCCCAAACCACTGGGAAGATTCCGCCCCACATTCACGACAGAGATAAACCGTGCGCGTTTTCGCCATCCACCACCTGAGATTCCATCCCCTTAATGTAGCCCGTCCCCCCAGAGCCTGCGGTAAATATGTAGCCTTACCCCGGAGCCTATAGCGAAAAAGAAGGGCGATTGCTCCCCCTTTCCGGTCAGAACGAGCCAGAATCCACGCCGGAAAACCCTAAAAACAATCTTAAAATCAGAGACAATTCTTTAAAAAGATCGCGATCCACCCTTGAGATTCCCCCCAGACAGGATAATATTCAGATAAGATTTGTTACACAGGCTGGGGCATCAGCCTTCGGTTCAGGGATTTGTATCAGGGTCCACCTGAAGAGATCACTGAATCCCTAAGCCTCCTGGTTGAACCTCAGGAGTCCATGTCCACCCCCACCGCAAGCCTTTGGCGCTTATGCCATTCATCCCTTGCAGATCACCGTCCCAGAGCAGATAAGGAGTGTTGAGTTCATTGGAAACTCATAAAGAAAAAATTCTTGTTGTTGACGATGAAGCGAGTATCCGACGCATCTTGGAAACTCGTCTATCGATGATTGGTTACGATGTCGTCACCGCCGCTGATGGCGAAGAAGCCATCAGCACCTTTCGCGTCACCGAGCCAGATCTCGTGGTTTTAGATGTGATGATGCCCAAGCTCGATGGCTACGGCGTTTGTCAAGAACTGCGTAAAGAATCTGATATTCCGATCATTATGCTCACTGCCCTGGGGGATGTGGCGGATCGGATTACGGGGTTGGAATTGGGGGCTGATGACTATGTGGTCAAGCCTTTTTCCCCCAAGGAGTTGGAGGCCCGCATTCGGTCTGTCCTGCGTCGCGTTGATAAAAATGGCGCATCGGGCATTCCCAGTTCCGGCGTGATTCAAGTGGGTTCGATTAAAATCGACACCAACAAACGCCAAGTTTACAAAGGGGATGAGCGGATCCGCCTCACCGGCATGGAATTTAGTCTTTTGGAATTGCTGGTCAGCCGCTCCGGGGAAGCCTTCTCCCGTTCGGAAATTCTTCAAGAAGTGTGGGGCTACACCCCAGAACGCCACGTTGATACGCGGGTAGTGGATGTGCATATTTCCCGGCTGCGGGCCAAACTGGAAGATGATCCCAGCAATCCCGAACTGATTCTCACCGCACGGGGAACCGGCTATCTCTTCCAGCGCATTCTCGAACCGGGGGAAGAATAACCCCACCATGGCCGCTGCTGATCCCAACCGCGTTTTACGGAAACTCCCCATTGTCGTTGGTGTGATGGGGGGGATACTGCTGCTCATCAATCGCGGCTTAACGGTTGACATCAGCACCACTCAATCCCGATCCGATGCCTTGGGGATTTTGCTCAGTGCATTATTAATCCTCATTGGCTTGCTCTGGCAGCAGATTCAGCCCCGATCGCCGGAAGCGGTGGAGCTTGAAGGAGAGGAGGTCTTAAGTTTTGCCCCGGATCTTTCCGCCGCTCTGCAAACGGAACTGGCCTGGATTTCCCACCAATTGCTCACGAATACGGCGACGCGATCGCTCGTGGTCTATTACCAAGGTCAAGTCCTATTACGCCGGGGCATCCTCCCCCCGAAGCCCGATGTCACCCCTAAGGCCATCCTCAAGCGGGTGATGGAACAACAAAAGCCGGTCTATTTGGTCGCCCTCAAGCTCTACCCCGGCCGCATTGAATTTGATTACCTCCCCGCCAATACCCAAGGGCTAATCTGCCAACCCTTAGGCAGCCAAGGGGCGTTAATCTTGGGGGCCAATGCCCCCCGCAGTTACACCCAGCAGGATGAGCGCTGGATTGCGGGGTTAGCGGACAAATTAGCGAACACCCTCGAAGGGGTCGTTGAGGGCTAAACCATGGGGGCAACAATGGTGCAGTTGCGACCTGATTGTTTGGCATTGTAGAGGGCTTGATCTGCCTGTTCGATCAATGCATCCATCGTCAAGCTGTGGCTAGGGTACATCGCCGCCACCCCCATACTGACGGTAACAAATTGATCCGTCACCGAAGAACAATGGGGAATCTCCAGGGCCAAGACAGAGGTGCGCACCAGTTCCGCCACCTGCATCCCCCAATTAATATCGGCATTGGGCAGAATGATCAGAAACTCTTCCCCTCCATAGCGAGACACCAGATCCTCCGGGCGACGGAGGAAGTTTTTAATCGTTTGGGCAATTTGGGTTAAACAGGCATCCCCGGCTTGGTGGCCGTAGGTGTCGTTATATCCCTTGAAGCAATCCACATCGCAAAGGATCAAGGCGAGCGATCGCTCCTGTTCAATTAAATGCTGCCACTGTTGATAAAGATAAATATCCCCATAGCGACGATTGGCCACTTGGGTTAAGCCATCAATGGTGGAAAGTTCCGCCAATTCTTGGTTTTGATCCTGAAGGGAAAGAATCATCTCTTTCTGTTGGGTAATATCCCGAATCGTCACCGAAAACCCATCCCCCAGTTTCACCGCTGTGATGTTATACCAATGGTTTTCACCCTCATGGCAATAGCAAAAATCCTGCTCAAGGGGATCAGCGGTTTCCACCACCGCCACAAAGGCATCAAATAAACAGGGTTCAATGGGTCCTAAAAACTGCTTGAGAACCGTCTTGCCGGTCAATTCTTCCTTACGATGACCCAAGAGTTGAGCAATCACCGGGTTAACAACCAAACAGCGAAAATCTTCAATATCCCCTGTTAAATTATTGCGATGGGCCTGCATTGCCGCAATCCCATCCCGTGAAGCATTCAAAACACTGGCCAAAATGGCCCGAGATTGATAGAGCACTTCTTCCGCTTCCCGGCGCTGTTCAATTTCCAATTGAAGCTGACGCTTTTGGTGTTGGATCGTCAGTTGGCTTTCAATGCGGGCCAGCACTTCTTCAATTTGGAACGGCTTGGTAATATAGTCAATCCCCCCCGCCCGAAAAGCTTTAACTTTATCAAATACTTCATCAAGCGCACTGATAAAAATAATCGGAATATCCTGTGTTAGTAATGTTTTTTTGATCTGTTCACAAACTTCATAGCCATTCATTTCTGGCATTTGAATATCTAACAAAATTAAGTCCGGGGGGGTGGATTGGGTCGCTCGTAAAGCGGTTTTACCATTGATTGCTTTGCGGACTTTATAGCCTTGGTTTTCGAGCATCTGGGAAAGAACTCTTAAGTTTTCGGGGAGGTCATCAACAATGAGAATGTTCCCTGAGAATTGTTTGGCACTCATAAATTCAATGATCAATTAGGATTGGGTAACGACAGATTGAAGGGCTTCACAAATTTCATCCATCCGGTAATTATTGACCCGATGAGTGAGGGCGTGAATTAACTCACTTTGATGAGAGGGAATATCTGCAATTAATTGGCGGAGATATTCATCATCACAGTCCGTTGCCGCCTGATAAAGCTGGGTTTGCCAGGGGATAGGCATGGCGGCAAAAAGTGCTGCTGCGAGGGGGGACATTGCTGTTTCTGGGGGCAATTCTTGATTGTCAGCGTAGAGGTATTGCACGCCGAGATGCCTCGTCATGGTTTCAAAAATGGTGTCTTCCAGGAATGGCTTGCGGATAAAATCATCACAACCGGCGGAGAGCACCACTGTTTTTTCCTCTTCTAAGACGCTGGCGGTGAGGGCAATAATGGCGGTAGCTTGGCCCTGGGTGGTGCTTTTAATCTGCCGGGTTGCTTCATAGCCATCCATGACGGGCATGCGCATATCCATCCAAATTAAATGGGGTTGCCAGGCTTCCCAGGCGGCGATCGCCGCTTGACCATTTTCAGCTTCCTCAACCTCAAAGCCCAGGGATGCTAAGAGTTTACGCAGGAGCCGTCGATTGCTTTCCTGATCATCCACCACCAAAATGCGATATTGGGGTTGGTTGGGGGCCAGGGCCAGGACACGGCGTTGGGGCGTGCGGGATTCACAAATCCTTTGGCTGTCCACCACTTGCACCGGGATCGTGAAGTAGAAACGACTGCCCACCCCCACTTGACTTTCAACTTCAATGTCTCCCTGCATCAGTTGGACAAATTTTTGACTGATGGGTAGTCCTAAACCGGTGCCTTCTTGGTATTCCTGACCGGCTTGGGTTTGGCCAAAAGCTTCAAAAATTTGGGTGAGGTCTTCCGGGGCAATGCCAACGCCGGTATCACTCACGCCAAAGGTAATCGCTTGGAAATCACCTCGGGGGGGATCACTTTCCACTTGCACCGATACGCCGCCAACTTTGGTGAATTTAATCGCGTTATTGAGGAGGTTAATTAAGACTTGACGGAGTTTGACTTCATCGGTACGAATATAGCGGGGAACTTGGGGGGAGCGATCGCAAATTAATTGCAGGTTTTGACTCTCGGCCCGGAGATAAAACATATCTTCGAGATCATCGAGGAGGCGATGGAGATCAAAATCTTTAGGGGTAAGGGCGGTTTTACCGGCTTCAATTTTTGATAAATCGAGGACATGGTTAATCAGGTTTAAGAGATGCTCGCCACTGCGGTTGATGATCGTCACATTTTCCAATTGTTCCGGATCAAGACGGGGCGATCGCATCATCAACTGGGCAAATCCTAAAATGGCATTGAGGGGCGAGCGTAACTCATGGCTCATGTTGGCGATAAATGTACTTTTCGCCTGGTTCGCCACTTCTGCCCGTTCTTTTTCAATGGCCAGTTCTAGCGTTCGTTCCGCCACCCGTTGCTCTAAATGATTAAAATATTGTTGTTTTTCGGTAATATCAATGCCCACTAACACCATGGCTTGGCCTTGATGATACTTTTGAGCGACCAACATATAGTGACAGAGTTCACCCCGCACCGGAATTGGTAACTCTGTGGTGAGGGAAGTGGCTGGGCTGAGCAAAAAGGTATTAATAAATTGGGTAAAATCGGAAGAACTATTTAAAAATCCTAATTCTTTACCTTCAAAATCCTTGGGGTCAAGATTGACAATATCAGCTAAATGGCGATTCACGCCAATGTAATGGCCCGTGGCACTAATCCAGGCGATCGTTCCTGGTACTGCATCGAGCACCGCTGCCAATTGTTCCTTCGCTTCAGCCAGTTGCTGTTCTCGGGATTTTAAATTTCCAATCATTTGCTGAAAGCAGCGGGCTAATTCCCCCAATTCATCGGGGCGATCGCCCATGGCCTGCAATCCCTTCGTGGTAAATTGCCCCTCTTCGACTGCGGCCACGGCGGCAGTGAGGGTTTCAATCTGCCGGACATAATTAGCCAATTGCGCATTTTTGTCCTGGAGTTGTTGTTCTAGATCGGCAATGCGCTCATAGGCTGATCGAGAACTGCCACTGTGTTCTGAACAATGACCCGTTTGCTTCAATGCCTGAATACAGCGAATCAGTTCCTGCTTGGTAAGTGTTTCTAATGCCTCAGTTTTCATGCTGTAACTGCTCTGCTGGGGGACGGAAGCCTTTCAACGCTTTGACGCAAAACGGCCATCTCTACCGTGATGGGATTATAAGGGGGATCGCTGAAAGTTATCGGCTGTGATTGAGGAGAGACGGGAAAGCGGATCACCATAACTTTAACGTTCACAATCCATGCTACACCAAAGCTTTCAGGAGATTACAATTGCTCCCTGGAGAATTCTCTTCAACTCCCGTTTCTCGATACAATAGTGCTCTCATCTTCCCCTGTGCTGCGCCGCCATGGTTCCCCCCACCTTTGACCGTTACTATCCCTACAACGAACTGCGGGAACACTTGTTTGCCTATGCCCAAGCCTATCCCCAGTTGGTGCAATGCCAGACGATCGGCCAAAGCCATGAAGGTCGCGAGATTTGGCTGGCGATCGTCACCAATCAAGCCACGGGACTGGCTGAGACGAAGCCGAGCCTCTGGGTGGATGGCAATATCCACAGCATTGAGGTGGCGGCCTCGACGGCGGCCCTCTATCTCATCCATACTCTCGTCACTGAATACGGCCAGGATCCTGAGGTTACCCGTTGTTTGGATACCCGCGCCTTTTATATCTGCCCCCGTCTTAACCCCGATGGGGCAGAGTGGGCGTTAGGCGATCACCCCCGTTTTGTCCGCTCCGGAACCCGGCTCTATCCTGACCCCGATCCGATCCCGGCGGGATTGATCCCCCAAGATCTCGATGGGGATGGGCGGATTTTGTTCATGCGCATTCCCGATCCCGATGGCCATTGGCAGGCTCACCCCGCCGATCCCCGCCTCATGGTTCCCCGTGAGCCGACGGCAACGGGGGGAGACTATTACCGGCTGTTGCCGGAGGGAGAAATTCTTAATTATGATGGTTTGCTGATTCCCCGTCAGTCCGTGCCGGAGGGGTTGGATTTTAACCGCAATTTTCCGGCGGCGTGGCGATCGCAATCAGAGCAGCCGGGAGCCGGCCCCTACCCCACTTCAGAACCGGAGGTGCGGGCCGCCGTGGACTTTATCGCCCAGGCCCGCAACTTAACGGCCGCCATTTCCTTCCATACGATGAGCGGCGTGCTGCTGCGCCCCCATAGCTATAAATCCGATGAGGAGATGCCCCCGGCAGATCTGCGCATTTACAAAATTTTGGGAGAGAAGGGGGAAGCGATCACCGGCTATCCAGCGGTGTCGGTGTACCACGATTTTCGCACCGCTGGTTATGACCATGTGACGGGGGCCTGTGATGATTGGGCCTATGAGGAGCAGGGGCTATTCAGTTGGACGGTGGAATTGTGGAGTCCGATGCAGCAGGTGGGCATTGAGGGCTATCACTTTCTGCAATGGTTTGATCAGCATCCCTTGGAAGATGATTTGAAATTATTGGCCTGGAGTGATGACCACCTTCAGGGCCAGGGCTATGTCGATTGGTATCCCTTTGACCATCCCCAATTGGGGCCGGTGGAATTGGGGGGATGGAATCGGTTCTACTGTTGGCACAATCCCCCCCCGCAGGATCTCGCGGCGGAAATTGCCCCCTTTCCTCAATGGTTGGTGTGGCATTTGCTCATTTCTCCCTTGATCATCTTCAAAGATCAGAGGGTCATTCCCCTGGGGGGGGATCACTATAAAATTCAAGTGGTGGTGCAAAATAGCGGCTGGCTCCCCACCCACATCACCGAGCAAGCCCGCCACAAACAACAAACTCG
>JAABSU010000015.1 GCA_011390265.1 Spirulina sp.
ACCCAACCGGAAACAGAATCTTTACTGCGCCAAACCCAAGAAGTCTACAACCTGGAACTTCACCTCACCACCGGGCTACCCTTCAAGGGCATTGAAGACATTGGCGATAGTTTAGAGCGGGCAGGCCATCAGGGGCTACTCTCCGGCATTGAACTGCTCAAAATTGCCACCACCCTCGCCGGAGCGCGACAACTACGGCGGGTGATTGAAGAACAAACGGAAACCCCCACATTGCAGGAACTGGTGGCAGATCTACGCACCTATCCCGAATTAGAACAGCAGATCCACCATTGCATTGATGAGCGGGGGGATGTGACCGATCGCGCCAGTGTGAAATTGGCTGAGGTGCGGATTAAATTGCGGGGTCAGCGCGATCGCATCCACGAAAGACTGCAACGAATCATCCAACGCCAAGGCAATGCCCTCCAGCAACCCCTGATTACCCAAAGGCGGGAACGCTTTACCCTCCCCGTCAAAGCGCCCCAAAAAGACCAAATCCCCGGCATCGTCCACGACACATCTAGCACCGGCTCCACCCTCTACATCGAACCCCACAGCATCGTCGAAGCGGGGAATCAACTGCGGCAAATCCAACGGCAAGAACAGCGGGAAATTGAAATCGTTTTGCAGGCTCTCACCGCCGAAATCGCCGCCGTTCAAGAGGATTTAGAGCAACTTCTCGCCACTGTTACTATTCTCGACCTCGCCACCGCCCGCGCCCGCTATAGCCTTTGGCTTGAAGCCAATCCCCCCCGCTTCCTCCCCCCGGATCAACCGATGACGTTGCGGGAACTACGCCATCCCCTTTTGGTGTGGCAACACCGTCACGAACAGGGTCGGGCCGTGATTCCCATTGATGTCCAAATTCGCCCCGATATTCGCGTTGTTGCCATTACCGGCCCCAATACCGGCGGCAAAACCGTGACGCTGAAAACTTTGGGGATGGCGGCATTGATGGCGAAGGTGGGGCTATTTGTGCCGGCGCGGGAGCCGGTGGAATTGCCTTGGTTTGATGGGGTGTTTGCCGATATTGGCGATGAGCAATCTTTAGAGCAAAGCTTATCGACATTTTCCGGGCATATTCGCCGCATTAGTCGCATTTTAGGGGAGATTACCCCCGCTTCTTTGGTGCTCCTGGATGAAGTGGGGGCGGGAACTGATCCCACAGAAGGGAGTGCGCTGGCGGCGGCGTTGCTCCATTATTTGGCGGATCATGTGCAGTTGGCGATCGCCACCACCCACTACGGCGAACTCAAGGCCCTCAAATACCAAGATCCCCGCTTTGAAAATGCCTCGGTGGAGTTTGATCAAGCCACCTTAGCCCCCACCTATCGCCTCCTGTGGGGGATTCCGGGGCGATCCAATGCCCTGGCCATTGCCCAAGGTTTGGGGTTGGCGGGGGAGATTATTGCTGCTGCTCAAGCACAGATGGGGGAAGGGGTGGAGGATGTTAACCATGTGATTGCCGGGTTGGAGGCCCAACGGAAGGAGCAGGAGGAAAAGGCCAAGGCGGCTACGGCGTTGGTACAGGAGGCGGAACGGTTTTATCAAGAAGTGTCCGAACGGGCGCGGCTGTTGCAGGGCCGGGAATTGGCCTTGAAACAATCCCAAGAGGAAGCGGTGACGGCGGCGATCGCCTCCGCTAAAGCTGAAATTGCCCAAGTGATCCGCACGCTCCAACAGCAAAAACCCACGGGCCAAGCCGCCCAACAGGCCACCACGGCGCTAGAGGCGATCGCCCAAACCCACCTCCCTAAACGGGAACCCCGCCGCCCCCCCAGCTATTTCCCCCGCGTCGGGGAACGGATTCGCATTCCCCGGTTAGGGCAGACGGCGGAAGTGTTAGCGATTGAGGGGAATCAGAAGGCGATCATTCAATTTGGCTTGATGAAAACCACCGTCAACCTCAGCGAAATCGAATCCCTCGACGGCAAAACCGTAGACCCCCCCGAACCCGCCAAAGCCAAAATCCCCATCACCAAAACCCCACCCCCCCGCGCCGCCGTCCGCACCGAAACCACCACCCTCGACATTCGCGGCCAACGGGTGGGCCAAATGGAAACGGCCCTCGAAGCGGCCATTCAACGCGCCCTCAATGCGGGCATCCTCTGGATCATCCACGGCAAAGGCACCGGCAAACTCCGCCAAGGGGTGCAAGATTTCCTCACGCTCCATCCCCAAGTCGAACGCTTTGAACTCGCCCCCCAAAACGAAGGCGGGGGCGGGGTGACAATCGCCTACCTACAATGAGCGTAGGGGCGAAAAATTTTTCGCCCTCCCTCCCCAAAACCCCACGAGCCACCCGCCTTAAACCGGCTTAAAATGGGAGTCAGGATTGAGGGCAAAGGATGATTGTTGATATTTGTGGGTTTTATCAAAATACGAAACCCAGCAAAACTCTAGATCTGGCACGCCCAGAAGACCGAATTTTCTACATCGATTTTGCCGCCGTCCGCGATCAAGATCTGAGGGCCAATTGATACAACGTCATTAATATTTTCTTGGAAATACTATCTAGAATGTACCCATGAGTTTAACAGGATTAGCTTTAACTACGTTGGCAAAGGAAGCACTTTTACCCATCGTGCAACCTATTTTAGAAGAAGTTCTCGGCCAAACTGCGACCGGAATTGTCGGTAGACTTCATCGCTTAGTTTCGGATCAAAATGGTGCATTGTCTCTCTTTCTTGCTCAAGTTACTCAAGCGATTGAGAAGTATGCTAAACAATATGAGAAGCGGCATGGTGTGCTTAAAATTTTGGGAATGCGCGAGCCGATTAGCTTGGATGATATATATACCAATGTGCGGTTTTTGAATGAGGCTTCAATTCGGGATTTTGCTTCGACGGATGCCCTCGAATCAGTGTTTCGAGAAAGTAACAAGCGGCGCTTTCAGGGAAAATGTGAAACAAGAGTCGGGGTTGAGGTTGCCAGCGAAACGCAGTATTTGATGGTATTGGGGCAACCTGGGGCCGGAAAATCGACGTTTTTACGGCGGATGGGATTGGAAGCGTTTAAGGGAAAAAAGGGAGAACTCAAGCAGGCTTGTATTCCTGTCTTTTTGGAGTTAAAACGCTTTGACAATGGTGAGATTGATATTCAGGAGCGGATTACAGTAGAGTTTGAAACCTGTGGCTTTCCGAAGTCTGCGCAATTTGTCGCGAAAGCTCTGGAAAAAGGAAAGTTATTGATTCTCTTTGATGGTTTGGATGAAGTGCCGGGGAAATATGTCAACGGCATCATTGATAAAATTCAAGATTTTGTAGACCGCTATGATCAAAATCGATTCATTGCCAGTTGTCGAACAGCAGCCTATCGTTCTGGATTTCGGCGGTTTAAAGATGTCGTTATGGCAGATTTTGACGATGGGCAGATTCAAACATTTATTCAGAATTGGTTTAGAGGGGAAGAAGATCAAGCCGCAAACACGGCAGACCATTGTTGGGAGTTATTGCAAAGTGAGGGTCAGGAAGGAGCGAAAGAGCTTGCCCAAACTCCGCTGCTTTTGACCTTTTTGTGTTTGGTATATGACCGCTCTCAAGGTTTTGCAAGTAATCGTAGTACGTTGTATGGAAAAGCCCTGCGAATTTTGCTAGAAGCATGGGCAGCAGAAAAACGAATTAATCGTGAGACTATTTACGACGGCTTACATACAGAACTTGAAGAGGTGCTGTTGTCAGAAATTGCCTATGAGAATTTCATTGAGGATCGTCTCTTTTTTGAGAAAGATGAACTAGTAGAGCAAATCCGTCAATTCTTAGCGGGAAATTTGAATGCACCAAAGCACCTCAATAGCGAACAAGTGTTAGACGCGATTGCAGTTCAGCAGGGAATTTTTGTGGAACGAGCGGAGAATGTTTATTCATTTTCACATTTGACATTACAGGAATATCTAACAGCACAGTATGTGGTGGATGCAGACTGTATTCATTCAATTGTTGAGGAATATTTGCTCGATCAACGCTGGCGGGAAGTTTTTCTCTTGGTTGCAATTTCGATGCGTGGTAAAGGGGCTGATCGCTTCTTAAATACAATCATTGAAACCATTGAAAAGCTACTAGAACAGCCCATCTACCAAAACAAACTAATTCCAATCTTACTGTGGTCAGAAGTAGCCACCCAAGATGCTAGTGATACATTATCTTCGTTAGCTCGACGCTCTCTTGCCAACGCCGTTGCCTACGCCGTTGCTGTCGCCACCACCTACTCCACCGTCAATACCAATGGCATCACCATCACCATCAGCAACGCCTCCTCCATCATCAACTCCTACTCCATCACCTACTCCATCGCCTACGTCAACGCCATCGGCAACGCTATTGCCATCGCTAACGCCATCAGCAATGCCATCGCCTACGCCAACACCACTGACTGCATTCTCGGCAACGCCTATGCTATCGGCAACGCCTACGCTAACACCATTGCCAATGCTATCACCGATGCCATCAAATACCTTAGTTTATATTATCAGGAATTATTCCAAAAAGAGCCAGTTTTTACACATCTTGATATTCCTGATTTACTTCAAAAATTAAGAACTCTTAAACAAGAAATTTCTATGAAAAGCATGAGTGAGAAGGATCCCCAGTTATTTTCTCAAAAACTTATTAAAACGATTTTAGATGCTCATAAGCTCCCTGAAAAAATTATTGCATTATCAAAAAAAGAAGCTAGATCCATTGATAATTATTATTACGCAACTCATCTTCTCATTCAATGCAAAGAAGCGGCTATGCGTGTGTCTCCGGAAGCCTGGGCAACCATTGAAGAGCGGATGTTGCGGGTTCCGGCGGCACTCCGCCCCGATGTAGAACCCAATTGAGCATCATCATTGACAAACCATAAAAAAGCGTGGGTATCCAGTAAAATCCTCATGATGCGTAGGCCTGAAAACCCAAGTCGAACGCTTTAAACTGGCCCCCCAAAACAAAGGGAGAGCCGGGGGAGCGATCGCCTCCCTCCATTAAGGTTCAGAATGGATCATAGGCAAGTGTGGATAGGGTAAACCATCGCGGCAAAAAGCCTGTTTGGCGCGGCGAATCAAGTCGGTTTGATAGACAAACTCATCGCGGGCATCCATAGGATAGCACCGCAGTTTAAACTGGGTTGCCCAGGGCTTTTCCGCCATCACCACCACAATCGGCAGTTTAAGCTGAGTGTATTTACTGCTATAGGCCGCTTGGTACAAAATTTCGATCACCCTTTCCACATCAACATCATGAGCAAAATAAAAATCCGTTGCTACCTGGGCCTCCAGTTCACCGCTATTCGCATTAGAAACCGCCTCAGTCCAGGTTTTATTATGAGGAATTGTTACAGCATTATCACCGGGAGTTTTTAAGGTAATGCTCCGTAAACCATAACCCACTACTTCACCGTAATGATCTTCAATTTGAATGCGATCGCCCACACGATAGGGAGCCTCAAACAGAGCCACAATCCCCGCAATAATCGAACTCGCATAATCTTTAAAGGCAAAACCCAGGGCAACCGCAATGGTTCCCGTTAAGGCAAATAAATTAATCTCTGAGAGGTTGAGAAACAGCGTTAAAAGGTAGCCAATGGTGATCAATAAGATCAGCCCTTTCCAAAAGGGTAATGATTGTTTAATCAGTAACCGAAAACGGCGAGGAACCCGTTCAGAAATCCAGGTTGTTACCCATTGGATGCCGGACATAACACCGTAGGCGATCGCCATTGCGACAAGACCATAGAAAATTTTACGGATCGTAATTTCTGCCAGGGCCTGCTGATCGAGGCTTCGACCTTCAACTTGGGCCAAAAAGATGTGGACAATCTCGATGGGTGGGATCATCGCCCCCGATAATAGGATCTGCATTAATGGTCTCCTACAAAAAAGTTATTACTGGTTAGCTCCGTTTTCAGCCGAATGTAATGGGCGGGGTGGATCGAGAGAATGCTATGGTGATTGAGAAAAATGCCTTGCCGCAAAAGATATTGAATGCGGCCGAGAATTTGGCTTTCCGGTTCCCCTAAACTGAGGGCTAAATGAGTCGCCGTCATTTCGCCATGAATGAGTAGGGAATGGATTAAATAGCGATCGCCCCCGGTGAGGGAGGGCAGGCTTGGCAATGTCGGTTTTGTTTGCCGCAGTGTTACATCTGTCTCTGCTTCTGATATCGGCTCATCGGGGGAGCGATCGCCTTCAATGCGCAGACTTTTTAACCACAAATGAGCCGCAATACTACTCACCCCCGCCGCTTGATTCGCCAAAAGCTCCCAATAGGCTTCGCTAAGATTTTCGGTTTCGGCAGAATCCTCAAGGAAATTCGGCTTAACCGTGGTTTGAACTAGGGGATCAAGCCATTGCTTTAATGCCTCACCATCGAGTTTTGGCAAGGATGTAATTTGATAAAAATAGGCACTAATTTGGCTGACAAAATCAAGAAAATTCCAAGCCCAATGGCTGCAACCAATCACCCAAAAACAATTTTGATTCTGGATGATTAAATTGCGTAAAAAATCCACTCCCTCCCAACCGCCAATACACCGCAAAAAACACTCATCTAAACGCGGAATTACGATTAAACTCGTGCGGTCAGCCAGGGAATTAACACCGGGAACCGGTTCATTGGGAGTTGGATGAATTTGAATTTGGGGGTAGGCTTCAAGGGCGGCTTGGAGTTGGGCTGAAAAGGTCAGGGGATCGTGGGGGCGTTGATGGCCGGATAATGGCGTTGAAGGATCGAGGGGGGGATCGGCCCAAGCCTGTAAACTCTCATTGAGAATTTTGGGAATTGACTCTACGGGACTTCCTAAAAGAATTAAACAATTCGAGGCTTCTAAATGTTGTTGCCAACGATCAATTCCGGTGGCGATCGCCCCTTGAATTGCCTCTTGATACTGTTGAGGACAGGGCATATTGATGATTTTTTCCAACAGTTCAGTTTGCATCTCCTGGGGCAATTCAACCCAATTCTCCTCGGAATTAACCACCGCATGGGCTTGGCTAAACCAGGATTGAAAATGCTGATGGATAAACTGTAATAAATGATGGCTCATGATCAAGCCTCCGATGATGGGGTGGAGCGAGTTTGATCTTTCGGATACTCTGGATGGCGTTCAAGGGAAAGGGGTAGATGGGCAGGGTCTCGAAACATCAGCGTGTAAATTTCTGTGGGCATTTCAATGTGGGCATCAGCTAGTTTTTCCTTGATGGCTTGGGTTACAGCGGAGGTTACGGTTAAAAAAGATTGTTGACGGGAATCGACCCAGAAGCGAATTTTTAAATTAATCGTACTTGCTGCCAATTCGTGAACTAAAACCAGTGGGGATGGTTGAGATTGAATCCCTAGTATTGGTTTTAATGCCTCTTCAATTAAGGTTTTTACCTCTGTCAAGTTTGCGTCATAATCAATGCCTACCATCACATCACTACGGCGCATCGGTGAAGCAGTATTGTTAATAATACTACTTTGGAAAACGACTTGATTGGGGATATAAACAAGGCGACCATCGTAGGTTCGCATTGTGGTCGCCCGCAGTTGAATTTGGACGACGGTTCCTTCATATTCTCCCACAACGATTTGATCTTGAATGCGAAAAGGTCGAGCCGCGAGCAAAATTACCCCGGAAATATAGTTACTCAAAATATCTTTGAGGCTAAAACCGATGGCAACACTTGTTAAGCCAAGGGTTCCTAGTAATGTAGCAAAGTCTAGCCCTAAAATTGTCAGGGCAATGATGGCCCCAATTACCCAAACTCCTCCATAACAGAGGCGGCCAATGAGAATTTCTACACTGCGATCGCCTTCGGTTTTTTCTGCCCAAACTAAACCCACACGGCGCACGCCATGGGCAAAAATCCAGGTCAAAAACATGATCACCAATGCCCCCAACAGCGAAGGCAAGAGGTTGATCGTATCTCGGAGTAATTGCTGGGTTGTCCCTCCTAAGCGCTGGAAAACATCAACGGCTAAGGGTTGCGCGGTGAGGGATTGATTTAAACGCAACGCCCATTGATCCGCCAAGGTTTCTAAGGGAACATCAAAATCTAAAGCATCCTGAGTGGTGATCGTCATCAAGATGCGGTTATTGACTTTTAAGAGGGCAATTTCCCGTTCAGGTTCCAATTGAACGATGACGGCATCGGGGGGTTCTCCCTGGCTCAAAACGCTGGCAATACGGCGGTTAATGATCTGAGCGCGATCGCCCGCCGTCAATGCGGCCAAACTACCCACCTGAAAAATAGGCTGTCCTCGCACGAGCACATCAGCAAAAAATAGCTGCTCTTGCGGCCCTGCGGGTGTGCTAGCTGCGGGGGCAATGGCGGGGGGTTCTTCCTCCATTTCCTCCTGAGCGTTGATGCTCTGGGGCAAAATCACCACAAGGACGAAACAGAGCGCGAGCGATCGCCCCACCCAACTGAGCGATCGCCCCACTGGCCCCTGACGATCCCGATCTTGGCTGAACATCCCGCTGCCTCCTGATTGCCGCTGTCGTGATCAATTTCCCTTTCGGTTTTTACGAGCCTTGGCCATCCTAGAACAGAGCAGTTGGTGTTGGCTATTCCTTCGCGAGGGGGGGTTCGGTGGGATAGGGATCGGGCTTGGGGGGGGGCTGATCGGACTCTGGCGCATCGGTAGGATCGGGAGATGTGGGAGAGGCTGAAACCGTTGAATCCAAATCTGGGGAAGGTTCAGCCCCCGGCTCCGTCTCGGCTGTTGTGGTGGGAACCGGTTCCTCCTCCGGTTCGGGGCTGGGTTCCGGCTCAGGGGTAACGGTGGGTTCTGCGGCTAGGGGTTCGGGGGGGATCTCTGCGTTTGAGTCGGTGGGGACGGGGGCGGAGGTGGGGAGATCAAGATTGAGATCAAGGGCGATCGCCTCTTCCCCCTCTTCCTCCTTGGGCAATTCTCCCAACCCGGTTTCCTCCACGGTTTGCCGCACCCGCCGAATCGGTAAATTGGCCACGAGGGAAGTGGTGCGGGAATCACTGGTGAGGGCAAATTCCGATTCAGCGGAATCAATATCCACATAGCGCGATAGCACCGCGAGAATTTCCTCGCGCATCGCTTCGAGCATCTCCGGACTGAGACCGGCGCGATCGTGGGCAATCACCAGTTTTAACCGTTGCTTGGCGGCACTGCGACTATCCACCGAGGGACGGTGAAACAGTTGCCCCAAGAGCCGATTTAGCTGATCCCAAAGGGGTTTAACCATAGCCAGAATGCTCACCAGTGCGTTGATTAATTGCGGAAAAAGCGACGAATCCGGTTCAGCAGCGTATTATGGGCCGCCATTAGATCTAAAAAGGGAACTTCTTCCCCGTCTAAGCGGCGGGCAATGTTACTAAAGGCGATCGCCGGTAAAGCCCGCTCTTGGCTGAGGGCAATGGGTTCACCGCGATTACTGGCGGTGATGATCCGCTCATCATCGGGAATCACCCCCAACAGGGGAATGGCCAGGATTTCAAGGACATCATCGACGCTCATCATGTCCTGCATTTCTACCATTTCCGGACGAATGCGATTGACAATCAGGCGAATGTTGCGAATATCGTTGGCTTCGAGTAAACCAATCACCCGATCCGCATCCCGGACAGCGGTGACTTCGGGGGTGGTGACGATAATCGCTTCCTTGGCGGCGGCGATCGCATTCCTGAACCCCAACTCAATCCCCGCCGGACAATCGACGATGATATAGTCAAAGGCTTTTTGGAGGGCGAGGACGAGCTTTTTCATCTGCTCCGGGGTGACGGCCTCTTTGTTGCGGTTTTGGGCCGCGGGCAAGAGGGCAAGGGTGGGCTGGCGTTTATCTTTAACCAACGCCTGCTCCAAACGACATTCCCCGGCGATCGCCTCCACAGCGGTATAGACCACCCGATTTTCCAAACCTAATAATAGATCCAGATTGCGCAGGCCAAAATCCGCATCCACGAGGGCGACTTTGTGGCCCCGTTTCGCCAGGGCTGTGCCCAGGTTCGCGGTTGTGGTGGTTTTGCCCACACCCCCCTTCCCAGAGGTGACAACGATAATTCGAGTCATAACGGTTTCAAAATTAGCCCATCAGCCATTAAAGTTTCAGTCGATAACGGGGGGTAATACCCACGGCGATTGCTGGAATCCTTGCGGATGACCTCAGGGAGATTCTACCCAACTTTCGGTGGCCATAGAAAAAGAATGGCTTTTAAAGAAATTAGGGGCGGGGGCTAAACGGATGCCGCTGGCGGTCATGTAGGCAATTTCGGGATAAAGCTGATCCGGTGGGGTGGCGGGGGGACGGGCGATCGCCTCCGCAATCCGCAACTGCATCGCCTCCATTTTGAGGGCAAAAATCTGACAGGCGCGATTCCCTTCCGCCCCCGCATGGGCAATGCCCCGCAGCCGCCCCACAACGAGAATATCCCCCGTGGCAATAATTTCACTACCGGGATTCGTATCCCCAAACACCACCACCGTCCCCGGATGGCTGACCTCAATGCCCGATCGCACCGTCGATTTTAAATAGAGGGGTTCGGCCCAGGTTTCCGCCGATCCCTCCACCGGAGCCGCCGCCGTCGTTTGGGGCAAGGTTTGCTCGACGGAATAGCCGGCCCCTGCTGCCACGACGGCGGTTTGGCGGCGACAGGTGGCGACGGTGCGCAGATCTAACTGGGCTTGGGCCAGGGCTTCGGCGATCGCCAGCAATTGTCGCCCATCGAGCAAATGCTTCCCTGCTAACAGATGGGCCACCGTCCCCGCCTGCCAAAACCGTTCCCCGGTACTAAGCCGCTGCTTGAGGCGATCCCAAATTTCCAGCCAATGGGTGGGGGTTTGATCGGGGTCGGGGAGCCACACCTGCACCACGGTATCTTTGCGGCTGAGGCGGACTTGGGCTTGGGGGTTTTTGAGGGCGATCGCGATAGCGCACCCATCGCCTTGCTCTGCTTTTTGGGTTCAGCGGGGGCTGGTTCCGGCTCTGAAACCGATGGTTTAGCCTCAGGAGCGGGATTAGCAGTAGCAGGGGACAACTCAGCGTCGGAATCGGCGGGCATCGGGAAAAGCGTTAGGAGTATCTTGGCGATCCTACCCCATGGATGGGATTCCTTGGGATTTTGGGGAATTTGGGGGGGCGATCGCCTCCCCCATGACTCTTTATAATAAAGGTGTTTTCCTCTCTTCTTCGGTTGATCCTATGCAACTTCACCCGCAGGCCCATCCTCCTTTGGAAAATGGCGATCGCCTCAGTTACCGCGAGTTTGAGCGCCGTTATACCGCCATGCCCAATCATCAAAAAGCTGAACTCATTGAAGGAGTCGTTTATATGGCCTCACCCCTCCGGTTTACCTCCCATGCAGAACCCCACGGTCGTTTGATCACCTGGTTAGGGGTTTACCAATCGGCCACGCCATCGACGGCGATGGGCATTGAGCCGACGGTGCGCTTAGATGGCGAGAATGAGTTTCAACCGGATGGGGTGTTATTGATTCCGGGGCGGGGTTCCCAAGTCAGTCCAGAGGGCTATATTCAGGGTGCGCCGGAGTTGGTGGTGGAGATTGCCGCCAGTAGTGGGGCGCTGGATTTGGGGGCGAAGCGGCGGGTTTATCAGCGCAATGGCGTGCGGGAGTATCTCGTTTGGCAGATTTTTGAGCAGGAATTCCTTTGGTTTGTGTGGGAGGAGGGGGTTTATGAGCCACTGACCCCCGATGAGCAGGGCATTTTACGCAGTCGCATCTTTCCAGGGTTATGGCTGAACCGGCCGCAATTGTTGGCGAATAATCTCGCTGCGGTTTTACAGACGTTACAGGCGGGGTTAGCCTCACCGGAACACGAGGCGTTTCGGGATTCATGCTCCTCTAAA
>JAABSU010000016.1 GCA_011390265.1 Spirulina sp.
CATAGTGGAGCAAACTACCCTGTAAACGGGATTGCGCCAAACGCGGATCAGCGGCCATTGGGGGCGGAATTTGCGCCACCAACGCCGCCGCCGCCCCCCGTTCCCCCAACCGCGCCTGTAAACCTATTTGCTCAATCACACCGGCAAGCCTTAACCCCACATCTTCCAGGGGCAACGCCCCAACCTCTTCGTAATAACCCAACGCCTCCCGATAGGCATCCCGCACCTTCACCATCTCCACGCGGGGACAAGCCTCATAGTGGGGTTGGATCTCATTGCGGGACTGGGTACGCAATTGATCCGCCTGCGATCGCGCCGTATCCCCCAACCTCAACAACCGCAACCCCTCCCGCTGCGGCTCATCCTGAACGCCCAACCCCACCAACAACCGCCGCGCCGCCTCAAAATAGCCCCCCTGCCGCCACAAATCCGCCAAGGCCACCACCGCCCCAAAATTCCCCGCCTCACCCATCGCCCCCTCAACCCGCCGCCAATCCGCCTCTCCCCACACCTCCGGCTCACAGGCCAACCCCACCCCCAACCCCGCCAACAACGTCCCACACCCATCCAAGGAGAGGCCGAGTTTTTGCTGGGCGAGGCTTTGGTTGATCAGGTTTTGGGGGAGACGGGGGGACAGGTCGGGGAATTGGCCATAGATCGCCGCAGCCCGTTGCCAGGCGGTCAAAGCCCCCGCATATTGCCCCTGTTGGAGGGCGATCGCCCCGAAAATATCCAAACTTTGGGCTAGGATCTGCTGTTGATGCTTCGTGGTGGGATGTTGACTCAACCCCGCCAAACTGCGGTTAATCAGCGCACGGGCTTGGGGCAAATCCCCCACGGTTTGGGCCTGATAGGCTTGATTACTCAGGGCCACACAATCCGCTAAAACCGTGGCGCACCTATCGCCCCCCACAGCCCGCCCCGGCCTCCCCGCCAACAGGAACACCAAACAAAACCCAACCATCCACCAAGCCACGGTTTGGATTTTCATCGCATCACATCATATTTTGGGGATTAGGATACCCCAAACCGGAGGGAGATCCCCACAGCCGGGGGATCTCTCTGCCCCCAATCGTTTACAATTCGTAAAGCGAATCATCAAAACACTGACCAAAAATGCGAGTTGCAATCATTGGGGCGGGCCTAGCCGGACTTTCCACCGCCATTGAATTAGTCGATGCAGGGCATCAAGTGGACATCTACGAAGCCCGCAACTTTGTGGGCGGTAAAGTGGGCAGTTGGGTGGATAAAGATGGCAACCATGTAGAAATGGGCCTCCATGTCTTTTTTGGCTGCTACTACAACCTCTTTGATTTAATGCGCAAAGTGGGAGCCTTTGAGTATCTCCTGCCCAAAGAACATACCCATACCTTTGTCAATACCGGCGGCCGCTTGGGGCAACTCGATTTTCGCTTCATCACTGGCGCACCCTTCAACGGCCTCAAAGCCTTCTTCACCACCTCCCAACTGAATTTAGTCGATAAACTCGCCAACTCCCTCGCCCTAGGCACTAGCCCGATTGTGCGGGGTTTGGTGGATTTTGACGGGGCAATGCGGACGATCCGCGATTTGGATGGGATCAGTTTTGCCGATTGGTTTCGGAGCCATGGCGGCAACGATGGCAGCTTGCAGAAAATGTGGAACCCCATTGCCTATGCCTTGGGCTTCATCGATACGGAAAATATTTCCGCCCGCTGTATGCTGACCATCTTTCAATTTTTTGCGGTGAAAACCGAAGCCTCCGTGCTGCGAATGCTGGCCGGTTCCCCCCATGAATACCTCCACCGCCCGATTTTGCAATATTTAGGCGATCGCGGCGTGACAATTACCACCAATTGCCGCGTTCGGGAAGTGCAGCACGAGGGCGATCGCGTCACCGGATTAGTCATTGCCGATGGAGAAGGCGATCGCACCCTTACCGCCGATGCCTATGTGGCCGCCTGCGATATCCCCGGCATTCAACGCCTTTTACCCCCAGAATGGCGTAAATGGCCCCAATTCGACAATATCTATAAACTCACCGCTGTTCCCGTGGCGACGGTGCAACTGCGCTTTGATGGTTGGGTGACGGAACTCGATGATCCGGTGAAGCGGAAACAGGCGGAAGCGGTGGGCTTGGATAATCTGCTCTATACTGCTGATGCAGATTTCTCCTGTTTTGCCGATCTGGCCCTCACCAGCCCCAAAGACTACTACCGGCCCGGGCAAGGCTCCCTCTTGCAATTAGTCCTCACCCCTGGAGATCCCTTTATTAAACAAAGCAATGAGGCGATCGCCCACCACGTTCTCCAGCAGGTTCAGGCCCTCTTCCCCTCAGCGCGGGATCTCAACATGACCTGGTATAGCGTCGTTAAACTGGCCCAATCCCTCTACCGCGAAGCCCCCGGCATGGATCCCTACCGCCCCGCCCAAAAAACCCCGATCGCCAACTTCTTCCTCGCGGGCAGCTACACTCAACAGGACTACATCGATAGCATGGAAGGAGCGACGATTTCCGGACGGCAGGCAGCGGCAGCAGTGTTGGCGGCTCTGGCTGAACAACCGGCGGCGATCGCCGTCTAACCCCTACTCCCCCCTGAATATATGTCTGATTGGCTAGAGCATAGTGTCCAAGTCGAGATCAACGCCCCCATGGATTTGATCTGGCAAGAATGGTCCAGTTTTGAAAAAATGCCCCTCTGGATGAAATGGATTAAATCCGTCGAAGTCCAGCCCGATCAGCCGGAGCTTTCCCGCTGGACGCTGAATACTGGGGGGCTAGAATTTTCCTGGCGGGCGCGGATGCTGAACGTCGTTGAACATCAGATCATCCGCTGGGAATCCGTCGATGGTCTCCCCAATAAGGGCGCAATCCGGTTCTACAATCGCCACGATCACAGCGTCGTCCGCCTCTCCATCGCCTACGCCATCCCCAGCATCCTCAAGTTCCTCGATAGCCTTTTTCTGGGGAAAGCCGTCGAAGACACCATCCAAGCCGACCTCGAACGCTTCCGCACCCACATCCTCAATCTTCTGTAGGGGCAAACCCTCGTTACTTGGCTCCACCCAGTAACGCCCCATCGGCGGCTCTGCCTCCTCCCTTGCCCAAGCGGCAGAGCCGCCAAAGCCACGCACCATGGCAGAGCCATGGCACGAGAGTTCTTCGTTTTCGCCACAGGTTGTCATCTGCAACACCTAAAAGCCCCCAACCCCCCCCGCTATAATGCGGGGGAGATCATCAACCCCCCCTTTTTTTGCCTTTTATGGAAGTCTTGAATGTATCGCTTTTGTCCATCGGTCTCGCCGCTGATGCCTTCTCTGTCTCGATCACCAGCGGCCTATTGATCCAGCGCATCAAACTCAACAAAGTCCTCACCATTGCCCTCGCCTTCGGCATTTTCCAAATCTTGATGTTTACCCTTGGCGGTTTAATGGGGTTCACGGTGCGGCCCTGGATTGGTGGCGTGGAGCATTGGATTGTGTTTGTGCTGCTGAGTGTAATCGGCGGCAAGATGGTTTACGAATCCATGAAGGAAAGGGAGGAGGGGAAAGACCGGTTTAATCCGATGGAAATTTATACCCTTTTGGGGCTGGCGATCGCCACCAGCTTAGATTCCCTTGCCGCTGGCCTCGGCGTGATCTCCATTGATGATGCTCTGCTCCATACTGCCATGATAATCGGGGCCGTCACCTTCGCCTTTTCCGTCTGCGGTGTTGTTCTGGGTAACTTGGTGGGCCGCCATTTAGATCTCAAAGCAGAAATGATCGGCGGTTTGATTTTAATCGCCATCGGTCTACGGACGCTCTGGGAACACTTCATTCCTTCCGCGAGTTAGATATGGAAACGCGACAAACGGATCTCCTTGTCGTTGGGGGCGGTGTGGGCGGAACCTGCGCCGCAATTCAAGCGGCCCGGCGAGGGGTGCAAACGATTTTAGTCAGTGCTGGCCCTTGGTTGGGGGGGATGCTGACGGCGGCAGGGGTGGCGGTTCCCGATGGCAATGAGTTGACCCCTTGGCAAACGGGGCTATGGGGGGCCTATGTGCGGGCTTTGGCTCAACGGGAACCGACGGGTTTAGATCACAGTTGGGTCAGTTTATTTAGTTATCGCCCGGCCATGGGGGCGGCGATTTTTGCCGACTGGGTGGGGGCGTTGCCGGCCTTAACCTGGATTCAGGGCCAGGAGCCGCTGGCGGTGGAAAAATCGGGCGATCGCCTCACCGCCGTCCAATTCCCCGCTTATCGCATTGAGGCGAAGCTGATCCTCGATGGGACGGAATTGGGGGATTTATTAGCGTTGGGAGATGTGCCCCATCGTTGGGGTTGGGAATTGCAGGGGAAATTTAATGAACCCAGTGCGCCGGTTGCGTTTAACGATCTCACCCAGCGTTATCCGGTGCAGGCTCCGACTTGGGTGGTGTTGTTGCAGGATTATGGCCCGGGGGTGAAAGCACCCAAGATTGAGGCCCCGGCCGTGGATTTTGCGGGGGCTTGGGATAGCTATGGGGGAGAGCATTTCCTCAATTATGGCCGCCTACCGGGGGATC
The DNA here is from genome assembly GCA_011390265.1 of Spirulina sp. Classification (GTDB taxonomy): domain Bacteria; phylum Cyanobacteriota; class Cyanobacteriia; order Cyanobacteriales; family Spirulinaceae; genus Spirulina. The sequence goes on from JAABSU010000016.1 coordinate 4,527, forward strand.
AGTTCATGCTCAATTGGCCCATTTGTGGCAATGATTACGCCGTGGGTTTGGAGCGGATTATTCAGGGGGAGCGGGTGCAATTTGAGCGGGAGGCTCAGGAATATAGCCTCAGTTTTGCCCGATATATTCAGGGGGAATTGGGCGATCGCTACGGTTTAGCTTCCCAAGCCTTCCCCACTGGCCCCCTAGCCCTCCAAGCCTACTACCGCGAAAGCCGTCGCCTCCAGGGGCCAGTTACAATCACCGAGGTGGATATTCTCCCCCAGGGGATGGTTGCGCCGTTGCCGATCCAGGGGGGCGAGGTGGGGGCGATCGCCCTCGGCAACTATGCCAATGATCACCATTATCCCGGCATCGATTTTCCCCTCAAACCCAAATCAATTCAATGGGGCGGCCGCTGGACGGGAACCCCCTTCACAATTCCCTACGGGGCATTGGTTCCCCGTGAAACCTTGGGGTTAATGGTTTGTGAGAAAAATATTAGTGTGTCCCACATTGCCAACGGTGCGACCCGGTTACAGCCGGTGGTGATGGGCATTGGCCAGGCGGCGGGGATGGCGGCGGCGTTGTGTATTGAGCAGGGTTGCGAACCGGCAGAATTGAAGGTGCGATCGCTCCAAAATGCCCTCCTCACTGACCCCATCGCCCCCGCCGCCGTCATCCCATTGTTCAACCTCCCCCCCAACCATCCCCAATGGCTCCATTGGCAGCAATACTATCTCGATCACCCTGAAGCCTATCCCGCCGATGGTTATTGTCCACTAACGGGGGATTTTTCCAGCGAGATTGAGGCAGGGGTTAAAATTACAGGATTGCTGACTTCTAAAGAACCGCACCGCTACGGCATTGAATACCAAGGGGAATCTTGGCAGGTGATCACCACCCGGCCGGAAGTGGCGGCTAAGTTGGCAGACTTGGGAGGCAAAATGTTAACGCTTTGGGGCCGATTGAATGCTTCGGGCCGGTGGATTGTGGTGGAGAAAATGGGTTAATCGGCAGGGGTTAATGGGAGCGATCGCCAACTGGATCAATAAATTGGACGAGAAAATCCACCCTAAAAGGGCGGGGCTTCAGACCCATTAATTTTGGTGATCAGTTTTCAGGGGGCTAGGGATAAGAAACCGGGTTTTTGTTAGGATGTCGTGGGAAAATGAGGAAATACAGGCAACCCGGTTTCTGGCCTCAGATCCCGCTTTTGCGTACAATGGGATTTATTGCGTTTTCCTTTCTGTCATGCGCCACTGTTTGAATCCTGCCTGTTGTCAGCCGAACCCGGACGGCCACCAGTTTTGCCAGAAATGCGGGAATCCGTTGTTGTTGCGGGGGCGGTATTGGGCGAAGGAGGTGATTGGTCAGGGGGGGTTTGGGCGAACTTTTTTGGCGGTGGATGAGGATAAGCCCTCGAAGCCGTTTTGTGTGATTAAGCAGTTTTTACCCCAAGATTTAGATCCTGAAATGCTGCCTAAGGCGATCGCACTCTTTGAACAAGAGGCGCAACAGTTGGAAATTCTGGGCACGCATCCGCAAATTCCGGAGTTATTCGCGCATTTTGTTGAAAATAATCAGTCTTATTTAGTTCAAGAGTTTATTAATGGGATCACGCTTAAGGAAGAACTGAAAAATCAGGGTGTGTTTTCAGAGCAGCAGATTCGGGATTTGTTGGAGGATTTATTAAATATTCTGGCGTTTATTCATGAGAAAAATGTGATTCACCGGGATATTAAGCCGGATAATATCATCCGTCGTCAAGCGGATCAAAAATTAGTTTTAGTGGATTTTGGGGCAGCGAAGGTATTGAAGCAGGTGCAGCGGACTGCTACTGGAACTGTGATTGGTGCAGCGGAATATTGCGCCCCGGAGCAAGGTGCGGGGAAAGCGCGATTCAATAGTGATCTCTACAGTTTAGGCGTGACTTGTTTGCATTTACTGACACAGGTGAGTCCGTTTGATTTATATGCTGTACACGATGGGGAATGGGTTTGGCGAGATTATTTAAATGGCAATCGGGTCAGTGATGATTTGAGAAAAATTTTAGATCGGTTGGTTGAGACCGCTTCAAAAAAACGTTATCAATCCACAGCAGAGGTTTTAGCTGATCTCGATCCTACTCCGAAAACATCTTCTCCTGCAAAATCATCCCTTCCCTCTCAAACCTCTACATCTATAACGCGACCTATTCAAACCTACCACTATGAGATCATCACGCTGAATGAGCAGGGGGGGATTATCCAACGGCAAAAGGGACAAAATCAGGGTTATTTGGAATCGGCCGAAGGATTAAATCTAGAGATGGTGAGAATTCCGGCGGGGGAATTTATGATGGGCGCACCGCAGAATGAAGCGGAGCGATCCAATGATGAAGGCCCCCAGCATCGGGTGATTGTACCGGAATTTGCCATGGGTCGCACCGCTATCACCCAAGCACAATGGCAAATTGTCGCCCAACTGCCCCAAGTGGTGCGTTTTCTGAATCCTGATCCCGCTAAGTTCAAAGGCAAAAACAATCCTGTGGAAACGGTAAGTTGGGAAGACTGTATCGAGTTCTGTCTCCGGTTAAGCCAAGACAGTGGCAAGCTCTACCGTCTCCCCAGTGAAGCCGAATGGGAATATGCCTGTCGAGCGGGAACAACCACCCCTTTCCATTTCGGCCCCACCCTCTCCTCCCAAGTTGCTAACTATGACGGCAACTACACCTATGGCAAGGGGAAGAAGGGGGAATATCGCAAGAAAACGATCCCAGTCGGGAGTTTAAGCGCCCCCAATGTTTGGGGACTCCATGATATGCACGGGAATGTGTGGGAGTGGTGTTTAGATGATTGGCACGGGAGTTATCAAGGTGCGCCAGCCGATGGAAGGGTATGGATAGATAATGATAATCATTCTCAAAATGATGGGGAGTGGTTAAAGGGGTTATTGAACAATAAATCAACATCAAGCAAGCTGCTGCGTGGTGGTTCTTGGTACGACTTCCCGGAGTACTGCCGTTCTGCCGCTCGCGGCAACGATGCCCGCGACGACAGGTACGACGACTTTGGTTTTCGTGTTGTCGCCCCCAGAACTCTTTGACCCTCTAATCTTTTTCCCTCTTTCCCTTTTCCTGGCGCGAAGCGCCTTTTTTTAAGAAACCGGGTTTTTCTCAAAATGTCCGCCAAAAACGAGAGAGGCTAAACAACCCGGTTTCTACGCCGAGGAGAAAACAAGGCAATGCAAGAAACCCGGTTTCTGGTTTGTACTCAGTGCTATCCTCAATGATTGACGATTCCATCCAAAATTAACCCATGAAAATCAAAGCCATTATTCATACCGCCGAAGAAGGCGGTTATTGGGCAGAAGTCCCCGCACTCCCCGGCTGTATCACCGAAGGAGACACCCTAGAAGAAGTCACCAATAATTTACAAGATGCCATCGAAGGCTGGTTAACCGTTGCCAATAAACTCCAAACCACTCAACCCACCGATCAGATTGTCGAAATTGCCATATGAAATCCGTCTCTGGTAAAAAGCTTTGTAAAATCATCGAAAACAAGGGCTGGATTTTACGCAAAATTACAGGCAGCCATCACATTTATGAAAACCCTAATCAAGACAAAATTTTATCAATTCCCGTTCACCAAAATCGTGATTTAAAAATAGGCACATTAAAAGCATTGATGAAAATTGCCGATCTGACAGAATCCGATCTTTAACTCAATCCAAACCTCCCTAGGCGGCAGAGCCGCCCAACACCCGCGCCACGGCAGAGCCATGGCACAAGATTACTGTCAGGCTCATTCTCAGCATATTGACCGATGTTCACACCCAGTCGCAACCTTTCCCAAATTCTAGCCGTCAAAAAGAAATCAAGAGCACCCCTTTCTGGTGAGATGCTCTTGCGTCACTCAATCGGTGTCGTTAAAACCAGTGGGAGCTTGGTCTGACCGTGTTACGACCTCACATCCCACTGGTTTTATCCTATTTCTCTCACACCACCTTGAGTATAGGCGGCAAAAATCGAGATTGGGGGCCAGGGGTGACAATCTCCAAATTGACCCGTAATTTTGCGGAGCGGCCTAGGCGCTGAAGTATTTCGCCGCTGGGTGATAGGTGATAATCGCCGTCGTAGACTGCTCCGGATGGAGTTGCTCACTCTCATCCATCGTCAGACCAATGCGATCGCCCCCCAACAATGCCAACTGCGTCACCTGATCCTGCATATTCGGACAAGCCGGATAGCCGAAACTATAGCGAGAGCCAGGGTAATGCTGCTGCAACACCTCGCGGATATTATCCGGCTCCTGCGCCCCAAAACCCAACTCCCGACGCACCCGCGCATGAGTCCATTCCGCCAGCGCCTCCGCCATCTGCACCGCCATCCCATGGAAATAGAGGTAATTGGTGTAATCATCCGCCTTAAATAACTGCTGGGCGTACTCCGTCGCCACCTCCCCCATCGTCACCGCCTGCATCGCAAACACATCGATCGCCCCCGAATCTACCGGGGCGAAAAAGTCCGCAATACAGAGCCGCCGCCCCGATCGCTGCCGGGGGAACGTAAACCGCGCCACCTCCCGCCGCGCTTCCGGCTCCTGGGGATCATAAATCAGCAGCGTATTCTCCTCCGCTTGACAGGGGAAATAACCATAAACCACCGTCGGATCCAGCAGTTTTTCCACCACCACCCGCCGCTGCCATTCCATTAACAATGGCTCCACTTTGGCGGCAAGGAATTGATCATATTCTTCGCGAGATTGCCCCTGGGGTTTGCGGAATTGCCATTGACCCGCAAAGAGGGCTTGCAAATCCAAATACCAAAATAACGCCTCAAGGGAAATCTCCTGAGCTGTGAGAATTTTCGTACCCCAAAAAGGCGGCGTAGGCCGAGGAATATCAATGGCTACCGCTTCAGATCGGCGCGTGTCGATGACTTCCGGTTCCTCAGGTTTGGGGGTTGTGGGTTCTTCTAACGCCATCGCCCGATGTTGATTCTCTGTGGCAAATTCCCCTTGAAACCCTTGGTGATCATCCCAAGCCCCCGCCGCTTTGGCGGGCATTAACTTATCCATAAAATGGAGGTCAGAAAAGGCATCTTTGCCATAAATGACCTGGCCTTTATAGGTCGCTTGACAATCCCCATAGACAAACTTCGGCGTTAATGCCGCTCCCCCTAAAATCACCGGCACAGTAATCCCTTTTTCATTGAAAATCGCTAAATTCTCCTTCATGAACGCCGTCGATTTCACCAACAAGCCACTCATAGCGATACAATCCGCTTGGTGCTCCTCATAAGCCTGAATAATATTCTCCACCGGCTGCTTAATTCCCAAATTAATCACCCGATAGCCATTATTCGAGAGGATAATATCCACGAGATTTTTACCAATATCGTGAACATCTCCCTTGACTGTGGCAATTAAAAAGGTTCCCTTCCCGGTATCCCCCGCCTTTTTCTCCATGAAGGGTTCCAAATAGGCCACCGCCGCCTTCATCGTTTGGGCTGATTGCAGCACAAAGGGCAATTGCATCTGTCCCGATCCAAACAGTTCCCCGACCACTTTCATGCCATCGAGGAGAAACGTATTGATAATATGCAAGGGATCATAATCCTGACGCGCTGCCTCTAGAGCCTCCTCTAAACCGATGCGTTCCCCGTCAATAATGTGCTGCTTGAGCCGCTGATCAATGGGTAGATTTTTATCCACCGCTTCGCTTTTCTTCGCTTTTTTCCCAGCAAAGAGATCCGTCAGCTTACCCAAGGGATCATAGATGCAGGCATCCCCTTGGAATTCCCGGCGATCGTAGATCAGGTCTTGGCAAATTTTTTGATGTTCCGGGTCAATTTTAGCGAGGGGGAGGATCTTGCTGGCACTCACAATTGCACTATCTAACCCCACCGCCATCGTTTCATGGAGAAAGACAGAATTTAACACCTGACGAGCGGCAGCATTTAAGCCAAAGGAAATGTTAGAAACCCCTAAAATAATGTGGCAATGGGGGAGTTCGGCACGAATTTGGCGGATGGCTTCCACTGTTGCCTTGCCATTTTCGCGATCCTCTTCAATCCCCGTGGAAATGGGCAGCGCGAGGGGATCGAAAAAGATTTCATGGGGGGGGAGGCCGTAGGCGATCGCCCCTTCATAGGCCCGTTTAGCGATCGCAAACTTCTGCGCCGCCGTCCGCGCCATCCCCTCCTCATCAATGGTTCCCACCACCACACCGGCCCCATAGCGTTTCGCCAAATCCAACACCTGATAAAACCGGGGTTCCCCATCTTCATAGTTCGTGGAATTGAGAATACATTTACCACCGGCCACCTTTAAACCGGCTTCCATTTTTTCCCATTCCGTAGAATCTAACATCAAGGGCAACGTGACATTATTCACCAACCGGCTGGCCAGTTCGTGCATATCTTTGACCCCATCGCGGCCCACATAATCGACATTAACGTCGAGAATATGCGCCCCCTCTTTAACCTGCGCTTTTGCTAGAGAAATTAAGCCATCCCAATCCTCAACATTAAGCAAATCCCGGCATTTTTTCGAGCCGCTGGCGTTGAGCCGTTCGCCAATAATTAAAAAGGAATTATCTTGAATGTAAGGCTGGGGGCTATAGATGGAAGCGGCGGCGGGTTCGTGGTAGGGTTGGCGGGGTTTGGGGGTGAGGGTTTGAGCAATGTCTGCGAGGGCTTGAATATGTTCCGGGCGCGTCCCACAGCAACCGCCAATAATTTGCACGCCTAAATCTTCAATGAAATGCATTAATGACATCCGCAATTCCATCGGGGTCAGTTTGTAATGGGCTTGACCGCCGACATTTTCCGGTAAACCGGCGTTAGGAATACAGGAAACCACAAAGGGGGAATTTTCTGCCAAATATTTAATATGGGGCTTCATTAAATCCGGCCCTGTAGCACAGTTTAACCCTAAAATATCGATGGGATAGGGTTCTAAAATTGTTAGGGCGGCGGCAATTTCGGTTCCCACCAACATCGTCCCCATTTGCTCCATCGTGACAGAAACCATGAGGGGGAGGCGATCGCCTTTTTGTTTAAACACCTCCTCAATGGCATTCAAGGCCGCCTTAATCTGCAAGACATCCTGACAGGTTTCCACCAAGAGCAAATCCACCCCTCCATCATAAAGGGCTTCCACTTGCTCAATATAGGCATCCCGGAGCGTATCAAAATCAATATGGCCCAGGGTGGGGAGTTTCGTCCCTGGCCCCATGGAGCCGGCCACAAACCGGGGTTTTTCGGGGGTGGAAAATTCAGCAGCGACGGCTTTGGCCAGTTGGGCGGCGGTTTTATTCAGTTCATAGGCGCGATCGCCCAGATCATATTCCGCCAACACCACGGAAGTCCCCCCAAAGGTATCGGTTTCAATCACATCCGCCCCAGCGGCCAAAAAGCCCCGATGGACGGTAGCAACGGCTTCAGGCTTGGTATAGACCAGGTATTCATTACAGCCCTCATATTCCGGCCCGCCAAAATCCGCAGCGGTGAGGTTTTGCACTTGGAGGTTTGTCCCCATAGCCCCATCAAAGACTAAAACGGGGCGTTCGGGACTATGAAGACGCTGTAAAAAGGCACTGTTCATGGTATGGACGGGCGGGTGTAACGATCCTTTATTTTAAATCCACTGTTACCCATTGGGCAAAATTAATCTGCCATTTCCTGGGGCGGGATGAAAGGTTCTACAAACTTTAACAATCTGGGAATGCTCGATTGGGTAACTTCCCATGTCAAATCAAGATCAACTTTATCATAATCATGAACCAATTTATCTCGCATTCCGGCAATTTGTTTCCAGGGGATTTCTGGGTAATTTTGGCGAAATAGGGGGGAAAGGCGTTTCACAATTTCACCAACAATGGTTATTTCATAGAGAATAGCCAAATGGGTACGTTTATCTTCAATAAATGTAGATCGATCCATATCCTCAATCAATTGTAGAATAGTTCGACAATTCTGGGCAATATCAAGCAGATAGGTGAGATCACGATTCATAAATAATCTGAGCACTGTTGAGAATAGCTTGACGACGCATCCAGTTCGGACTGGTTTCTACTGATTTTCTCGTTAAAATGTCAATAGAGCGATCGCACAATGCCTCTAGCTCATACTGCATATCCACAACGTCTAAGAGGCTAACCGGCGCACCAAGCTCGAATGTCACTAACAGATCAATATCACTATCTTGATCAAAATCATCCCGTAAAACCGAACCGAACAAGGCCAATTCAATCACCTGCCGACGTTGGCAAAATTCAGCCAGTTGTTCCGGAGTTAGTTTGAGTCGCTCTTGCCAGTGGCAATCTAATTGTATGGATTCATTCATAATATGCAATTTTTGGGATCAATGGGGTGAATTTAATGGAGGCGGACTTGGGTTTGGGGGTGGGTGAGGTAGCCCGTATCGCTGCCATCCCGTTGCAGTTGCCAGCCCTTGGGGGTTTGGTGCAATTCCACGAGGCAACAGAGGGAGGCGTGGATTTTGGGGCGATCCGCCAACAGCCCCCAAGCGGCCCCCACCACGGAAGCCCCATGGCCAACGAAGAGGAGATTCTGATCCGGAAAACGGGCCACTAATCGCCGCGCCGCTTCCCCAGCCCTGGCGAGGAGTTGCTCCTGGGTTTCGGGGAATGTGGGGATTAAAACGGGGGCATAGTTGCAATCAATGGCGGGAAATTGGGCGATTAGTTCCGCCTGACTTTGGGTTTCCGGCATTGCATCCATCCATTCCCCATTGAGCCATTCACTTAACCCCGGTTCAATGTGGAGGGGGAGGCGATGGTGTTGGGCAATGTATTGGGCAGTTTGGATGGCGCGTAAAAAGGGGGAAACGAGGATGCGATCGATTTTTTCCGCCGCGAGCCGTTGGGCGAGTTCCTGGGCTTGAACTTCGCCATCGGGGGAAAGGTGGGGATCATAGCGGCGAGGGGCGGTGTTGAACCAATCGGGGTTAATGAAATCAATGCGGTTGCCGTGGCGGGCAAGCCAAACAGTTTGGGGCATGGGCAGGAAAGGGGCGATAGGTACGCTCAAAGGATCGCTCCTTCTTATTGTTCCATTATTCCCCCATAATCGGGGCTTCCTCCCCCCAAATCCGTTGTAGATCCAACCGAAAACCGGGCAACAAGGGATCGCCCGTTAGTTCCGTGGGATTCTCTAACCGTTCCACGGGTGAACCGACGCGATAGATTTCCACAGTGCGATTTTGTGGATCAATCAACCAGCCCAACTGTGCGCCATTGGCCAAATATTCCGCCATTTTGGCCTGCAAAGGGGGCAATGTATCGGATTCCGATCGCAACTCCACGACAAAATCGGGGCAAATTTCTGCAAACGTCCCTTTTTGCCCTGCTGTCAACGCTTCCCAACGTTCTGGACTGACCCAAGATGCATCGGGGGAGCGGATCGCCCCATTGGGCAATGTGAATCCCGTGGAAGAAACAAACGCTTTGCCGAGTTTCCCCTGGTCTTCATACCAGCGATGCAGTTCACCCGTTACTCTACAGTTCCGTTGTCCCGTTTGCCAATCGGTGGGAAGATTGACAATTAATTCTCCTTGAGCGGTGCGTTCTAGGCGTAAGTCTCGATTATGGGCGGCTAAGATGGCGAATTGATCGGGGGTGACTTTGAGCTTGATTTCTGCTGGTAAATTGAGTAACAGGGTCTCAGCATCTAGGTTGGTAAGGGTCTGTACCATTTTGGCCTCCGGGATTGGGGGGGTTGCCTCTGATCGCCATTGTATCGGAGGCTTAAGGGGTTGTTTGGGGAATCTTGAGAAAATATGCCTACCGAAATTGAACGGAAATTTTTAGTAGAGGGAGAAGCTTGGCGAGCCGGGGCCAAGGGAGAGCGGTATTGCCAGGGGTATTTGAGCCGGGGCGATGGGTACGCTGTCGCGGATCGCACCGTGCGCGTCCGCGTCGCCGGCATGCGGGCCTTTTTAACGATCAAAGGGGCTAGCCATGGTATTGCCCGCCTGGAATATGAGTATGAGATTCCCATGGCCGATGCCGAGGAAATGCTCTCCCAACTGTGCGATCGCCCCCTGATCGACAAAATCCGCTACAAAATCCCCTATCAAGATTTGCTCTGGGAAGTGGATGAATTTTTAGGGGAAAACCAGGGGTTAATCATGGCTGAAGTGGAATTAGAAACCACCGATCAGGTGGTGGCGTTACCGGATTGGGTGGGGGCGGAAGTGTCGGGCGATCGCCGTTATTTCAATGCCTATTTAGTCGATCATCCCTATAGCCATTGGGGAGATCCCCCCTGCCCCCCTTAAAAAGGGGGGTTCTAAAAATTTAACCCCCTTTTTAAGGGGGTCGGCGTAGCCGGGGGGATCCTGAGCAGCAACAAATATCGGTACAGTTAAGAAAAAGACATATTGCAACATCCATGGCAGACCAACTGATTCGCGCTACCGCCGCCAATGGGGGCATTCGGGCCGTCGGGGTGATCAGCACCCGCCTCACAGAAGAAGCCCGCCAACGCCATCACCTTTCCTATGTGGCCACCGCTGCCCTCGGCCGGGCCATGGCTTCCAGCCTGCTCCTCGCTTCGAGCATGAAACAGCCCCAATCCCGCGTTAACCTCCGGATTCGCAGCGATGGCCCTCTGGGGGGTCTGTTGGTGGATGGCGGCCTGGATGGCACAGTGCGGGGCTATGTGATCAATCCCGATGTGGAATTGCCCCCCAATGCCAAGGGCAAGTTAGACGTAGGCGGTGCAATGGGCAAAGGTTTCCTCTATGTGGTGCGGGATGTGGGCTATGGCTACCCCTATTCCAGTACAGTTGAATTAATTTCTGGGGAAGTGGGGGAAGATGTGGCCCATTACCTTTCCACTTCCGAACAAACCCCTTCGGCGTTACTTGTGGGCGTATTTGTGGGGGAAACGGGGGTAACGGCGGCGGGGGGCCTGTTATTGCAGATATTACCCAAGGCGGCGCGAGATGAATCTTTGGTGACGCTGTTGGAAAGTCGGCTGGAGGGGTTAACCGGGTTTACCCCCCTATTGCAGGCGGGCCAATCCCTACCGGATATTTTCCAGAACTTGCTAGGGGATCTCGATCTGCATATTTTCCCCGAGGTGCAGATGGTGCGCTATCAGTGCGATTGTTCCTTTGACCGAGCCCTGGGCGCGTTGAAACTGTTTGGCGTGCGCGACTTGCAAGATATGCTCGAAAAAGACGGAGCAGCGGAAGCCACCTGCCATTTTTGCGGTGAAGTCTATCGGGCCGATGTGGCCCATTTAACCGGATTGATCGCCGATTTAGAAGCGGAATCTGTGTAGGGGCGACACCAGAAACCGGGTTTCTTGGAGCCATCTCATCCCATCAATGCTAATGCCAGAAACCCGGTTTCTTGCTAAACCTCAGAAACCGGGTTTTTTCCACCCCTCCATTCAATCAATACTAACCCCAGCAACCCGGTTTCTTGATGCTCACCTAAAGGGCGCAAGCGTTGCGCCCCTACGGTTGCCTGTTCCCCGTTCCCCCAATGCGCCAGGGGGCCGAAATCGTAGTAGAGTTTGGGATAGCTCGCAATTTTGTAATCTTTTAAGATTTGCCCCTCATTCTCAGAGTTTTATGAAAGCAATTTCTATCCTTGGCTCCACCGGCTCCATCGGCACCCAGACCCTTGATATTGTTGAACAGCACCCCGATCGCTTTCGGGTCGTGGGGTTGGCGGCGGGGCGGAATGTGACGCTGTTGGCGGAGCAGGTGCGGCAGTTTCGGCCGGAAATTGTTGGGATTCAGGATGAGAGTAAATTGCCAGAATTGCGGGAGGCGATCGCCTCTCTCCATCCCCAACCCATCATTACCGCTGGCCAAGGGGGAGTCGTGGAAGTAGCCCGCTATGGCGATGCCGAAAGTGTGGTCACGGGCATTGTCGGCTGTGCCGGCCTGTTACCCACCTTGGCCGCCATTGAAGCAGGGAAAGATATCGCCCTGGCTAATAAAGAAACGCTGATCGCCGGTGCTCCCGTCGTGTTGCCCCTCGTCGCCAAACATGGCACGAAACTCCTCCCTGCCGATTCCGAACATTCCGCCATCTTCCAATGTTTGCAAGGGGTTCCCGAGGGCGGCCTGCGGCGGATTATCCTCACCGCTTCCGGCGGCGCGTTCCGGGATCTGCCCGTGGAGCAACTCGCCCATGTCACCGTAGCCGATGCCCTCAAACATCCCAACTGGTCGATGGGGCAAAAAATTACCATCGATTCTGCCACATTGATGAATAAGGGCCTAGAGGTGATTGAGGCCCATTATTTATTTGGTATGGATTACGATGCCATTGATATTGTCATCCATCCCCAAAGTATTATCCACTCCCTGATTGAGTTACAGGATACATCAGTATTGGCCCAATTGGGTTGGGCAGATATGCGCTTGCCCCTGCTCTATGCCCTCTCCTACCCCCATCGCCTCCCCACCCAATGGTCGCCCTTAGATTTGGTCAAAGCGGGGGATCTGACATTCCGCGAGCCGGATCATGAGAAATATCCCTGTATGCAGTTGGCCTATAGCGCGGGCCGGGCGGGGGGGGCGATGCCGGCGGTACTTAATGCCGCCAATGAGCAGGTGGTGGCCATGTTCCTCGCTCAAGAGATTCAATTCCTTGAGATTCCCCGTTTAATTGAACAGGTGTGCGATCGCTTCACCGGCCAAAATACCGCCCAGCCTAATTTAGAAGATATTCTCGCCGCTGATGCTTGGGCGCGGGGGGAGGCGATCGCCCTGCGTCCCACGCTGGCTAAAACCAGTGTGGCGGTTTAGGGGGGAATGGGGAACGGGGAAGAGGGAACGAGGATAAGTTATGGAATTAATTCTCTTGATTGGGGCGTTAGCGGTGGCTTGGCTGTTGTTTACCGGCCTGGTGAACATCCTCAAAACTACCGTTAAAACCGCCTTTACCGTTGCCCTCGTCTGCTTCGCCTTCTATCTCGTTTGGGGCGTGAATCCGAGGGAACTGTGGGAAGTGGTGCGGAACCTGCCGGAATTGTTTTTCTCCCTGTTCGATTCCTAGGGGAACGCAAGCCGCAACAAACTTGTTAGAGTGGGAGGCTGAACCCCTAGGAGGCGCGTCCATGCTGGAACTCTATCAATTTGAAATCTCCCAATATTGTGAAAAAGTCCGGTTTATCTTGGACTATAAGGGTTTGGAATATCGCAAGGTGGAAGTTACCCCCGGCATGGGGCAATGGGATTTATTCCAAAAATCCGGCCAGCGACAAGTGCCCGTATTGAAGGATGGGGATACCTATATCCCCGACTCAACGGAAATCGCCTTTTATCTCGAACGCAAGTATCCCGAAAAGCCGATTCTGCCCACCACCCCCAAAAAGAAAGGCTTTTGTTTAGCCCTCGAAGAATGGGCCGATGAATCCATCGCCACCAAAGGCCGCAAGGCCCTGATCGGTGCGTTGAACAAAAACCAAAGTTTCCGCACCTCGATCCTCCCCAATGATGTCCCCGATGTGGTGAAAACCCTGGTGGGGGCTGTGCCGGGGAATGTGTTGGATATTTTAGGCTCCGGTGTGGGCATGGGGGGCGATGCGGTGAAGGCGGCGGAAGCTAGCCTCAAGCAGGATTTAGAAGCCCTTTGTTTGATGTTGAGTGATTCCCCCTATCTCTTGGGAGATACGCCGACGCTGGCGGATTTTGCCGTGGCGGGTTTAAGTATTATCCTCAAATACCCCACCGGGAATTATCTCGATGTGCCGGCCCAATTGAAGGGCAATGGCATTCCGGGCTTGGCGGATAACCCTGCCTATGAGCCATTTTTCACCTGGCGCGATCGCCTCTATGCGGACTATCGCCAACCCCTAAGCGGCGGCGCGACGGACTTTAGCCAGGATACCCCCCACAGCATCAACATCGACTAGCACAAAAGTTCCCCCTGGGCCTCAGGGGGAACTCCCTACCAGATTTTGCATCGGTAGGATAGTATGGCTAATTGGTACCGTTCGCACTTTGTTAAGATTTATGTCATCATACTGGGCTTGGCTGGGGCGCATGGCGTTATTTGGTTTGATTGGTTCGGTTTCCGTGGGGTTTTTGCTCCGCACCGAACTGCAACCCAAAACCCCTCAAGCGAGCGACCCTTTCCTTTCCCAAGCCCAACTGGTTCCCTTTGATCCAGAATATTTCCTGTCCTCCGATTACGGAGCGAGTCAGCAGTACCTGGCCGCCAGTGGCCGGATCAACTTGCCGGCGATTCCCAGCAGTCGCGTGACTCCCCTGCTCACGCCAGAAGAAAACAAAGTTATCCCGGATCTGCCCTTAGATCGCGATACAACTCCCCCCAGTCCACCCGTTGCCAATCCCCCCAGTCCGCCCCCAGTGGTGGCAGCAAGCACGGCGGCGGTGATGCCTGCTTTTAACCTCAACCAAAGTATTAATCGCAATAACCGCCTTTTTGATACGCCGGTTTCCTTGGGGATGCTGGCCATTGGCGTAGCGGAGGGGAATTATCGCGTTTTTGTGGAGGGGAGCAATCTCTATGTGGAGCAAACCCCCTTGTATTTTGGCCATATTGACCCCGGTAATTTGTCCTGGGGGGAACGGGTGACGAACTATGGCCCCTGTAGTGATCAGGGGCGTAGTGGGGGGAATATGGCCATTGCGGAAGAAATGTGCCTACAACGATCGCGCGATCGCCTCCCCACCAACCTCCAAGACCTCCACAATGCCGGTATCCACCCCGACGAGGATATCGAAGCGGTGATCAATACCGCCGACCTTTACAACCAAGCCAGCCCCGTCCATTCGCGGGTCTTTCCCCAAGCCCTGCGCATGGCTTATCAGGGCGGTTTGCAGGGGGTGGAGGCCATGGCCTGGGCGCGAACCGCCTCCTTCTACCTCAATGAAAACAATGCCCTCGACATCGAGCGGGGCCGTAACCGCGCCTCAGGCCTGCTGGGGATTTGTTCCCGAGAACGGCGGCCGGTGACAGAATGGGAATGCGTCTATGGGGATCAACTGCGGCGATCGCGGGCGATCGCCTCCGTATTGGAAAATTATTTCCAAGTCTACGCTCCGTAGGAGTGGGGAGTGAGGAGTGGGAAGTCAGGGTGAAAAACCTTTCGCCCTCCAAATTCAGAACCCCCCCTTAAAAAGGGGGGGCAGGGGGGGATCCCCCACCAATGTTGCTATCAAAGTTGGGATCATGGCAAACAAGCAAAACAAAATGGGTCAATTTTTTAAAATCCGTACCCTGATTTTAGGATTGTTATTTGTGGGGGCGATCGCCCTCACCGGCTGCCGGGGCATCATCGCCGCCCATACCAACCGCCAGCCCCAACTCGTTTTTGCCAGCCCCAGCGACCCCGCCACATTTAACTATCCCCTCAACACCTCCGCCTATAGCGTTTTCGGCCTGATCAACGAAGGCTTAATCACCCAAAACGGCGAAACCGCCGAATTAGAACCCGCCCTCGCCGAATCCTGGGAAATTTCCGATGATAATCTCCGGATCACATTCACACTCCGGGCAGGATTGCGCTGGTCTGATGGAGAACCCCTCACCGCTGAGGATGTGGTCTTCACCTACAAAGATGTTTACTTAAACCCCAAAGTCCCCACCGGCATCAAAGACATTTTGCGGGTGGGGGATAGTTTCCCTGAAGTGCGGGCCTTAGATGCCCGTCGTGTCCAATTCTCCGTCCCCCGACCCTTCGCCCCCTTCCTTCGCTACGCCGGGGGCATTTCGATCCTGCCCAAACACGCCTTAGAAGCATCGATCAACACCACCAACAGCAGCGGCGATCTCCTTTTCCTTTCCACCTGGGGCACGAATACCGACCCCCGCGAAATTGTCGGGGCAGGCCCCTACCGAATGGTGCGCTATGTTCCCGGTCAACGGGTGGTTTTCGAGCGCAATCCCTACTATTGGAAAGAAGATGAAGCGGGCAATCCTCAACCCTATATTGAGAGCATTGTGACCCGAACCATTGAATCCGATGAAACCCAATCCGTCGCTTTTCGTTCTGGGGAATTGGATAGTTTAGGGGTGCAGCCGGAAGTGTTTAGTCTCCTCAAACGGGAGGAAGAACGGGGGGGATATACCATCTACAATGGTGGCCCGGCTCCAGATAGTCGTTTTGTGGGTTTTAACCTCTCAACGGCGACGAATGCAGCGGGAAAACCCTTTGTTGATCCGGTCATTTCCAGTTGGTTTAATCGCCAAGGGTTTCGGCAGGCGGTAGCCTATGCCTTAGACCGGGAAAAGATGAAGAACAATATCTATCGCGGTTTGGGAGAAGTGCAGCATTCTCCCATTGCCGTCGATAATCCCTTTTACCGTTCACCGGAGCAAGGGTTACGCGCCTATGAATATAATCCGGAGCGGGCAAAGGCGTTACTACTGGAAAATGGCTTTCGCTATAACGACAATAATCGCTTAGAGGATGAAAAGGGCAATTTGGTGCGGTTTCAGATGTTGGTGAAGTCTGAGGAGAAGGTGCGGGTCGATGCAGCGGTGCAGGTACAGCAGGATCTCGATGCCATTGGCATTCAGGCGGATTTACAGGTGGTGAATTTTAATACGGTGTTGCAGAAGTTACAGGATCGGGATTGGCAGGTCTATGTGGGGGGGTTTGGTGGGGGAACGATAGAACCCCATAGTGGGTTTAATATTTGGTATAGTGGCGGCACATTGCATCAGTTTAATCAGGGGCCGATGCCGGGGGAGGAACCGATTCAAAATTGGCAGGTTTCCGATTGGGAAAAAGAAATTGATACCTTGTTTATCGCGGGGGTGGGTGAGTTAGATGAGGCGAAGCGGAAGGAAATTTATGGGGAGTTTCAGCAGATTGTGGCGGAGCAAGTGCCGTTTATTTATTTGGTGAATGCGTTTTCATTGCAGGCGGTGCGCGATCGCATTGAGAATATCCGCTTTACGGCTCTCGGGGGTGCGTTTTGGAATCTCCACGAATTGGAGTTAAAGGCTAATTAGGTGGACGGGTTCACCCAGGGCAAGGAAGATCGTTATCCCCAAATCATTAGCGATCGCCCCCCGCTATCCTTCCCCAAGCCCATCCCAGTTCGCAAAATTCTCGATACACTGGGAAAAACAAAGCACCACAAACAACCATGGAACGTCGTCAATTTCTAAGCTGGGTAGGCGTAGGCATGCTGGCTAGCTCCTTACCCTTTGCCCTCGCTGCCTGTAGCCAAACAGAAGAGCAGGCGGAAGCTGAGGGAGACACAGGGGACAACGCCGGAGATCCAGTCGCCCCCCTTGAAACCACCGTTGATGACCAAGGCTTCCAAGCCCTCGCCACCCGCGAGCAACTTGCCCTCGGCCCCGTTTTAGTTCAATCCGCAACCCTGCCCGTGTTTATTTTTGAAATCGATGGGGAAATGGCCGCCCTCAATCCCACCTGTACCCATCGCGGCTGTACCGTCGCCCTCCAAGAAGACGGCACATTCCTCTGCCCCTGTCATGATGCCCAATTTACAACAGCCGGCGCAGTGACCAATGGCCCCGCAGAAGCCCCCCTCACCACCTTTGAAATCAAAGCCGAGGGCGATCGCATTTTGGTCAAAGTCGAAGCCTAACCCCACAGCAAACCCACGATCAACAATAACCCAGTCCAAAAATGGAGCTTCACTGCAATAAACTTGCAGTTTTTAATCTGTTCCGGTTGATCGTGGTATTGCTGAACTTGGCGGATTAATTGCCAGGCGATCGGTAGCGTTAAAAAAATTAACCCCGTCCATAGCGGCAACACCCCCGTCATTAACCCCAACCCAGAACCCCCCAACCACAAGAAAATTCCCCCGGTTAAGAGTTGCGCCCCCCGTGCTGTTCCCAAACGCACAATCGGCGATCGCTTCCCCGCCGCTAAATCATCCGCCACCTGATGGAAATGGGAGCAAAATAAAATCAGCATCGTGGTAAACCCCACAAACATCGCCACCGCCACCCCCAAGGGCGAAAACTCAACCCCTTGGGAATAAAGGGCAGCGGCGATCGCCATCGGCCCAAACGTCACAAAACAAATCGGCTCCCCCAAACCCAGATAACCCCACCGAAAAGGCGGCCCCTGATACGCATAGCCCAGACTACAAGCCGCCAAAATGAGGGCCACAATTCGCCAATCCTGAGCAAGGGCAGCCACCCACAAAATACTCCCCACCCCCAACACCAAGCACACCACACTTAACCCAAAAATCAACGACTTTTTTTGCGTTAAATTCACCACAGAATGGGCCTTGTTTTCATCGATCCCCGTTTCTGCATCAAACACATCATTACTGAGGTTAATCCAGGCTAAAACGGCGATCGCCCCCAACAAAAAGAGGCTAAAAATGACCCCATCAATCGCGTCCTGTTCCCGATAGGCGATCGCCGTCCCCAAGGCAATGGGAATCACCGCCACACTATACATCGGTAGTTTGATCGCAGCCCACCAAAGTTGTGTGCGAGAACGGCGAGAACCTGAAAGATTCGGTGTTACTGGAATGGTCATTGCCACAGAAAACGTAATTTTAACCGGGGAAATCCAGCAAAGGGTTCAGGAAAAATGTGATCATTGCGATCATCAATCAATGTCCCGCCTTTACCAGTTCAGCTACCATAGACGTATGCCCGCCTAGACGGCTTCCCCTCCTTAGACATACCATTGAGTTCTACTCAAGATTAAAAATTTATAAGAAATTTTACGTTTTTCTATGGCCGTTCTTCCCTATCGTTTTTCCCCGGCATACGATGCGCGAGAACTCCAGTCCCTCTTTATGATGGCCTTGGTGCAGGCCCAGCAACGCCATTGCCCCCAAATTCTCAGCCTCACCGCGCCCCTCCTGCCTGGGGTTGACCCCTTGCATTTGCTGCACCATAACCCCCTCCAGGGTCAACCGGCAGTGTATTGGGAGAACCCGAGCCGGGGAGAGGCGATCGCCGCCATTGGTGAGGTGGAAGGGGTGGGGCTGAGTGGGAGCGATCGCTTTTGCCAAGCCCGGCAGTGGCTCCAAACCCTTGAGCAAAACCTGATTCAAGGGGGGGATTTAGATCTTCCCTTTAGCGGTGTCCATACCTTCGCGGCCTTTACGTTCACCCCTCACCGCGCCCCCGTTGGCTATGCCCCCGCGATGTTATCCGTGCCTCAAATCCAAGTGGCCCGTTGGGGCGATCGCGGGGTTTGGGTTCACAATAGCCGCATTGAACCCACCACAACCCTCGCCGGGTTTCTCGCCCAATGGGCCCAAGGGGAAGCCCTGATCCACAAACTCCGTCAAGGGGCAGACTTTCCCCCGGAAACCTTGGCCGGGCCGGGCCATGGCGCAACAATTACCCAAACCCAGCATTTTCCCCAATTTAAACAGGCGGTGGAATGGGCTTTGGAGGCGATCGCCGCCGGGCAATTGTCGAAAATTGTCATGGCCCACGCCATTGATCTCGTCAGTTCCCAACCCTTCGCCGTCGTGACCGCCTTAGCTGCCCTGCGCCGTCATCACCCCGATTGCCATACCTTTGCCTTCACCAATCCCCACGGCCATAGCTTCATCGGGGCCAGTCCAGAGCGACTAATCCGCATTCATAGCGGCATCTTGCAAACCGATGCCCTGGCGGGTTCTGCTCCTCGGGGCGAAACCCCAGAACTGGATGCCCATTTAGCGCGGCAACTGCTCACCTCCGATAAGGAAAGGCGGGAGCATCAAGCGGTGAGTGATTATATTATCCAGCGCTTGGTGGCCTTGGGTTTAGACCCGGTGCGCTCCCCGTTGCAACTGCGGCAACTCCGGCAAATTCAGCACCTTTGGACTCCGATTACTGCCCCCGTTCCCCCCACGCTACACCCCCTCGATATTGTCGCGCAACTCCACCCCACCCCCGCCGTTGCCGGTGTGCCGATGGCGGTGGCCTGTGACCATATTCGACGGTATGAGGGGGGCGATCGCGGCCTCTACGCCGCTCCCATCGGTTGGCTCAATGCCCGGGGCGATAGTGAGTTTATCGTTGGGATTCGTTCGGCTCTGATTCGCGGTCAACAGGCAAGGCTCTATGGCGGCGCTGGCATTGTCGCCGGTTCTGACCCTGAACGGGAATTGGGGGAAATCCAACTGAAACTCCAAACGATGCTTAAGGCGTTGCTATGAGCAGTTCCCGAGGGCGAAAGGTTTTTCGCCCCTACTCCCCATAGTTTGCCGCGAATGTAATTTGCCCCGTTTGCACCTGGTCGAAAATTTGATTAATCAGTTGCCGTTGCGTCAGGGGGGTTTTGGCGATCGCTAAAAACCGGGTCATTAACTGGAAATAGTCGGTACGACTGACCTGGCCCGTTTCTAAAATATAGGCAATCTGATCTTCTAAGGGCAGTTCATGACCCGGAGTTGTATGGTTAACCATGAAGTTCAATCCTGTTGTAGGGGAAATTTTGCGATGGATATTTGCCGTATTCCTGTCTTATCTGATAATTATATTTTCCTGCTCTATGATTCCGCCCGGAGTCAGGCGGCGGTGGTGGATCCCGCCGAAGCTGAACCCGTATTGGCTGCCCTAGAGTCATTGGGGGCAAAGTTGGTGGCAATTTTTAACACCCATCACCACCATGATCACATTGGCGGCAATCGGCAATTGAAACAAGCCTTTCCTGACCTCTGTATTTATGGGGGCGTGGGGGATCGGGGTCGCCTTCCGGGCCAGGATGTGTTTTTGCAGGAGGGCGATCGCCTCCAGTTTGGCGATCGCCCCGCCCAAATTTTCGATGTCCCTGGCCACACCCGCGCCCACATTGCCTATTATTTCCCCCCCATTCAACCGGATCAACCAGGGGAGCTATTCTGCGGCGATACGCTGTTTAGTGGTGGTTGCGGTCGTCTCTTTGAAGGCACGCCGGCCCAAATGGTGGCATCCCTGGACAAGCTGCGCAATTTACCCGATCACACCCGCATCTGGTGCGCCCACGAATATACCCAGAATAATCTCAAGTTTGCCCTGACCATTGCCCCCCAATGTCTCGCCATCCAAGGGCGCTACCAAGAAGTCCAATCCTACCGCCAAGCGGGCCAAGCCACCATTCCCACTTGGCTTGATGTTGAAAAACAAACCAATCTATTTCTGCAATGGGACGATCCCGCCCTGCAAGCCGCCATGGATACCACCGATCCCATTCAAGCCTTTAGTCGCCTCCGGGGCAGAAAAGATCAGTTTTAAATCAGATCAAAAAAACCCCCCTTCAGCAGGGGGGCAGGGGAGATTTCCAGAACCCTATTCCTCGTCGTCGTCTTCTTCATCCGTGGGATAAACAAAGCTGTTCGAGCGGCCGGTGAGGACGGATTTCCCTTGGGAGAGGGCTTTTTGAGCAGCGAAGGCTGCCTTGCGCTTCCAGTTGGCGCGGCGTTGATCACGTTTGCCGTTGGAGGTTTTCTTTTTGGGGACTGCCATGGTGTCGTTAGGTGCTGTTTACTGTCGCGATCCCCCATTATACAGACAGAGGCTAAATTCTGAACAGCGATGACTGGTTGAATGGCCGGGAGAATCGCCCCTCCCCGCCAGCCTCAATGATTTTTTTGCCCCATTCCTCCACAGACTAGGGCATACTGAAGGCTAAGGAGCTGTTGGAAATCTTGGGCTAGGAGTTGATTCAGACTCACATTCCCCAAAAGTCTAAGCTGCTAACCATCCGAACCACTGCAAGAGCGTCAAGCTAACTTGAATGATTTGAGAGCGTGAGCCGATGATTGAAATGACCGTTGCGGGGATTGCCCTAGATGCCTATACCCGGAGTCCAATAGTCTTACTCAAGGATGGTTCCGACCGTCGCGCTTTACCGATCTGCATTGGTCAAGACCAAGCTAAGGCGATTATTGGCGCGATTGAAAACCATGAACCCCCACCCCGCCCCCTCACCCATGATCTGATTGGTAATATTTTCGATAGTTTCAGCCTTAACCTCACCCGGATTGTGATCCATTCCCTTCAGGACAACACATTCTATGCGGTGCTTTGCCTCCAACAGGGGGAGGATATCCATGAAATTGACTGTCGCCCCAGTGATGCGATCGCCATTGCCCTCCGTACCCATAGCCCGATTTGGGTGATGGAGGAGGTGGTGGCGGCGGCTTCGATTCCGGTGGATCGGGAGGCGGATGAGGAGGAGCGGCAGGCGTTTCGGGATTTTCTGGCCAATCTCAGCCCTGAGGATTTTAAGAATATGAATCGCCAACCCGGCAATGGTGAATCGTGATCCTGGCGTGGAGCCTCAACCATGCAGTACCGCCGCTTTGGTAAAACCGGCCTAGAGCTTTCCGTTTTCTCCCTGGGCACGATGCGGGGTTTGGGGGATTTTCGGCAATTTCGCGCCACGGTGGAAACGGCGCTGGCTTTGGGGATTAACCACATTGAGACGGCCCAAGCCTACGGCAACAGTGAGGTTTACTTGGGCAAGATTTTGCGGGAGTTGCCCCCTTCGGTGGGCGATCGCCTCGTCCTCACCACCAAACTCCTCCCCGGCCCCAATTTGCGCGGCCAACTGGAACAGTCCCTGCAACGGCTCCAGTGCGATCGCCTCGCTTGTTTAGCAATCCACGGAATTAATACGCCTGAACACCTCCATTGGTTGCAAACGTCAGGATTGGCCCAATTAGCCGCAATCAAAGCGGCGGGGTTGGTGCGATTCATCGGGTTTTCCACCCATGGCCCTGTGGATCTGATCCTCGCAACCCTGGAAACCCAGGCCTTTGATTTTCTCAACCTCCATTACTACACCTTTTTTCAGCGCAACGCGCCAGCGGTGCAATGGGCCCAGGCGCAGGATTTAGGCCTATTGATCATTTCCCCCGCCGATAAGGGGGGGCAACTCCATCAACCGCCGCCGCAACTGGTGCAACTCTGCGATCCTCTTTCCCCCCTGGGTTTGAATTATCGCTTTTTACTCTCTGATCCTCGGATTACCACCTTAACTGTGGGGGCGGCAACGCCGGAGGAGTTAATTGCGCCGTTGGAATGGGGCGATCGCACTCACCCCCTCACCCGCAAAGAAGAGGCAATTTTTAGCCGTTTAGCGATCGCATTACAGGAAAACCTCGGCCCCACCCAATGCCACCAATGCTATGCCTGTCTCCCTTGCCCTGAAGAAATTCAGATTCCTGAACTGTTGCGGCTGCGTAACTTGGCCCTGGGTTATGGCATGACGGGGTTTGGTCAGTATCGCTATGGGATGGTGGAAAATGCGGGCCATTGGTTTCCAGGGCGACGGGGCGATCGCTGCACCGATTGCGGCGATTGTTTACCCCGTTGCCCGAGTCAGTTACCCATCCCGGAGCTATTGCGGCAAACCCATGACCAATTAGCGGGGCGGCCGCGCCGTCGGTTATGGGAAGAATGAGGGATTTTAGGGGGCAATGCTCCGATGGAGAGGCTGCGCCAACGCCCCATCCAAAGCCCTTGGTACAATAATCCAACTCCATCTAAGGGCACATGATGACCGACACCATTTTTAGCAAAATCATCCAGCGAGAAATTCCCGCCGATATTGTCCACGAAGACGACCTCTGCCTCGCCTTCAAAGACATCAGCCCCCAAGCCCCCACCCACATCCTGATCATTCCCAAAAAACCGATCCCCCGCCTCTCCGAGGCCAGCAGCGAGGATCACGCGCTCCTCGGGCATCTCCTCTGTATGGTCAAAAAAGTTGCCGCCGAAGCAGGCCTAACCAACGGCTACCGGGTCGTGATCAACGACGGTAACGATGGCGGCCAAACCGTCGATCACCTCCATCTTCACATCCTGGGCGGCCGGGCCATGGCCTGGCCCCCTGGCTGATGCGCCGATTCTGAGAATTTCCTGGCTAATCCTTTACAATTTGCAATGATTGATTTATCATAGCCATAAGCGGTAAGCAGAATATGCAGCCGCCCGTTTGTTAAAAAATCATAAGTTATCATTCAAACCATGACGACAACCATTCAAGCCCAACAAAGCGCCTCCCTGTGGGAACGCTTCTGTCAATGGGTCACCAGCACCAACAACCGCCTCTATGTGGGTTGGTTTGGCGTTCTGATGATCCCTACCCTCCTCACCGCCACCACCTGCTTCATTATCGCCTTCATCGCTGCTCCCCCCGTGGACATCGACGGCATCCGTGAGCCTGTGGCCGGTTCCTTGCTCTACGGCAACAACATCATCTCCGGTGCTGTTGTTCCTTCCTCCAACGCCATTGGCTTGCACTTCTACCCCATCTGGGAAGCTGCTTCCCTCGATGAGTGGCTCTACAACGGTGGCCCTTACCAACTGGTGATTTTCCACTTCCTGATCGGCATCTTCTGCTACATGGGTCGTCAGTGGGAATTGAG
>JAABSU010000156.1 GCA_011390265.1 Spirulina sp.
GACTTGAATGTGGAGGGGTTGGTCTGTGATCGGCATCTGGCCAAGTCAGTAGTGATGCGGGTTTGTATCCTGCGCCTCGGACTAACTACCGTGGGGCACACGGGAAGTTATACGCTTGGGGAGATTAGACCTCTGGCTGGGTTGGAGAAATCCTGCTCAGTTAAGTCCGGTCGATGAACCAAGAATCCCCGTCGCTTTAGCGCGGGGAGTGTCAAGCAAATTAGTTCCAAGTCAGCACACAAAAAATTGCGACCTCCTACAACCGGAGACCGCTGTGCAAATTTTGAGCAGTTTAGAATACTTCGCAGCTACGACCGGGTTATCTCCGGTCACTCCCCCACCTTGGCGGATGCCAGGTGGGGGTCATTGAACCCTAAGCGGCTTTGCGCTTCGTTGCCGCCATCACACCCCCTAGGGTGAGCAGACCTAAAACCGTAGCGGGTTCGGGAACTGCTACGGGGTCACTCTCCGCAGGTAATTGAGCCGTTAACAGGTAATTCCCGGCGTGGGATACACCATCGAGGGGATCAACTACGCCAGATTGGGTAGCGGTGAAACCGAAGCTGTAGTAGCTTTGACCGCGATAGGATACCTTCACCAATTCGCTAGCTTGCACCGGGCCACCGATGATTGCAGCGACGACGGCTAATTCAGTGCTGTTGAGGAAGGAGAACAGTTGCGGTGTGGCATCGTAGTGACCGGCGAGGACAATATCTAAGCCGCCGCTGCCATTGCTGGCCACCGATTGAACGTTGGGATCACTGAAGCGCGCAAACCCATTGCCCGCTAAGAAGCGATCGAAGAGGCTGGCGGTGGTGGGGGCTTGGGAGGCAGCAATATTGGCTGCCATGCCGGCCAAGATTGGATTACCTGTCTGGGCCAGGGTTTGGCTGTAGGCCAAGCCACTCACCGCCGCTTGAATGCCTGCGTCGGTGATGCCGTAGGCCGCTAAAGCGGCATCAAACCAAGTATTGGCGAGGTCATCATTACCGTAAGCCGTGGTGGTGTTGCCGGCCCCAAACCAATCTGTAGCGGTGAGGCTGCTGATAATCACCTCAAAGCCATCGACGTTGCCGGTGAGGGTAATGGCTTGGTTAAAATCGGCGGTATTCGGGCTGCCTGTCATTCCCCCTAACTCCACATTGCCCAGACCATCGAGGGCGGCCTGCCAATTGGGGGCGTTATTGCCGGTGATTGCGGTGGAATTTCCGGTTACTCCATAGGTGAGGTGAGCGCCGCTGACGCTGGCCCCGGTGAGGCTAGCAGCCCAAGCGGGGAGGCTCCCAAAGGCCCCTAAACCAATGGCGAGGGAGGAGCTTAACAGTAAATGCTTGATGGTGCGGTTCATAACAACGATTTCCCTAAGTTTCAATATGCAGGCAACGGTCTTAATCTTGGCAGGGTGGCTTGAGGCCCTACCTCCTATCAAACCTGATTTTGTGGCTCAGTAGGTGAAGTTTTCGTAAAGATTGGGTGGCTTAATCCTGAAGAGTTTGTGAATGCGCGAAATACTACGAATTTTGTGCCATGGCTCTGCCTTGGCAAGGGTTACAGCGGCTCTGCTGCCGGTTAAGGAGAAAAAGGGGAGGGGCGAAAAATTTTTCGCCCCTACATTCCCTCCATTTAGGTGGCCTCGATCGCCTCGTAGGTTTTATAACCTCCCGTGAGGTTATAGGCTTGAAAACCGTGGAAACGGAGGACGCGGGTGGCGTAGTAGCCCCGCTGGCCCACTTGGCAGTAGACATAGAGGGGCTGATCGGAGGGGAGGGTGGCGAGGCGATCGCGCACGCTGTTTAAGGGGACATTCACCGCCCCCGGCACATGGCCCCGCTCAAACTCATCGGGATCTCGCACATCAAGGAGGAGGTGCGATCGCCAATCGGGATCAGACCATTGGGCTAAAGGGGCATCCCCCCGCAAATGGTTGGCGGCGATCATCCCGGCAAAATTAACCGGATCCTTCGCCGCGCCAAATTGGGGCGCGTAGCACAATTCCGCCTCCTCTAAATCAAACACCGTTCCCCCCTGTTGCAGGGCCATGGCGATCACATCCACCCGTTTGGCTGTTCCCTCTTCCCCCACCGCCTGCACACCGAGGATTTTGCCCGTATCGGGGGCAAAGAGCAGCTTAATATCAATGGGCTTGGCTCCGGGAAAATAGCCCACATGGTGGCCCGGATGGAGGTAAACCTTGTGGTAGGGGATCTCCAACCGTTGTAGGGTTTTCTCGCTGGCTCCGGTGGTGGCAATGGTGAGGTCAAACACCTGACAAACCGCCGTACCTTGAACACCGCGAAACGTACTGGGGCGACCGGCGATCGCATCGGCCGCAATCCGCCCCTGGCGATTGGCCGGCCCCGCTAAGGGAATTTGGATCGGCGTTTGGGTGACAAAATCCTGTACCTCCACGGCATCCCCCACCGCCCAAATTTGGGGATCATTGGTTTGCATCTGTTCATTCACCTGAATGCCACCCCGCTCGCCGATCTTCAGGCCCGCATCCCGCGCCAACTGATTTTCCGGGCGTACCCCAATGGCGAGAATCACCAGATCCGCCCTGTGGACTTGCCCTGATGCGGTGGTGATTTGCAGGCCCTCCCCATCACCCACCGGATCAAACCGCTCCACCCCATCACTGAGGCACAACTGAACGCCCTGCGATCGCAACAGATCATGCACCCCCGTCACCATTTCCCGATCCAAAGGGGGCATCACCTGGGGCATCTGCTCCAATATCGTCACGGCAATGCCCCGATGGAGCAGATTTTCGGTCATTTCGAGGCCAATAAAGCCGCCCCCTACCACCACCGCCGTTTTCACCTGATGATCCGTAATCCATTGGCGAATTTTACGACTATCGGGAATTGTGCGCAGGGCAAAAATCCCCGGTAGATCAATGCCGGGGAGGGGGGGGCGGATGGGGGCTGCTCCGGGGGATAGCACCAAAGCATCATAGGCTTCTTGGCGGATTTCCCCGGTTTTGAGATTTTCCACCTCAATGGTTTTAGCGGTGCGATCGATGGTGCGGACATTGTGCTCAAGGCAAACTTGAATATTAAACCGCTCTTGGAATAGCGTCGCATTGGCCACCAACAGCTTACTTTCATCGACAATCACATCCCCCACATAGTAGGGCAGGCCACAGTTAGCAAAGGAAACGTAAGGCCCCCGGTCAAACATGATGATTTCTGCGGTTTCATCGAGACGACGCGATCGCGCCGCGCAGGATGCACCCCCCGCAACACCGCCCACAATTAAAATACGTTTTTGGCTCATGAGAAGATCAATCCTTTGGCGTTGGGCAAAGACTCAGAATCAGGGTACGGTGATGGAGAAACTAGCACTGTTTTATTGAAAATGTCTACGCTCATTGTTAATCAGGATACAATTTTCAAGGTCAAGCCGCTTCAATCCGCCAGCCTCAGCGATGACGAAAAAGCAGCGGTTCCCCGTGGGGAATACGGGATCACCAGTGGGGAAAAAGTGGGCAACCACTACAAAGTGACGTTGGATCGGGCGATCGCCGGCCGCAAAGACTGGTATGTCTTTGAAGGCCACGTGCTCATTTCCAACTCCGGAACACTGGTGATCAACCAAGATACGGTGTTTAAACTCAAGCCGGTGGATTCCTCCCAACTCGGCGATGCAGACAAAATTGCCGTTTCTCAACGGGAGTTGGCGGTGAAAAGTTTTAGCGAGTTTGGATCCCACCTCAAGGTAGAACTGGAGAACCCCATTGGCAACCACAAAGAATGGTATGTCTTTCAGGGCCACATCGACACCCTACATATTGAAAGCTACGCCCCTCCCCAGGAAGAAGTCACGCCGCCACCCGCCCCAACCCCAGCCCCGAAACCCACACCAGCCCCGAAACCCAGCGGCCGCCTGATTCGCATTGCTGGCAAAGGCCAACTCACCACCGGCACACCGATTATTCCCGGTGGCAGCTTCACCTGGGGAGAAGCCACTAAGGACGGCCAACGACTGCCGGAAAATGCCACGATCACCAACAACATCATCCGCATGGCCCAGCGCATGCAAGAAGTACGGACAAGGTTGGGCAACCGATCAATCACGATCACCAGTTGGTATCGTCCCCCCGCGATCAACCGTGCGATTGGCGGTGCATCTCGCTCCACCCATATTCAAGGCTATGGCGTTGATTTTGTCGTTGGGGGCCTCTCCCCCCGCGAAGTGCAGCGTCAGCTTGACCCTTGGTGGTCTGGTGGATTGGGCTATGGTGCCACCTTCACCCATTTAGATAACCGGAGTTTTCGTGCCCGCTGGAATTATGGCAATTAGGGGGTATTTTCTACTGGGGTGAGGGTAATGGGAGTATTGATCAAAGTTTCTTGGTCTTGATACACCTCTAACTCAAACCAAAATGTACTCCCGACCCCCACTTCACTAATCAGATGGACGCGGCTATGGTGCTTTTCGATAATGTTACGCACAATCGACAACCCTAGCCCCGTCCCTTCTAAGGTGTGGACACGGTTTTCCACCCGAAAGAAGCGGTCAAAAATTGCTTCTTGATCCTCCGCATCAATGCCTGTGCCGGTGTCGGCCACTTCGATGCGGACTTTTTGGGTTTGGTTTAATACTGGGGTGGCTTGCTCCATGGGGTAGGCAATGATCGCCACTTTTCCGCCGGCAGCGGTGAATTTGAGGGCATTGCCCACTAGATTGGCTAAGACTTGCAAAATGAGGTCATAGTGGCCCAAAACCAGGGGCAGGTTGGGGTCAATGTTTTGCAGGAGTTCGATGCCTTTGTCTTTGGCGTTGAGTTGGTAGGTGCGCAGGGTTTGTTCAATGGGACGGGAAATTTCCACCGCTTCGAGCTTGTAGGTGTTGCTGGATTCTAAGCGGGAGAGATCGAGGACATCATTCACCAAGCGGGTGAGGCGATCGGTTTCGTTATTGGCGGTTTTGAGAAATTCTTCCCGTTCGCCAGCGGTGAGTTCGTTGCCGTATTCGTAGAGGGTTTCGATGAAAGACTTGATGTTAAACAGGGGGGTGCGGAGTTCGTGGGAGACGTTGCTGATAAATTGGCTTTTGGCTTCGTTGAGTTCCACTTCCCGCGTGATGTCCTGGACGGTCATGGCGATGCCTTTGACGGTTTCTCGGTGTTGATCCAGGACTTGGGTGAGGAGGACGCGGATCGTGCGCTCGGTGGGGCCGGAAAGGGTGACGCGGAATTCATCCCCATCGCGATGTTTTTCCGGGAGGGCGATCGCCTCGACATGACCCTCTAAAAACGGCGTGGTGGGTAAGGTTCGGCTGACATGGTAGAGGGGCCGGGTGAGCTTAACCGTCACCGCCAGGGGGAGATGGTGGAGGACGTTGGCACCGATCACGTCCCGCCCTTCCCAGTTAAAAATGCGGCGGGCGGTGGGGTTGACGAGGATAATTTCTAAATCGGTATTGAGTAAAACCGCCCCGTCGGCAATGGTGGAAACGAGGGTTTCGAGCTTGGCCTTCTCCGCCGTCATTTCCTCAATATTCTGGGCTTCATAGCGTTCAAGCCGCTCCGCCATTTCATTAAAGCTACAGATCAATTCCCCCAGTTCCCCCCCCAAGGGTAGATCCACCCGCTGTTTAAAGTTGCCGGCGGCGATATTTTTCACCCCCACCAGCAACTCTTTAATCGGCTTCGTAATCGTCAGGGCATTAAACACTACCCCCAGGAGTACCATGGCCCAGATGGAAATGAAGACGGCGATCGTTACATCCCGGGTCAGGTTCGAGGAGGCTACCACCGTCGGATTGGGATTGATCCCCACCGCCAACACCCCCAAATATTGGTGCTCACGGTTGAGGGGGATAAAGACATCGGTGACTTGGCCGTTGGGGGTGCTGTGTTGTCGCACCATTGGCACTTCAGCTTGGGGGGAGTATTGCTCCGGCAGTTGAATCCGCCGCTCAATAGTCAGGGAATTTTGAATTTCGGCTTCACTGTAGGGGATGCCAAAGAAAATTTTTCCCGCTTCGTCGGCATAGAGGAGATAACGCACTGAAGAGGTGCTGCGATAGAAGCGACTGGAAAACCGTGCGGCTTCACTGAGGTTCCCTTCGGCAATTAAGGGGGCAACATTGGCGGCCAACAGTAGCCCCAGATCTCGGCCGAAACGGGTGTCATTAAGACGGGCATCCTGTTGGATCGTGTTGACTGCCCAGAAGGTGACACCACTCATGATCAGGGAGACAACCAAAGTTGCCCCGGCCATGAGCCGGGTCTGCAAGGTAAATTCTGACCACCACCGATGGATAATGGCGCGGATTTGGCTGAAGAACGCTAACAAGGCTCACCTGGGGGCAATCGATAGATGCTTCTGATTATAGGCTAAGGGGTGGGGGGGGATGGGTTATTCTGCCTCTAAATCATTGCTGGCTGTGGGATCTGCGTCAGCTTCCTCGATCGCTGGGCTGGGGGTCGTTTCGGGTTCGGGTTTGGGGAGGACTTGGTGGGCAATATCTCGGCGGTAATACATGCCTTCAAATTCGATCCGGGCGATCGCCCCATAGGCTTTATTCACCGCAGCGGTGAAGTCTTCCCCAATCGCAGTCACCCCTAACACCCGCCCCCCACTGGTGAGCAGTTGTTGCTGGCGGCTTTGGGTTCCGGCATGAAACACCGTCACGCCCATTTCTTCCGCAGCATCCACACCGATAATTTCATCCCCCCGGCGATATTTACCCGGATAGCCCTCAGCGGCCGCCACCACACAAACCCCACAACCGGGATGCCATTCAATGGGGGGTAAAGCTTCCAGTTTTTGCTCCACACAGGCGGCGAGAATTTTTTCCAAGGGTGTGGCGAGGAGCGGTAAAAGCACTTGGGTTTCGGGATCGCCAAAGCGGCAATTAAATTCCAACACCTTGGGATCGCCAGTGGGGGTAATCATTAACCCCGCATACAAAACACCGCGATAGTCAATTTGTTTGTCTTTGAGGGCGTTGAGGGTGGGGGCAATGATTTCCCGCTCAATGCGGCCCATTAACTCCGGGGTGACTAGGGGCGCGGGGGCATAGACCCCCATGCCGCCGGTATTTTCCCCCGTATCCCCTTCGCCAATCCGTTTATGGTCTTGGGCAGCGAGGAGGGTGCGGAAGGTTTGGCCATCGGTGACGGCAAAGACGGAAACCTCAGTGCCGGTGAGGCATTCCTCGACGACGAGGGTGGTGAAGCCTTGGGTGGTAAGTTCATCCACGGCTTGGAGGGCTGCGGTTTGGGTTTCGGCCACGATCACCCCTTTCCCAGCCGCTAACCCATCGGCTTTAACGACGAGGGGCGCGGCTTGGCTGGCGATGTATTCCTTGGCTTTTTCGGATTTGGTGAAGCTTTTGCCCTGGGCCGTGGGAACCCCCGCTTTGATCATTAATTCTTTGGCCCAGATTTTGCTGGATTCGATGCGAGCGCCGGCTTTGGTGGGGCCAAAGACGGGGATTTTTTCAGCTTGGAGGTAATCCGCTAGACCATTGGCGAGGGGGTCTTCTGGGCCAACCACGACGATCGTGATTCCCTGGACACCGGCAAAACGGGCAATGCCAGCGAAGTCACCGACATTCATGGCGATGTTGCGGCATTTGGGAAGGTTGGCTGTGCCGCCGTTGCCAGGAATGCAGAGAATTTGTGTAATTTGAT
The DNA here is from genome assembly GCA_011390265.1 of Spirulina sp. Taxonomy (GTDB): domain Bacteria; phylum Cyanobacteriota; class Cyanobacteriia; order Cyanobacteriales; family Spirulinaceae; genus Spirulina. Next base: position 7,646 of record JAABSU010000156.1, read on the forward strand.
CAGACTCGGACAGTTTGAGGGCGATCGCGTGTTCCCGACCACCACTCCCCACAATCATAATTTTCATAACCGTTCGTGCGCCCTTGTGTTGGATCTGGAGGGTTGGCGTGGTTTTTAAGCTTAATCCATATTTAACCCTGCCCAGTGTGCCACTTTCTGAGGGTTTCCCGCAAGATGATCGCCATTCTTTGCGGGGAAGCAGAGGGAAACGGGGCAGGGGGCGATCTCGCCCTCCCGGTCTCAATCAACCCTACAATGGGGAATATCAATGCGAAGGGCCAGGCCCCCAACGGCGGGGTTGGCTCGATTTTTGTTCTCTTTAAAAACGGTTATGTCCCCTCAGCCTTGCCAGCCTTTTGTCCTCACCACGCCCCTGTATTATGTCAATGCTGCCCCCCACATTGGCAGTGCCTACACGACGATGATTGCCGATGCGATCGCCCGATTCCAGCGCTTACAAGGGCGAGATGTGCTGTTCATCACCGGCACCGATGAACATGGCCAAAAAATCCAACGGGCCGCCGCTGAACAAGGGATTGATCCCCAAACCCACTGCGATCGTGTCTCTGCCCAGTTTGATACCCTCTGGCAGGCCCTCAATATCCAATACGATCGCTTTAGCCGCACCACCGATCCCCGCCACCATGCGATCGTCCAAGAATTCTTTGCCCGGGTCTGGGAAAAAGGGGATATTTATCTCTCCAAACAACAGGGCTGGTATTGTGTCGCCTGTGAAGAATTTAAAGAAGAACGGGATCTGCTCCCGGGCCAACATTGCCCGATTCACACCAACAAGGCTGTGGAGTGGCGGGACGAGGATAATTACTTTTTCCGCCTCTCTCGCTATCAAGAACGTCTCGAAGCCCTCTATACCGAGCATCCGGATTTCATTCAACCGATCGCCCGCCGTAATGAAGTCCTCAACTTTGTGGCCCAAGGGCTACAGGATTTCTCCGTTTCTCGGGTCAATTTAACCTGGGGTTTCCCCCTACCCACAGATCCAGAACACACTTTTTATGTGTGGTTTGATGCCCTGCTGGGCTATGTCACCGCCCTATTAGCTCCCGGTGCTGAACCCACCCTGGAAAATGCTTTGGGTCAGGGATGGCCGATTAACTTGCACC
>JAABSU010000157.1 GCA_011390265.1 Spirulina sp.
CGCGATCCCCACGGCATCCGCCCCCTCGTCATCGGCATGCTCCCCGGCAGCCCCAACCGCTACGTCCTTTCCTCGGAAACCTGCGGCCTGGATATCATCGGCGCGGAATACCTCCGGGATGTGGAGCCGGGGGAATTGGTGTGGATCAGTGAGGCGGGGATGGCTTCGTTCCATTGGGCCCAAAAACCGCAGCGGAAACTTTGCGTGTTTGAAATGATTTATTTCTCCCGGCCCGACAGCCTCGCCCAAGATGAAACCATCTACAGTTACCGCAAACGCCTCGGGCAACAGTTGGCGAGGGAATCCTACACTGAAGCGGATTGTGTGATTGCAGTGCCAGATTCTGGGGTTCCGGCGGCCATTGGCTATGCGGAAACCTCAAAGATTCCCTATGCTGAAGCCCTGATCAAAAACCGCTATGTGGGGCGCACGTTCATCCAGCCCACCCAAGCAATGCGCGAAACGGGAATCCGCATGAAGCTCAATCCCCTCAAGGATGTGCTGGTGGATAAGCGGGTGATTATTATCGATGATTCGATTGTGCGGGGCACGACGAGCCGCAAGCTGGTGAAGGCGTTGCGGGATGCGGGGGCGAAGGAAATCCACATGAAAATTTCTTCTCCTCCGGTCACTCACCCCTGTTTCTACGGGTTGGATACCGATACCCAAGACCAATTAATCGCGGCCACTAAATCCGTGGAGGAGATCGCGGCCCATATCGGTGTGGATAGTCTCTACTACCTGAGTTGGGAAGGGATGCTGACCATGACCGGCAATCATCCCCAGGATTTCTGCTCGGCTTGTTTCACGGGGAACTACCCCATTGAGATTCCGGAAAATGTGAAGCGATCGAAGCTGATCCTCGAAGAAGCCAAGGTGTAGGATCCCCCCGGCTGCGCCGACCCCCTTAATAAGGGGGTTAAATTCAGAACCCCCCCTTTTTAAGGGGGGGCAGGGGGGGATCCCCCCTTTTTTCGTGCTTTTAGCTACAGCAAAAAAAAGAATTCCTGTCTTAACCCTTTAGTCATGATCAACACAGGCAAAGGGGTATTTTTCGGCTACACTACTGAGCAGTTCCAGTTTGGAAATGCCCTTGAATTCCCAACAGTTAGCCCCCCCCACCCCCATCCTTTTAGCTGTGGCGACCATTCCTTTTTTGGGAGGAATTTTTGTAATCAAGGCGATCGCCTCTAGCCTCCAAACCTGCGGCGAAGTCAGTACAGAGCTATTTCGGGGCGATCGCCTCCCAGTTCTACCCTTCCCCAACTCCCCATCCCTTGATGGCTAAACGTAACTCTCTGTTGCTAAACGTGTCGAAACCGCTGCGTTAACCCCGGAGATCCCTTAGACTACCGTAGTATCTGCAACCATTGCCCATCATGAGTTCGCTGCTTCAATCCCCAGAGCTAACCTTGCAACTACCCTCCAACTCGATGCTCCTGTTGCACCATCGCCTCAAGATGGTTGAAGATCTATGGGAATCGGTCTTGGTGTCTGAATGTGGCCAACCCCTCGTTAATCTGTTGCGCCAACTCCGGGCCATCTGCTCCCCGGAAGGCCAAACCACCAACCTCGATAAATCCGCCGTCTTACCGGTCATCGAGCAGCTTGACCTCAACGAAGCGATCCGCGCCGCCCGGGCCTTTGCCCTCTATTTCCAACTGATCAACATCATTGAGCAGCACTACGAACAGCGGGAACAGCGGCTCTCCCGGCGGGCCACCTACAAAGAGCAGCGTTCCCCCCAATCGCCGCCCCCGCCACCGGAATCCCTCCACCCCGAAACTAACGGCAATAGTGCTGAGGTGGCTCCCTTAGGGGCGCGACAATTGGAAAAAAACCTCCAAGATAGCGAAGCCGCCAAACCCAAAGCCGGTACATTCCACTGGCTCTTTCCCTATCTGCGCCAACAGAATATGCCCCCCCAGATGATCCAGCGACTCCTGGATCATCTTGATATTCGCCTCGTCTTCACCGCCCACCCCACGGAAATCGTTCGCCACACGATCCGCCGCAAACAACGGCGCATCTCCAACCTCCTGCGCCAACTGGATCAAGCCGAAGAAGCCTATCGGGGCTTAGGGCTAGATAACTCCTGGGAAGCAGAAACCGCCTCCCACCAACTCCATGATGAAATCCGCCTCTGGTGGCGCACTGATGAACTGCACCAGTTCAAGCCCACGGTGTTGGATGAAGTGGACTATACGCTGCACTATTTCCAAGAAGTGCTCTTTGATGCCCTCCCGGAACTGTCGATCCGTCTCAAGCAAGCCCTCCAAGATACCTTTCCCCATCTCCGTCCCCCCCAAAGTCGGTTTTGCTATTTTGGCTCCTGGGTGGGTTCAGACCGGGACGGCAACCCCTCCGTAACTCCAGAGGTAACTTGGCGCACCGCCTGCTATCAGCGGGATATTGTCTTGGAAAAATATCTCACCTCGGTGCAAGAGTTGATCCTGCAACTGAGCCTCTCGCTCCACTGGAGTAATGTGATGCCGGAGTTGCTCGATTCCCTCGAACAAGACCGCGCCCATTTGGGGGAGGTTTACGAAAAGTTGGCGATTCGCTACCGTCAGGAACCCTACCGCCTCAAGCTGGCTTACATCCAAAAACGGCTGGAAAACACAAAAGAGCGCAACCAACTGCTCACCAGCGCCGATCCCCATCAACAAAAACTACTCGATGAAATTAATCCCAAGGCCATTTATCAATCGGGGGATCAGTTTTTGGCAGAATTGCGGCTGTTGCAACGCAATTTAAGCGAGACGGGGATTGCTTGCCAAGATCTGGATAAATTAATTACCCAAGCTGAAATCTATGGGTTTTATCTAACAGAATTAGATGTGCGTCAGGAATCCCTGCGCCATTCTGAGGCCTTGACGGAAATTGCCAACTATATCCAACTGTTGCCGAAGCCCTACGATGAACTGACGGAGCAGGAGCGGCGGGATTGGTTGATTGCTGAACTGCCGACGCGGCGGCCTTTAGTGCCGGCAGAGGCTCCATTTAGCGATCGCACGGCGGAAACGATGGAAACATTCCGGATGATTCGCCGCCTCCAAAAGGAATTTGGGCCGCAAATTTGCCGCACCTACATCATCAGCATGAGCAATGATGTCAGCGATATTTTAGAGGTGCTGATTTTGGCCCAAGAGGCGGGGCTGTATGATCCGGTGACGGGGCTGTGTGGGATTCAGATTGTGCCGTTGTTTGAAACGGTGGACGATTTGAAGCGTGCTCCGGCGGTGATGAAATCGCTCTTTGAGTTGGAACTGTACCGGGCAACGTTGGCGGGGGGCTACGATGCCCTGCGGCTCCACACCCCCGAACCCCATGCCCCCTATTCCCAATTGCCCCATGCTCAACCGCTCCAAGAGGTGATGTTGGGCTATTCTGACAGTAATAAGGACTCGGGGTTTTTAAGTAGTAATTGGGAGATTCATAAGGCGCAGAAGGCCTTGCAGGCGATCGCCAGTCAGTACGATATTGCGTTGCGGATTTTCCACGGTCGCGGCGGTTCCGTCGGTCGCGGCGGTGGCCCGGCCTATGAAGCAATTCTGGCTCAACCCAGTTCGACGATTAACGGCCGGATCAAAATTACGGAACAGGGGGAGGTGTTGGCCTCGAAATATTCCCTACCGGAATTGGCTTTGTATCATTTAGAAACCGCATCAACGGCGGTGTTGCAATCGAGTTTGTTGGGGAGTGGTTTTGATGACATTGCCCCTTGGAATGAAATCATGGAGGAGTTGGCGACGCGATCGCGCACCTGCTACCGGAATCTCATCTATGAGCAACCGGATTTCATTGATTTCTTTATGGCGGTGACTCCGATTCAAGAAATTAGCCAGTTGCAAATTAGTTCGCGCCCCGCTCGCCGTAAGAGTGGCAAGAAGGATTTAAGCTCGTTGCGGGCGATTCCTTGGGTGTTTAGTTGGACGCAAAGCCGTTTCCTGCTTCCGGCTTGGTATGGGGTGGGTAGTGCCCTGAAGAGTTTCATGGATGAGGAGCCAGAGGAAAACCTCAAGTTAATGCGCTATTTCTACTTCAAATGGCCCTTCTGCCGCATGGCGATTTCTAAGGTGGAGATGACGCTGGCAAAGGTGGATTTGCGGATGGCGCAGCATTATGTCCAAGAGTTATCCCAACCAGCGGATCTGGAACGCTTTATGAAGGTGTTTGATCAGATTGCGGAGGAGTTCAAGCTCACCCGTGAGATCATTCTGGCAATTAAGGGCACTCCTAACTTGTTAGATGATGATCCGGAGTTGCAGCGATCGGTTTATTTGCGCAATGGTACGATTGTCCCCCTCGGTTTTCTCCAAGTTTCGTTGTTGAAGCGTTTACGCCAATACAGTAGTCAGGCTTCTGGGGTGATTCACTACCGTTACAGTAAGGAGGAACTCCTACGGGGGGCATTGTTAACAATTAACGGCATTGCTGCCGGAATGCGAAACACGGGCTGATGATCAGCTTTCCCCATACGTGAGAAACCGGGTTTCTGTGAGCATATCCGTCAAAGATGAGGAGATGCAAGAAACCCGGTTTCTGGCTTAATGTAGATGGCTGCAATTTTTGCCGGTTCGGTGCTGCGCTTCGTACAATGGAGAAACAATGCAACCTATGGGGGTCAATGTCTCAATCCTTATCGCTCCAACTTCCTGAGCAACTGGCTCTATCGGTGACGGCGGAGCAGTTTGCGGTGTTGGCGGCGGCGAATCGTGAGCTTCACCTAGAACGGACTGCTACGGGAGAACTGATCGTGAATCCACCCACAGGGGGTAATACGGGCTATCGCAACAGCAAAATTAATTATTTTCTGGTGCGTTGGATTGAGGAGGAAGGGGGCAATGGGCGGGCCTTTGATTCTTCGACGGGTTTTGAGTTGCCTAAAGGAGGCAATCGCTCCCCGGATGCGGCTTGGGTCAGTCCTGACCGTTGGCAGACCCTCACCCTAGAACAGCAGGATGGATTCATTCCCCTTTGTCCTGATTTTGTGGTGGAGTTGCGATCAAAGAGCGATCGCCTTCAAGACCTCCGCAGCAAGATGGCGGAATATATCGAGAATGGGGCGCGGTTAGGCTGGCTGATTGACCCTCAAAGCAAGCGGGTGGAAATTTACCGTCCGGGGCAAGGGGTCGAGGTTTTGGAAAATCCCAGCACATTATCGGGGGAAACGGTATTACCGGGGTTTACCCTTAGCCTAAATCGGGTTTGGGCTTAAAGGTTCTGAGAAGAATTCACTTGCCTGAAAGGAAGCCCAATCAAAGTCTGGATCTACTCCCTGGCCAGGTTTTCAAATTTGGTGAGTTCGGGTTGGAAGAGGAGGCGAACCGTTCCGGTGGGGCCGTTGCGGTGTTTAACAATGATGGCTTCGGCCACATTGCGATCGGGGGAATCGGGATTATAATAAGCATCCCGATAGAGCATTAAAATGACATCCGCATCCTGTTCAATGGAGTTGTGGACAACAATATTATTGGCCACAAAATTATGATGTTTAGGCACGGTTAAATCATAAACATCAGTTTCACCACAGGGAACAATTTCGACGACTTCATCCCAATAGAGATCGCTCGTTTGTAGATGCTGTAAGGCTGGATCTTCAAGCACCACAGCAATACGACCCATACGCTCACGGCTGATATTTTGTTTATACAGTTGATGACCACAGTATTGCTGTCCTAGCGCATTTTGAAAATTACGGTGTGTAAAATTACTCCTACCTAAACTAGGCAGGATATGATGCTGCCAAACCTCTCGCGGTATTACATCGCGGTTAGTATTTGCAACAACAGACCCTAAAAAATCTTGAATTTTTTGTGCCATCTCTGATCTACGTTTTCCAACAGTGCCAATATTTTTGATAAAAGCATCAATTTCTGGTTTCCCTGTAATCACTACATGATATTGGGTTCTACCTTTGTTTTTTTGTGGGACTACCTTAAGACTTCCATTAATAGTTAATCGAAGTAAAAGGGATTGAACATCACGCGCTAATTGATAACTTGACGTTGAATAATATGCAACCAGACGTTGAACCTTTTCATTTTTGAAATTCAAGCATCCGTCAGTACTCCATAAATGCTTCAAGAACACACTAATATCATTAGCAGATTGTTGAAATATTGATCGAGGAACAAACTTTTCATAAGATCTTAGTCCAAAAATATCTAGTTTTCTGAGCCATTCTGCAATAGGGTTGTAAACCCCATGTGTTAGTGGATAAGATGCAGGTAGATAGACTTGATACCATGTTCTTTCTGCGGAAATTCGAGGATTAATCAGATCTCCAAAGGTTGTTCTTACTAATTCAATGACAATTTCAGCAAGATCTTTTTCTTTGGTTGTATACTGAATTGTGTGGCGGGGTAATGTACAACCATCTCCAATTAAATGACCCAACAAAGCAAGTTCAGTGGGTTGAAGAATAATTGAATTGTTATTTTCTATGGGTTCTGGCAGGGTGCGAGGTAGAGCAAGGCGATCGCCTACCCTTACCTGATCTAAGTGAACCCAACCGGTAATCGTGCGAAATTTGTGGTTGGCGGTTGCTTGAATGCAACGACCTAAGCGAGTTTTTAAGGTAAAAACGGGTTTAACCCCTGTGCAAAAACTGTGACTTACGGGGGCAGCAACTAATTTAAGATTACTTTCATCCAATGCCCAAACCTGAAAATCTTGCCGTCCCACTAATTCCCGAATCGGCACAAGTTCTCCTGTTACTATCGGGATCAACGTATCACCGGCTAAACAACCGGATTCCCTTAAATCAGACATCATCGGGCGTTTATTGGTGCGGGATTCTACGCCGCGACTTAATTGGGAAAGGGCCAGGACGGGGGCATTGACTTCACGGGCTAACCCCTTGAGCGATCGCGTGATTTTTGATAACTCCTGCACCCGATTATCACTACTGCCCTCCATTAACTGAAGATAATCAATCAAGACCGCGCCAATTTTGCCCTTTTGCTCTGCTTGTAGACGGCGCACCTGCGATCGCATTTGCATCACGGTCAAACTCACACTATCATCAATATAGATGGGTAATTCCGACAATGTGCCAATAGCAACGGCAATCTTTTCCATTTCCATACTGGTTAAATGCCCCGACCGAATCCGATTACTTTCGACCCCCGCTTCACTGGCTAACAGGCGTTGAGAGAGTTGTTCTTTGGACATTTCCAAGCTAAAAATAGCGATGGGTAGTTGATGGCTTTTGGCAATGTTTGCGGCCACGTTTAAGGCAAAGCTGGTGTTATGGACACAAATATCATTAGCGACAAAATTATGATGATCGGGAATTGTCAGATCGTAAACCTGTTTATGCCCTTGGGGGGTAATGGTGACAATTTCATCCCAATAGACATCACTGGTGGCGATCGCTCGCAATTCTGGATCTTCCAAGGCGGTGGCCAGGGCTAACAAGCGGTGACGACTGGGGGCGCGTTTGCCCACATGAATATTGCTTGTGCATTGGAATTCGGCACGGGTGGCGAGGGACTTCCAAGATTCTTGGCCTTTGGCTATGGTAATAGCTTCCCAAATTTCCACCGGAATTAAATCGCAATTGGTTTGTTTGCGCCGCTGACTCAAAGCAGTGGTGATTTTTGCTAAAGCGGCTTCTTTCCCTAAAATGCCAATTTGATCAATGAAAATCTGTAAAGAGGTAGAATCGGTAATATCCAATTGCCAGGCGGGACGACGATGATCCTGATAGCGAATGGAGCGAGATTTCAGGCGGGCAATAATGCCAAAGCGAAGTAGCAAATGTTGCACTTGTCGCACTAAAGTTTCGCTGACACTGGCATAACCAATTTGAGATTGACCACTGCTTAAAACTGTACCCCAACCATCGGTAGCAAAGAGGCGATTTAAAAACAAAGCAACTTGTGATCTCTTTAGCTTAAAAATAATCGCAGGAATATTTTTATTGTGGGCAGATTTTCCCAAAAGATCTAAAGACTTCAACCATAGTGTAACAGTATTTTGACTCTGCCACCGAATAGTTGCAAGTCCACCTGGAGCCAAGTCATCCGCACTGACATTTAAAACTTCACAAAGTCTTTTAAAAACATCAAGACTTGGCGCACATTTCCCCTGCTTCCAGAGTGTAATTAGTCCTGAACTCACCTCTAATATCTGTGCTAAAGCACAATCAGAATAGTTGAAATTTTTGAGATGAAACTTGAATTTATTAGCAAATATTTGCCGTTCAGCTTTTAACTTTTCTAAATCAGAAGTTACATAAAATGTTGGGGCACGTTTGCCTTTAGAGTTAAAACAACGAATTTTTACACCAGGAAATGTTAATATTGCCGTTTTGAAGTCTTCCTGGATGGTTGGATTAGTATTCGTGAACCGAGGAGAAACCTGAGTTAAGCAACCGTCACCAATAAAATAAGCGAGTAACTTTATCTGCTCCACAGGAATTTCCCCCGTGCCAAAAACCGGCAGGTGGCGGGGAACGGCAATTTTTTGACCCACAGTGAGATCTTGGAGCGATCGCCACCCTTGAATCGTTAAAAATGGGTGGGATAACGTCGTTTCAATGCGGCGGCCCGTCCGGGTTTTCACCTCAAAAACTGGCTTAACTCCATCATCCACATAAACCGAGGGTTCTGTCCAATGGAATCGCCAATCTGGCCCTAATGTCAACAACTTAGCCCCTTTTTGTCGATAAATTTCCTCAAGGGTTTGGACAGACCCATCCCCCAGCACAATTTCCGTATCC
>JAABSU010000158.1 GCA_011390265.1 Spirulina sp.
AGTTACGGTGAGTAGTCCAACCGCAATAGTTAGCCAAAACTTCCAGTCAAACTCTTTTTTTGTTGCTGAAGAATTATTTATATTTTGTATATCACCATCACCTGTTCTGACAACTCCAGAGATTTTGGAATTGTCAATGTGGACACTTTGATCAATTTTGGGTTCATTTTCCATTTTTTTTATGCTCCTATTTACTTCACTGATTTCGTTAAACAAATCTAAGTGTGAGGGATCTTTCCTAATTATAAACTCAAGAAATTGTTTTGGCTCCATCGGTTTCCAAGTGTTACGACGCATATTTGCTTGAGCATCGATCAATACTTTACCAAGCGAGGGAAGATCTGGTAATTCTTGAATAAGACGTTGAATTTGAGTACAAGCTTCTAATGTTCCTTTTTCTTTTAATTGCCACAAAACATTATCCCTTAGTCTTGCAATAGCATCTCTAGGTGTTAAAGTTCTTGCTTTCCCTTTATTCCCATGATCAGGATCTTCTTCGTAAGGATATTCATTTACAAGCCAAATGTATAAGTCAGTTAATTGTATCTCAGTTAAACTGAGTTCAACTCCAAACAGACCAGAATGATAAGCAACTGATTCAAAAACTTTTCGTCCAAACGACAAATCTTGTTGAATAAGTTCCCAAATGAATGACCAACTAGACGGATCTGAGTGTTCAACCAGTGTCCTAGCAGCAATCAGGATTTTTTTACAATCATTTTCATCTAATGGTAGTGGCAAATAAATTAAAGATTTGGCAAAATCTTTAGCTTCAGTTAATTCTTGTTTGAGAAGCACTTCAAGCAGTTGACCAGTACATTCAGGCTTGAGTAATGGATCTTTAGCTTTTTTTAGTAATGCTAACTGCAAATTTTTATCCAAGCACTGATGAACACACTCAATTACAAATAGATAGTTGCCTTCTTCATTTTGTTTGTCAATCACGATCATTAATGTTTCGAGAAATTGGCTAGAAGACTTTTCATAAGCATATTCAAACAACTTAAAATAAGAATCTTTCTGAGCCTCCGTACTACGAGCACCGACAATAACAGGTGTCCATCTTTTCCATATTTCAGAAGCAATAATAATAGGTGTCCATCTTTTCCATATTTCAGATGATAATTTCTCAAAAAAATCTAGATCTTTTTCTAAAAGTAACAATAAAGCTCTACAGCCTGCCAGTGCAGGTCGGTTAAAAGTGTTTGTTCCTACCCAAGAATAATCTACATTATCCTGTTGCTGAATATAGTTTTTTGCACCTCGAACAATTCTTCTGCGAGTAACTTCATCTGCCTTTTGCCATCCGAGAAGCTTTGTTAAATCTAATTCAGATTCATAATTATGTGGTGTACCCTCAGAACTGAGAGTCATTTCTAAATTAAGCCGCCACCAAGCATCTAAATTTCCATGTTCTAGCTCATCTAACCATTGAAGTATTTGTTCTTTTGGCAATGGCTCCAAAAGTGATGACTGGATATATTGTTGCGATGCTTGTTGTTTTAAATACTTTATATAAGCTTGAACAGCTTCCGCTGAATTCAAGTCAATTGTCTTAACCCAATAGGATAACTCATTGCACAAAATAGGGTTAACCTTACTAACTTCAAGAATCTCTGTTGCTGCATCAGCAGCTATCTCCTGTGCAAAGTGAACAGTTATATTTATCAACGTTGCCCAATTTTTTTGAATCTTTTCAGAATCAGCCTCTTGAATACAAATAAGCATCCATTTTATATCTCCTGGTGTCGCAATACTTCCGGTTAAAAAGAAACGTGCAAAAGATAGTTCTTCTCCTATTTCTGAAATCATCAAAATAGCTTGCTTGATGAATTTACGCCGTTTTTCCCTATCTTGTAAAAGCAATGAGGAAAAATTTTCTTTTACAGCACCACTATATGTGACAAACCTATTAAATGTTTGTCTCTGAACTAGAGCAACTTCAATGAAGCCTTCTACTATTCCAGGTGAATCGAGGTTTTCCCATGCTTTGAATAAAATGGCATCCCCAAGTCTATCAAGTCGATCCCCAAACTGTTGTCGCTCTTGTTTTTTAAGCCAATCAAGAGCAACTACTAAATGATCTGGACAAAGTTGTGGAACTACATTGTAGTTAATAAATGATGAGTATTGACCAGAAAAATTTGCTACAGATTGCAATATTTCTTCTATATTTAAATGATCTGGCCAAAGTAGTTGGATTACATCATCTTTGAGTTGATCATTTTTGTCTTCTGGTATTTTCTGAATTGCAAGAGGCTTTAGCTTCAATTTTGTAGCTGCGTCACCAACTGCATGAATTGCTTGTACTGCACTTACTCGCAAATCAATGGGTTCTGAGGAATCAAGAGCAAGCTTAATTAAATCATCTTGAAACTCAAAAATCTTACAAATCTGAGTAATATTAACTGCAAAATATCTTGCTTCAATCTGTTTGTTGGAGTCATAGATGTAAGGGCGCAATTGCTCCATTAGCTTAGGATACTTCAGCTTTGCGTAGTGGCGATAGTGATTGCTAATTTGAAAATATAGTTTCCCTTCTTCATATTGCTTCAATAGATTATTGACAATTGATGATCTAATTTTTGCATCAGTCGGCACATCAGATTGCAAAAGGACATCTGGATCAGTTTTTACAATTTCTTCAAAAACATCTAATCTCATACTAGCCAGCCATACAGCCGTTTCATGAAGCTGCGGAATTAGCTTATGGTCTGGATCTTCAGATGAGAAAATTAATTGTTTTATCTGTGCTAGAGGTATTTCATGTTCTTTCAAATACCAAGCAGCTAGGAATTCAGCATAAGTCTTATGTGCCCATCCCATTCGGTTAGATTTACGATTTGAAAATAATGTAGTGTCTAAAACCTCCTTGATCATTGAAAGTTCTATTGTTAATTCTTGTTCAACTTTAGTATCTTGGCATCGTCCACATAATTCCTCATATTCAACATCTGCACTGCTATCATAGTCTTCAAGAGTTTCCTCAGTCCAGATATTTGTTCGCAAGCAAAAAATTATGATAGCTGCAATACGAGCCGCTATAGATAAACGTTGATTAATTGCAAGATTACTTAGTGATTTTAAAGGATGTCGATCTTTATCTTTTGGTTCTTTGCAAAGGTTTCTACATCCATCAAGGTAAATATTAACTATACTGATATCTTGAGGAAGTTGACCACAATTTTTTTTTAATATGTCTATGATGAATCGTAATGATATAGGCTTAATTGCAAGTGAAGATAATCCCTTGTTTTTGATTTCTTCCCAACACTGATCAGCATTTAAGCTATTTGCATTAAATGCAGCTTTTATATTACTTTCGCTAAGTGGCATTAAGCAGTAACTACTGTAATGATTTTTCCAAAGCTCTTCAAAACCATCTTTAGCTTGTGAAAAAGGAAACACTCTACAAACCAATCGAAGATAAAGACGGCTTAAATTTGGACGACCCTTAATTTCTGCATTTTTTCCCAAAAAACCAGTTTTAAGAGCTAAAACAAGACCAAAGCTAGGCTTGATTAAACTCTGTTTTCCTGAAACGTTATCCAGATTTTTAAATTCATCCACCAATAAAGTTGGTAATTTTGAAACTGTAAGCCAACCTTGATCTAAGCTATCTAAAAATAAATAAAGCCTATGTATGCCGTTTTTCCAGTCAATAAAAGCCTGAGAATCAAACAATTTTTCATGAAGCTTATCTTTGTCGTTAAAATCTTCAAGATCGAGTACAATAATTTGGTCATCTTCATCAATAAGATTTTCCGTATAATCTCTTAATTTTTCTAGTTCTTGAGACTTACCAATACCTGGTTCCCCTAGCAAAATTAAGCAGCGAGTCTCAGCAACTTCCTCCAGAGTTACCAAATCAGGATTACCTGCATTACCCCATTTTGACTCTGGATCATCCACATATCCACCATCAGCCAGATTGATACGACCTGACCGAGGACACCAAAACCGCTTCCAATCATAGTTTTTTTGTGACATACTCAGCAGCTATGAGGGTACAATCTCGCTAAAATGATAAATCTTTCCAAAGAGCTTGGCTCCTCCACCTCTTGAGTTAAGTGGTACATTTTAGCGAATTTTTTCAAAAATAATCCAAACAATTTCTAAACAGATGCACCCGTAAGCCCATCCACCATGCCAGAGCCAAACCAGCAAACACCTTAAGCCCGTTAAAGCAGCCCTTTGCCCCAGTCGCAGCCACCCTACCATCCTCAAGAGCGATCGCCTCCTGCCTAGACTTTTCACCCATCGGGGGGACAGCCAGATCCTAAGGGGAGGGGAAGGCGGTAGGATGGATAGCCGGGTCTTTTTTTCAACGTAATAGCCGTTATGCTGGTTTCCCTCAATTGGTTGCAGACATTTGTTCCCCTGACACTGCCCCCGGCAGAACTTGCCCAAACCCTGACGATCGCCGGGTTTGAGGTGGAAGGCATCGAAGACCGCCGCACTTGGGCCGATGGGGTGGTGGTGGGCTATGTGCAAACGAAAGAACCCCATCCCGATGCCACCAAACTGAGCGTCTGCACCGTGGATGTGGGCCAAGGGGAACCGGCGACGATTGTTTGTGGGGCTAGTAATGTGCAGGCGGGGATCTATGTTCCCGTTGCCCTGCCGAAAACCTATCTACCGGCCATTAATCTCAAACTCAAAAAAACCAAACTGCGAGGGGTCAAGTCGGAGGGGATGATCTGCTCTTTGGCGGAATTGGGACTGGCGAAGGAATCGGAAGGGATTCATATCTTTAAGGGTGAGTTAACGCCGGGGCAGGATGTCCGGCCGCTGTTGGGTTTGGATGATGTGGTGTTGGATGTCACCTCGACGGCAAACCGAGCCGATGCCCTCAGTATGGTGGGGATTGCGCGGGAGGTGGCGGCTTTGACGAATCAAGTTGTGACGTTGCCGGCGGTTCCCCCCCAAGCCTCCCCCAGTTCCCCCGCTTTAACGGTTAAGTTGGCGGATGGGGAAGCCTGCCCAGTGTATTTTGGGACGGCTATTGAAGGGGTGAAAATTGCCCCTTCCCCCGATTGGCTCCAGTTCCGCCTCCAGGCTGCTGGGGTACGGCCGATTAATAATGTGGTGGATATTACCAACTATATTTTGTTGGAATGGGGGCAACCTCTGCACGCCTTTGATGGCGATCGCCTCCAAACCGTTACCGGCTCCCCCACCCTTGAAATCGGCGTGCGGTTAGCGCGTAGTGGCGAAACGCTGAAAACCCTCGATGGCCAAGAACGGCAATTGCAGGGCCAAAATCTTTTAATTACCGCCAATGAGCACGCGGTTGCCCTCGCTGGCGTAATGGGGGGGGAAAGCACAGAAGTCCATCCCGGCACGGTGAATTTAATGCTGGAAGCGGCCCTGTTTGAACCCGTGGCCATTCGCCGTTCTGCCCGCGCTCAGGCACTCCGCACCGAAGCCTCTGCTCGTTATGAACGGGGAGTGAACCCGGCGGAATTGGAACAGGCCATGCACCGGGCGATCGCCCTCATCCTTGAACTGGCCGGGGGGGAAATCGCCGCCCAAAGCAGCCAAGACCATCGCCCCGCTAACCTGGAACGCCACCTCACCCTACGCCTCAGTCGCCTTCAACAGATTTTAGGCCCCGTCAAAACCGGGGAAATTACCGCCGCCGATGTAGAACGCATCCTCACTTCCCTCGGCTGTCAACTTGCAACCACGGCTCCGGCAGTGTGGACGGTGACAGTTCCCCCCTATCGGCATCGGGATCTAGAGCGGGAAATTGATCTGATCGAAGAGGTGGCGCGGCTCTACGGCTATGACCATTTTTGCGACACCCTCCCCAACAAAACCCAACCGGGGATCGTCCCCTTTGCCACCGCCACCCGCCAAAAGCTCCGAGCTTGCTTCCGGGCTGTGGGCTTAACAGAACTGGTGCATTATTCATTGGTGAAACCGGAGCAGGCCCAGATTGCCCTCGCTAATCCCTTGTTGAGTGAATATTCGGCGTTGCGGGATGAATTGATCACGGGCTTAATCGATGCCTTTGTGTATAACCAAGCTCAGGGGAATGGGGCGCTCAATGGTTTTGAATGGGGGCGAATTTTCTTCAAGGAAGGGGAAAAATTGCAGGAAGCAGATGCGATCGCCGGGATTATGGGGGGCGATCGCACTCCCGAAGGTCGTTGGACAACTGGGGGCAAAGGGGAACCGTTAACCTGGTATGAAGCCAAGGGCAAGCTAGAAGCCGTGTTTAAATCCCTCGGTTTAACCGTGGGCTATGAACCCACGGATCAAGATCGCCGCCTTCATCCCGGCCGGACGGCGGCCCTAAGTTTGGGAGATCAGCCCTTGGGAATCTTTGGGCAAATCCATCCCCAAGTACGGCGCGATCGCGACCTTCCCGAAGCCGTCTATGTATTCCAACTCCAAGCTTCGGTTCTTTTAGAGGCCCTGGCGGCTCAGGGAACCGTTGATTTTGGGGCCTTTTCCCCCTATCCAGCGGTGGAGCGGGATCTGGCATTCTTTGCCCCGACGACGGTTTCCGTGGGGGCTTTGACGGCAACCATGGCCCAAGCCGGTAAAAAATTGTTAAGCGGCGTTGAACTCTTTGATGAGTATCGCGGTCAGAATGTCCCAACAGGGCAGCGCAGTTTGGCCTTTAGCCTTGCCTACCGAGCGGGCGATCGCACCCTCACCGATACCGACGTGGAACCCATCCACCAAGGAATCCGGGATGCCCTCGTTGCTCAATTCAACGTCACCCTTCGCAGTTAGTACCCTTTGGGTTAATGCTATGTCCTCAAAATCTCTGCTCACCGGCCTGTGCTTAACCCTGGGGGCCACCTGTTGGCTTTCCCCCGCTGCGGTGGCAACCCCCCCTCAAGATCTGGCGCAACTGATCAGCAGCGGAGATTGCTCCCGTTGCGATCTGCGGCAAGCGGATTTGCGGGGGGCCAATTTAGCCCATGCTAATTTGGCAGAAGCCGATCTGCGGGGGGCAGATTTAACCAACGCCGACCTGCAAGGGGCAGACCTGCGGGGGGCGCAACTGCAACCCCTGGCAACGGCGGAAAGCCAGGATCTGCCCCTGATCATTGACGGCGTGAATTTGGATGAAATTGATCAGCGGCAGTTAGCTCGCGCCCTGCGCCGCCCCCCTGAGCCAGAAGAATTTTTAGCCGAAATTGCCGAAGATGAGCGGGGCAAACTGCAACCTTGGTTATTGGCCGATGGCGTTACGGAAATCACCCCCATGGATATCCTCAGCGCCTACACCTTATTGCGCCAAGAGGCTCTAGCATTGCGGGGCATTGCCACCCAGTTAACCGGCGCAAATCTCACCAATGCCAATCTTGCCGGAGCGAATTTAACCGGCGTATTAGGGGAGAACATCCAGGGGGAAGGGTCGAATTGGGTGGGGGCGCAACTGTTGCGGGCGCAGTTGCCGGGGGCGCAATTGAGTAATGCTAATTTAGCCCTGATTCAAGGGGTGGCGGTCAATTTGGAGCGGGCCAGTTTGCGTCAAGCAGATTTGCAGGGGGCCAACTTGACGCGGGGAAATTTCCAATTGGGGGATTGGGTGGGGGCGATCGCCGACACCGCCAATTTAACCCGCGCCAACCTAGCAGGGGTGAACGGTCGCGATAGTACATTGACCGGGGCCACCTTAACGCGGGCTAATTTAGAAAACACCGATTGGCGCAACGCCAGTTTAGGGCAACTTAAGGCCGCCCATAGTCATTGGCAGGGGTCAGATTTACGCCACGCCCATCTTAATTTTGGCGACTTCACCGAGGCCAATTGGGAAGATGTGGATTTGCGTCGGGCCAAAATTGAAACGGCAACGCTCCGGCAAGCCAACTTGCGGGGGATCAATGGTGATACTAGCTATTGGTACGGCTCAATCCTCGATGGCAGTGATTTAAGCGGTGCCAACTTCGGCCAAGCCGCCCTCAGGGAAACTTCGATGATTTCCCTAACCTTAATTGGGGCAACTTTAGCAGAAGCGGATTTGCGGGGGGCGGATTTGCGGGGTAGCAACAGCAGCTATAGCGATTTTCGCGCCGCTGATTTAGGGGGAGCCAACCTCCAAGATACAAATTTCGATAGTGCTAATCTTCAGGGGGCAGATCTGACGGGGGCGAATACGTTCAATATGACGATCGCTGGGGCAATTGTGACAGAAACCATCGGCTTTAAAGTCCCCCGCGATGTAGCAGAGCAGGAAGTTTCGCCGGGGTTAACCTTTCCTCGCCCCAAGTAATCGCCCCTGGGAGGCGGCCTTGATGCAGGCAATATATTGCCGATAACCCCCCGGAAAGGCCAGGTTAATCCAGAGGGGATCGTTGGGATCGTCGGGATCGCCGGGGCCTTCCACCACACGAATATTGCCGTTGATCATGGCCAATTTGAGGGGTTTGCGGTTTTTCAGTTCCCCCTGGGAGCTATCCACATAAACGGTGAGGTGGGGCTGGTCGGTGGCGGTGGCTAGGTTGTGGATCAGTTGGAGAAAGTTGCGATCGCTCCCCCCCCGCTGAACGCCGTCAATGGTCACTTGGCTTGTGATCGTATCCCCCACCCCAATAATGAGGGGCATTTGCGTGAGATCGAAATGCTCAAGGATCAGGTGCTGCAATTCAATTAGGGTATGGGGGGCTTGGCGGACGTTGAAGTCTGGGCCAAGGGGATAAGTGCCAGTGCGTTGATAATAGTAGCGATTCAACAGCGCCACCACCCCCGCCTCTTT
>JAABSU010000159.1 GCA_011390265.1 Spirulina sp.
CCAGCCATTATCACCAAACCCCCCAGCGCCGAACTCAAACCGGGGCAATTGGATCAGGATTCCCTCCCGCCCTACGATGTTTTAGATGATATTTTGGCGCGGTATATCGAGGCAAGGGAGGCGATTAGTACAATCCTCGCCGCCGGCCATGACCGGGCCACCGTTGAACGGGTGGTGCGTCTCGTTTCCCGCGCTGAATTCAAACGCCGCCAAGCCCCGCCGGGTTTGAAAATCACCGATCGCGCCTTCGGTACAGGCTGGCGGATGCCCATCGCCTGCCGCATGGGTTGGGATTAACCGCCATTGACCGAATAGGGCAAACCCTAATGCAGGGGCGAAAAAGTTTTCGCCCCTAGGCAAATTCAGTATTCAAGGTAATTGATCCCGCCAGTTGTTGCGATTTAGGGACAAGATCAATACTGAATGCGATCGCGCCCGCTCCCTGTTTTGGCATTCTTGCTAATAAAATCAATCACCTTCCCCGCCACATCAACCCCGGTTGATCGTTCAATCCCCTCCAAACCGGGGGAAGAATTGACCTCCATCACCACTGGGCCATGGTTGGAGCGCAGCAGATCCACCCCCGCCACCCGTAGCCCCATCGCTTTGGCCGATCGCACCGCTGTACTGCGCTCCTCCGGCGTGAGCTTAACCCCAGTAGCCGAGCCGCCCCGATGGAGGTTGGAGCGAAATTCCCCAGGGGGGCCTTGCCGCTTCATCGCCGCCACCACCTTACCGCCGACGACAAAACAGCGCAGATCCGCCCCCTTCGCTTCGCTGATATATTCCTGAACTAGAATATTCGCCTCTAAGCCGCGAAAGGCTTCGATCACCGATCTCGCCGCCGGTTTCGTTTCCGCTAGCACCACCCCTAACCCCTGGGTTCCCTCCAAAAGCTTAATCACCAAGGGCGCACCCCCGACGGTATCAATCAGGCCATCAATATCCTCCGTCGCATGGGCAAACCCCGTCACCGGCAAACCAATGCCTTCCCGCGCCAAAATCTGTAAACAGCGCAGCTTATCCCGCGATCGCGAAATCGCCTGGGATTCATTGGCACTAAACACGCCCATCACCTCAAACTGCCGCACCACCGCCGTTCCGTAAAATGTCCGCGATGCACCAATCCGGGGAATCACCGCATCAAAATTTTCCAACGTCTTGCCGTTGTAAACAATCGTCGGATTATGGGAGGTGATATTCATGTAGCACCGGAGATAGTTAATCACCCGCACTTCATGACCCCGTTCCTCCGCCGCTTCCCGGAGGCGACGGGTGGAATAGAGAGAGGCATCCTGAGACAAAATTGCAATTTTCATGGCCATGGCGGGCAGGCAATAAATGAAGGGATCAAGGTTAGGGGTTGAGGTTGGGGTTCTGTTTGGGGGGCCGCACAGATTGGAGGTAGGAACGTCCCGGATCGACCCAAAAGCGATGGCGGATGGCTTCGCGTCCCAACAGGAGCCGAAACCCCATGGCATCCCGCCGGGTGAGGGTGAGGTCAATGGGCCAGGTTTGGCCGCTGAGGGTGATCGTGGTACGGATCACAGGCCGCAGTTGGGCATGGCCGCCGGAATTTTTGATGGTGCGCTGTTCCCACAGGGGGGCTTGGGTGGTGATGGTGAGGTGGGTGGAGCGCTGGTGGGGATGAACTTTAAACTGAACGATCGCCAGGCCATTTTCTTCTCCCTCCTGAATCTCAAAGGCATGGAGAGCGGAGGATCGCGCTCCAGTGTCGATCTTGGCTTTGATCGAATCAATGCCCAGATCCGGGAAAGCCAAATATTCACGCCAACCAATACAGGGGAGAGGGGCAGCCAAGGGCGATCGCTCCAAAATCACGCCCTTTTGATTGTACGGGGAATGGGCAAAAACCACCCCCGATTATTGGCTAAAAATCTCAAATCGCGAAATATTTGTCCGGAGGAGATTGCCACGGATCGCTTAGAAATTTTCCGTTTCCTGGGGGGCATCCACCATGCCGGGCCGATTTAAAAACAGGTTCCCCGCCGCATTGTTTTGATAAATACAGGTGATCTCAGGATTGCTGCTTTCCAGCGTTCCCGTAAACCCGAAGGTATTCATCCGGTTCTTACAATCATTGACCTGCTCATTGGTGACGAGTTTGCGTTGTTGCAAAATTGACCAGTTATTGCGCCGCAACACACAGCCCGGTTGCATCATCGGCTGAGTGACGTAGACATTGAAGGGGTTGAGGGTGACAAAAATGCGCATATCCGTGACGATCGCACTGGCCCCGTATTGCAAACAAATTTCCGCATTGGGGGCGCTGCGATCGATCACTTCCCGCGAAGCCACGTTGGAAATATTATCCCCTGGGGACAAGCTGAGGGCCATCCCAGCCCCCAAGCCAAGGACAAACACGCCACCCAAGAGGGCCGCCGTACCATAGTTGAAGGCCTTAAAGGGGCCGCCGCCCCCGGTGGGGCGGGGTGCAGCAGGGCGATCGTAACGTTCTGGGGGGCGATCGTAGGCCGGGCGGCTGCGACGTTTCATGGCTTCTCTCAATTCCAAAAACTTTCTCTAGCCTAGCGTTTCTTGATTCCCTTCATCGGCTCCGTCAGGAATCCTTGGGAATTTTGGGGGCCAGGGTTGACCCATTGGGGGACAATAGCCCCAAGGTTAGGAGGTGGCTGGAGATATGTATAGCTTGTTTGGCTACGGGAAGATGGTGGCGGATCAGGGGCGGATGGCAGCCTATGAGGCGGCGTTGGTGGCGACGGTGGGGCAGGGGGCGATCGCCCTCGATATTGGCACAGGCACGGGGATTCATGCCCTCATCGCCGCTCGTTGTGGGGCGCGGCGGGTCTATGGGGTGGATCTGGATCCGGTGGTGGCGATCGCCCAAACCCTCGTTAAGGCCAACGGTTACAGCGAGATCATCCATCTCCAGCAGGGGGATGTTACCCAATTAACATTCCCGGAAAAAATGGATGTGATCGTCTCCGATCTGCGGGGCGTGTTACCGCTTTTGGGTCGTCACATTCCCACGATCATCGACAGTCGGGAACGGTTACTGGCCACCGGGGGGGCGCTGATTCCCCAGCAGGATCGCCTCTGGGCCACGTTGGTACATTTGCCCGAAACCTACGCCACCCACTACGCCACCCCCTGGCAATCCCAACCCCAAGGCTTCGATTTTGCCGCCGCCCAAGGGTACATTACCCACCATTGGCGCAAGGTGCTGATTCCCCCAGACGCTTGTTTAGTGGAGCCGCAACAGTGGGCAACGTTGGATTATGGGGCGATCGCCTCTCCCCATATTCAGGGCGATCTGACTTGGGAAATCGAGCAAGAGAGCCTCTGCCACGGTTTGGGCCTCTGGTTTGACACCACGCTATGGGGGGAAATTGGCTTTAGCAATCGGCCGGGGGAAACGCCTTTGGTTTATGGCCAGGGGTTTTTCCCTTGGCCGCAGCCGGTGGCATTGCAAAGGGGCGATCGCCTCACAGTGCATCTCCAAGCCAATTTGGTCAATGGCGAATATATTTGGCAATGGCAGACGGTGATTGAGCAGCGATCGCCAACCCTGACCTTCAAACAATCCACCTTCCAAGGGCAACCTCTCAACCCCGCCACCTTCACCACCCGCCGCAGCGACTACGCCCCCGGTCTGTCGCCACGGGGGCGGATGGCGCAACTGGTGTTCGCTGATTTGGAACGAGGGGAAACCCTGGGGGCGATCGCCACCCACCTCCAAAGCCAATTCCCTGGCCACTTTGGGAGTCAATCGGAAGCGTTAGGATGGGTAGCCGACCTAACTGCCACCCATGCTTAGACAATGCTGCACCGCTACAATCGAAGCAGGAACTTGAGCAGTGGGTAGGAGCACCATGATTTTGGTAGTTTCAATGGTTTTCAGAAGTTAAATGGGTTTTAATCCTTTGCGAGGAATAACACAAATGCGGCTCGGCAGGTTTCCCCATGCCCGCCTGATTCTCTGGTTAGGCGTATTGATCATGAGTTGTCTTGTTCCGGTTCAGGCTCAACTCCTCCAGGGACAAACACAGGCCACCCCCTTCCCCCTCACCGAACATTGGCAATATCACTGGGATCGCCTCGACCCTGAGCCGAAACCCGTCACCGATCCTGAGATTTGGCAGGCGATCGCCCCCCCCCAGCGCCTCACGGTTCCCCGTGGGGCCGAAGCCCTGTGGCTGGCCATCCCCCTCCCGGAAGGGCGATCGCCTTTCCCCGCCCTCTATTTCCAGGGCATTCCCCACATCCTCGAAGCCTCGATCAACGGCGAAGTAGTCTATATTTTTGATGAACTCACCCCCGAAAACACACTCAAGCATAAAGAAGGGGAATTCCCGATCATTGCCCTCCGACCAGAACACCATGGCCAAACCCTCTTGATCCGTAGTTATGTCGCTGATCAATCTAGTATTAGCCTGGGCTATGATGGTCGATTACTCTATGGCGAAAAACCTCACTTATTTCGTCAGTTAATTCTACGGGATAGCATTCGTTTGATCCTCGGATTTTTCTTTATCACCTGTGGATTTTTTCCCCTCGTGATCAGCCTATTTCGCCAAACTGATTCGATTTACGGCTCCTTCAGCTTCGTTGCCTACCTAATTGGCATCTATACGATCAGCACTACCCAAGTTATTCGCCTCCTCTTTGACTACAGCATTCTTTGGACTTTCCTGCACCACGGCGTATTTCACCTCTTACCTGTCAGTATTGGCTTCTTTTTTGAACATGTTTTTGGTGTGGGGCCTAAAAAGCTGATTCGTCGAATTTGGCAAACTCATTTATTTTATGCACCTTTGGCACTAATCCTCGCTGGCACTGGAATAATTACCTGGAAAACCGCCGCATTTCCAACCCAAATGGGTGGATTATTCACCGCATCAGTGATTATTAGTTTAGCCATTTGGAAAGCGCGTAAGGGCAACCGAGAGGCTAAGGCATTATGTTTAGGGCTAGCTTTATTTTTAGCCTGCACCATGTATGACATCCTCAACCACCTCTATCTTATTTTTCCCTGGCGATTGCAACTTTATCCCTGGGGCATGTTGTTCTTCTTAATTGCTTTAGCCTTTATTTTAGAGCGCCGCTTTATCGAAGCCGAAAACCATCTCAAAGCCTATGCCCAGGCTTCCGATCGCTTCGTCCCCCATGAGTTTTTACAATTCTTGGGGAAAACCAGCATTATTGATGTGCAGTTGGGGGATCAGGTGGAGCAGGAAATGACGGTACTATTTTCGGATATTCGTTCATTTACGAGTATTTCAGAAAGTATGCCCCCGGAGCGGAATTTTAATTTCCTCAACGCCTATTTAAGGAACGTTAGCCCGGTGATTCGGGAGCATGACGGGTTTATTGATAAATATATTGGCGATGCGGTGATGGCGTTATTTCCCCAGCGGGTGGAGGATGCGGTGGGGGCGGCGATCGCCATGCAAAGAGCGCTCCACACCTTCAACCAAGAAATCCGCGCCGAAGGCTACCCCGCTATCAGTATTGGCATTGGGCTACATCGCGGCACATTAATGTTGGGAACCATTGGCGAGGCGGAACGGATGGAGACGACGGTTATCGCTGATGCGGTTAATTTGGCTTCTCGTTTAGAGGAATCCACCAAACGCTTTGGGGCAAACTTGATTATTAGTCGCAAAACCCTGCAACAAATGGCCAACCCTGATCAATTTGCCTGGCGATATCTGGGCAAAATCATGGTCAAGGGGAAAAAAGAATCGGTGGAAATTTGCGAAATTTATGAATCGGATCCGCCCCCCTTAAAAGCGTTTAAGCTAGAGACGCGATCGCAATTTGAGCAGGGCATTCACCTGTATGATCAAGGGGAGATTGAGGAGGCAGCGGCGATCTTTAAAGCCCTCTGGGAAACAAATCCAGAAGATACGGTGGCGCACCTCTGTTTACTGCGTTGTAACCATTTGTAGCGATTTTTTAAGCACTATTGGCAGTAGGAACTGAGAGGGGGCATCATTGAGCAGACTGATTCGTTGTTCCAGGCTTGGGTCTACCTCCTCCGATACCATTAAATCTTGATCAGCAAAAGCCAATGAACCCTAAATCAAGCGCGATCGCCCCCCTGTTCATCACCCAGTTTTACCTCTGGGGCAGTTTATTCTTACCCAGTTGTGCCGCCATGCCCTTGGGGGCATCGAGGGCCGAAGTGGACAGTTCATCGGAACTTGCCCTTAGCGATCAACCCACGGCGAAAATCGATCGCATTGTCGCAGATAGCCTCTGGGACGATGGGCCCGGTGTTGCGGTGTTAATTCTTGACCATGGGACTATCTGGCAAAAGGGCTATGGTTTGAGTGATCTGGCGGCCCAGCGCCCCATTACACCAGATACGGTGTTTGATTTGGCTTCGGTATCGAAGCAAATGACGGCGATGGGGATTTTAATCCTCATGGAAGCGGGAGAATTGGCGCTAGAGGATGCCGTGAGTGATCATCTGCCGGATTTTGTCGATCCCAACCCCGATGATCCGATTTTAATCAGTGATTTGCTCTATCACATATCGGGTTTAGCAGACTATACCGGTGATGCTTGGCAGGGGACAGATGCCGCTTTTGCCCGCTTAACCGTTGAGGATCATTTGCAATGGTTGAATGAGCAGGATGTTGGGGGCGATCGCGGTGTTGAATTTGAGTACAACAATAGTGGTTATGCGTTGTTAGCGTTAATCATTGAACGGGTTTCGGGGCAATCTTTTGCAGATTTCATGGCGGATCAAATTTTTGTGCCTTTGGGGATGGATGATACGGTGGTGTTTACGACTTTAGGGCGACGGATTCCTAATCAGGCTGAGGGCTATGCCGTTTCCGATCAGGGCGATTTTGAGCCGTCCACGTTGCCTTCGGTGATTGTGGGGGATGGCAATATTTTTAGTTCAATTGCGGATTTAGCCCGTTATGATCAGGCGTTACGCAATGGCGATCTCGTCGATCCGGAAACCTTACAATTGGCCTTTACGCCAGGGGCTTTGGATGATGGCGAATCCTTTCCCTATGGCTTGGGGTGGGAAGTGAGTGAGGACTATGTGGAGCATAGTGGCAGTTGGTACGGCACAAGCACTTTTTACCGCCATTACACAGAAATGCCGGTCACGATCATTGTGTTGTCCAATGATGAAAATTATGAGGTGAATGAGTTGGTGGATGATCTGGCGGAGTTGCTAGGCTATTAACCCACAAAGTTTGTCTGATCGATAACTTCGCCATCTAATGCCTATGCCATGGCAGAGCCATGGCACAAAATAACAGCGCCTAACCCTCGGCACTCACCGGAGCCGGGGGTAATTGGGCAAAATTCTCTTCATAGAGTTTCACCTCCACCTGATCCGCATTCACTTTCGTTGCCTGGCCGAGATAGAGGGGGATTGAGAGGCCCGGTTCCGGGTGGATCACCGCCCGCGCCCGTACCATTACCCGTTGGCCCGCCCGGCCAAAGGGAGCTAAACCGAGCGTTGCTTGCTCTAGGGTGGCCTCAAGCTGCGAGGCTGTCACCGTGGGGGGAACGACGATGACCACATGGGCCGCTGCATCATCGTAGACCAACTTATAGGGAACCGACCCAGCCACGTTCTGATAGTTAAACAGCCCTAAACTCAGACCCAAGGCCCCCACGGTGAGGACAATGGTAAAAGCCGTTGCCCCAAAGAGGCGGAAGCGGATGCCCCATTTAAAGAGGAAGCCAAGGACGGTGAGGAGAAAGAAGAGGAGGGAGGCGATCGCCAGCCCTTGGAAATACAGGGTTAAATCAGTGGGAATGTTCATCAGATTTTGAGTAAATTTAGGATTTCATTGAGGCAATTGCCCCTTGGGCCATGGCGGCGATCGCCTGATCCGTGGCGCGGGGAATCCGGTAATATTTCCCCCCCGCCCGTTGGGCTAACTCCTGGCCAAAGCCCGTCGCCACAAACCGCTTTTCTGTATCAATCATCAGGAGTTTAAACCCCGTGCCGCGAATTTTGGCGGCAATATCCAGGAGTTCCGCCTTAATATCCGGCTTTTCCCCCTCCGGCAACGTTTCGCCAAGGGATTTCGCCAAGGGAATATTACCCCGGCCATCGGTAATCGCCACAATCACCACCTGGCCGATATCCCCGGACATCTTCGCATTCATCCCCACCTGTACCGCCTGAGTTAAGCCATGGGAGAGGGGCGACCCGCCGCCACAGGGGAGTTTTTCCATGCGGAGCCGTGCCATCGTAATCGATCGCGTCGGGGGTAGCAACACATCCGCCTGTTCGCCCCGAAAGGGAATTAACGCCACCTGATCCCGGTTTTCATAGGCTTCCGTCAGCAAGCGCATCACCGCCCCCTTCGCCGCCTGCATCCGGTTCAACGCCATCGACCCCGACGCATCGACGACAAAAATAATCAACGCCCCCGCCTTGCGGGCCAACCGCTTCGATCGCAAATCCCCCTGCTCGACAATAACGTGGCGATGGGGTTCCCGCTCCCGGCGAGCGCGTTGGTAGGGGGCGGCGGCTCGTAATGTGGCATCGACGGCAATGCGCCGCACCTTCCCCCTCGGTAGCATCGGCTTCACATACCGGCCCCGATCATCGGAAAAAATCATACTGCGGGAGCCGCTTTTCCCCTGACGGTTGGCCATTTGGGCAAAATACAGCACCGAAGGATCAATGATCACCCCTTCAATATCAAAAACAAATTCTTCGGGGATC
>JAABSU010000160.1 GCA_011390265.1 Spirulina sp.
CCTCGGAGTCGCACCGTGCCAAAATGGGGCGTTTTGGGCAAACCCTTGCTGTCTCTTCATCGTGGCCACAAAATCAGCAATCATTCTGAGTTGACTCTCGCTGAGTTGATCAATTTCTTGTTTTAGGGTTTCCCGCAGCATTCGTTCCGTTGAGGTTCACAGCCTAGGGTTGATTATAGCTGATGATGGGGCGATGAAGGAATGGCCGAATACATCACCAACGGCGTACAATTGAACTGTCTGATTGATCGCCCCCACCGCACCGTCACCCTCTACCACCCCAACCTCCCCCCCGAACTATTGCAACAACCCGCAACCCTAGCCGGTGAGACAGTTTTACCCGGTTTTCAATTGGATCTCAGCTTTGTGTGGTGATTTGCGATCGAGGCGCAAAAAATTTCTCGCCCCAACTGAACTCGCCGATCCTGGTATAATAAACCCAGAATCCCCACACCTTAATTAGCGCCAACGCCAAAAGTGCGATCGCGTTGTGGTTTTAATTCACTCAATTCAGCATAAACCGAGATTTTTCTAGGAGCATTGAATATGCCATTTACGATTGACTCCGCTCGCGGGATTTTCCCGAATACCCTCACCGCTGATATGGTTCCTGCGACCATTGCGCGGTTTAATCAACTCAGTGCTGAAGATCAATTAGCCTTGATTTGGTTTGCTTATTTGGAGATGGGAAAAAGCATTACAGTTGCGGCTCCTGGGGCAGCCAATATGCAATTTGCCGAATCCACATTAAACGAGATTCGTCAAATGACCACCCTGGAACAAACCCAGGTGATGTGCGACTTAACCAATCGCGCCGATACCCCCATTTGCCGCACCTACGCCATCTGGTCAGTCAATATTAAACTGGGTTTTTGGTATCGCCTTGGGGAATGGATGGATCAAGGCATCGTCGCTCCGATCCCCAACGACTATAAACTTTCCGCCAATGCTTCCGCCGTTCTCCAAACGATTCGGAGTTTGGATCCCGGTCAGCAAATCACCGTTTTGCGGAATACCGTGGTTGATATGGGCTATGACACCAGCAAGCTCGGCAGCTACACCCCGATTACTGAGCCGGTGGAACCGCCCAAGGAAATGTCACAGCGGACAAGGGTGAAAATTGAAGGCATTGATAATGCTGTCATTCTTACCTATATGGACAATATGAATGCCAATGACTTCGATGCCAATATTAAATTGTTCCTGCCCGATGGTGCGTTACAACCCCCATTTGAAAAACCGATTGTTGGCACCGATGCAATCTTGCGCTTCTTCAAAGAAGAATGCCAAAACTTGCAGTTGCTCCCTGAACGTGGCATTTCTGAACCCGCAGAAAATGGCTATACTCAGGTTAAAGTGACCGGAAAAGTGCAAACGCCTTGGTTTGGTGCCAGCGTGGGCATGAATATGGCGTGGCGGTTCTTATTGGATTCCCAAAACAAAATCTTTTTTGTGGCCATCGATCTCTTGGCTTCACCCCAGGAATTGCTGAACTTAGTGCGTTAATTTTTCCCATCTTAAACTAGGCTTCTTGGCGTGATGGTGCGCCATCGCGGATTGCTCTCATGATAGGGAGCCTAGTTTTTGATTTTGTCATCATAATTTTGCCATCATTTAAGAAGATTAAGATAAACGGTTTTTGTCATGCCCCAGACCAATCAGCCATTGGAACAGCAGTGGTCATCCACTGAACAAGAGATTGCGCGTCAAGCTTGCGATCGCGCCCGTGAACGGGAAATGGCCGCCTTACTGGCCTATGTCCGGGAAACCGCAGGGGCGATCGCCTCTATGGAAACCCTCTGGAAATTACACGATTTTTTAAGTGCTCGACGACATGATTTAGACGGCAAATATGAGGATCAAGATGATGCCATGATCTTTTTATTCGCTCGGCTGATCAAAGAAGGCTGGTTAAGCCTCGATGAACTGGCCGGACTTGAAGCCAGCAAACTCACAAAAATTTCCGCCCTCACCAAGCTATCGCTATAAAGTTGTCAAATTGATGGGTGTGGGGGCGAAAAATTTAAAATTTCGCTCCTCCTAGACCAAGGTATTTAACACCGGAACCGAGAGCCAACGCCGTTCCTGGTGGGATTGGTGAGTGAGATCCATTAGGCATTGGGAATAAACCCCTTCAACCAAACTGGGGGCGGCATTTTGGCCCGTGGTGATGCAATTTACCCAATGATCCACGACGCGGATAAAGGGAGCAAGGCGGCCGTCGGTGAAGGCTTGGGGGAAGGCGAGGCGTTTGGGGATTTCCTGCTCCGTCAGGGTTTGGCCGGCGGGAGCCGTCCAGAGGCGGAAGCCGTGGACATAATCCTTAAGGTTATCACTGCCCAAAATCAGCGTTCCCTCATCGCCATACACCTCCAACCAATGGCCCCGCCCTTGGTAGGTGACGGAACTGAGGGTAATTTGTACTGGCGTGCCGTCGGCCAATTCCAGCCAAATCAAGGCCGTATCATCGGCATCGACGGGTTTTAGGGCATTGTTGGCTTTGGGATCGGGTCGTTGGGGAATGGCGCAACTCAGTTGGCCGCAGAGCGATCGCACCTCCCCAAACAGCCAATAAATCATGTCAAAGGCATGGGAACCGATCGCCCCCAACGCTCCCCCCCCTTGATCCTTGCGGGCATACCAATTCCAGGGGCGGCTGGGATCAGCACGACTCACCACCAACCAATCCATTTTAATCAGCCGAGGTTTCCCCACTACTCCCTCCCGCAACAGTTCTGCGCACCGCTGCCAAGCGGGAACAAAGCGAAATTCAAAATCGGCAACGGCAATTAACCCCTGCACCCGCGCCAACCGCTCCAATTCCTGCACTTCCCCCACATTCAACGCCATCGGTTTTTCAAGGAGGATATGCTTACCGGCCTTGAGGGCGGCTTTGGCCATTTCGGCGTGTAAAAAGGGAGGGGTGGCGATCGCCACTGCATCCAAACCGGGTAGGCGAAGGAGTTGATCCAACTGGTTAAAGGCATGGGGAACTTGATGCTGTTGGGCCACGGCTTCCGCCTTGGCTTGGTCGTGGTTCCAGAGAGCGACTACTTCCGTTTGGGGATGGTGTTGTAATCCCGGCAGATGAATTTTTTGCCCGAACCCTGTCCCAATTACACCGACGTTGATCATGTTTGCTCCTAATGCACTGATTTGGCAACTAGGAACAGTTTAAACCCCCCTTAGGCGCGGTGTTCTCCCCAATAGCCCCGTCATCAACCGCAGAGCGAATAAACGCAGCGGCCGAATTAAAAATAAGCCCCATAGCCCCAAACGGCGCACGATCACCAGGGGCCAAAACCGATTGGAAAAACAGCGGTTGAGCAAATCCGTAAAGGCTAAAATGATCCCATTTTCCCCCCGTCGCCACCGTTCATAACGGCGCAATACTGCCACATTGCCGATATCTTCCCCTGCATTGTGGGCCGTTTGGAGAATTTCCGCCAAAGCCGCCGCGTCCCGAATGCCGAGATTCAACCCCTGACCCCCCACGGGATGGCAACAATGGGCCGCGTCACCAATCAGGGCGAGGCGGGATTGCACATAGCGATCGCTCTGCATCAACTGCACCGGAAAAGCAAGGCGATCGCCCATCAATTCCAACCCCGTAAATAAACCCTGGGTACGGGCTTGGAACCGCTCGATAAATGTCGCCTCATCCAAAGCTAGCAACGCCTGAGCCTGGGCATGGGGAGCCGTCCAAACAATTTGGCAGCGATTCCCCGGCAAGGGCAGCACCCCCATGGGGCCGTCATACCAAAACCGCTCGTAGGCCGTATCATTATCGGGGTTTTGGTGGCGGATTGTGAACGTGACGCAGGATTGCCAATATTTCCAGCCTTTGGTTTGAATGCCTGCCCGTTGTCGGAGGGGCGATCGCGCCCCATCCGCCCCCACCACCAGCCGCGTTTTCAAAATTTGGCGCGTTCCCCCGCTTTCCAATTCAAGCTCGGCGCAATGTTCCCCCTCCGTCATCCCTAACACCTGGGTTTGATAACGCCAATCCACCTGAGGCGATCGCCCTAAATCCCCTTGCAACGTTTCCACCAACACCCGATGCTCCCCCACATAACCGAGGGCGGGCCGATCTAAATCCGTTTGCTCAAACGCCACCGTCCGGCCATAATCCGCATCAGAAAGGCGAATCTTCCCAAAGGACGCAATGCGGGGCAAAATTTGCCGCCATAGCCCCAAGGTGGTGAAAATTTCCTGCGATCGCAGCGAAAGGGCATAGGCCCGTTGGCGTTGGCTGAGGGCCGTGGGGGATTGGGCTTCAATGATTGTGATTCGCAGGCCGGCATCCTTGAGGGCTGCGGCCAGAGTGGCCCCCACAATTCCCCCGCCCACAATCGCCAGATCACAATCACACACCGGAGCAGTTTCTACCATCGTTAACCGTTACATCGCTTTACATTCTATTTTAAAGCCCCTGCTGACGGGAGCGGGGGCAACTGGCTCAAAATTCCCTCAAGTTTTCCGGTACTGCTGTTGAGGGTGGCGGGGTTGGTTGGGGTATCTCATCCGGACGAGGCCAGCGGCGATCGCCGGTTTGAGGTAGTTTTTGCGAAACGTCGGTTGATGGCTTAACCCCAATTGCGCCATCAGTTCGCGGGTTGTCCAATAGGGGCCTGGGTGGGCGGTGCGATCGCCCATGATCGCCAAAAGTTGTTGAACTTGATCGGTAGCTTGATCGGTAGCTTGATCGGTAGGTTTAACGTACTGATTAAGTGTTGCCATGATCACATCTAACATGAACTCAATAAAAATCGTACTATCCGCAGCGCGATCGGCCTGTTCCAGGGCTTGATAGTACCGATCCGCCTGCGCTTTAATCAGGCTTTCCATCGGGAGGAGATAAAACAAATCGTTCCATTTTCCGAGGATCAAAGTCTGCCACAGTCTGCCCATCCGTCCATTGCCATCACTGAAGGGATGGATAAATTCAAGCTCATAGTGGAAAACGCTACTGCTGATCAGGGGATGATGCTCCGTTGTAGCGAGCCATTGGAGCAGATCATCGATGAGGAAAGGGACTCGTTTTGCGGGCGGGGCCACATGGGTCACTTTTGTCCCCTTGTAAATCCCCACGCCCCCTCGGCGGAATTTACCGGCTTCGGTGAGGATCTCCCCCATCAGCAGTTGATGGGCTGTCAAAAGGTCTTTTTTTTGCCGAGCATCCCAACCCTTCAAGGCCTCATAGGCACGGATCGCCCCTTGGACTTCCTGGATTTCTTTGGGTTCACCTAGAACAGGTTTACCCTCCAGGATGGCGGTAATTTGGGCAACGGTGAGGGTATTGCCTTCGATCGCCAACGTGCCTTGGATGGTACGAATGCGGTTTTGTTTGCGGAGTTGGGGGGATGTGACGAGGGGGGATTGCTGGACTTCGCCAAGAAGCGCAGCAATCTGGCTAATTTGGTGAACAATGGGGGGGGTAACTTGAAACGGGGGTTCGTAGGGCATGGGATCTAGACACAGGCTTAGGCTTAAAGGTGCCCCAACCGACGCAGATTAGAGCAATCAGCCTTAAGGGGTTAGCGCAGTTGGATGGCGGGGGCATCGGGGCTGCGGAGGTCGATGTAGTCGATGTTGCTGGGTTGGATGTGGGTGGGGAGGGTGCGCATTTCCGCCAATACCCGCATTTGACGTTCAAAGCGACGGGGATCATAGCTGCCGAGATGGACATTGCCTAATTCTGTGTTGAGGATGATATTGTTGGGCATTTGGAAATCAATTTCAAAAATTTCCGTCGCCGATCGCGCCACATGGCCATAAATCTCCGGCCAATCCTCCCGACTGTGATCCGATAAAGCCACCACAGTTAACGTCGGCAAAATGGGCATCTCCGCCAAATCCGTATAGCTGCTATAGGGCAACCAAAACCCCTGATCATCCACTAAGCCGTCGCCGTCGGGTTCAAAGCCATGAATGGAGGCTCTGCTCCCCGGTTTGACGAGGGCGACGGGTTGCCGCTCTTGGACTTCCACCGTGAGGCCGGGGGGCAATAAACGGCGGGTAACGATCGCCTGGGTAATGGGGGATTGGGCTTCGATGGCCTGTCGGAGCACCTGGGGTTGGATCTCCAGGAGGGGTTGGGGATAGGCGAGGGGGACGAGCGATCGCACCGATGCAGTGGATAAATATTCATTGCCCAAAACGGTAATTTGCTCGGGATCGCTAATCACCCAATTGGGGCGGGTGACGAGCCAAAGCGTCCCGCCGGCCATGGTGCAGATCAGGAGCGATCGCCACAGGGTTTGCAAAATCCGCAGTTGCCGCTGCCGCTTCAAGCGGTGGCGGCGCAGTTTTAAATCCTGAGAGGTGGTAGAGGTGAGCATTGCCATTGTGAATCTGCTCAGGGTGTGGTTAGACAGCGCAGGGTTTTTCCATTGCTTGGCTCAGGGCAAAATTTAGCCCCCAGAGCAAGGGCTATTCTTCGGCAATCTTAGCCCAACTTGGCTCAACTCTGCCCACACCCCCGCCTAGGGGATAGACCAATGGCCCCAGATCCGCCAAAAGCCGATACACTCTAACCCTGGATCACAGCATCACATTTCCACCTTTGTTTAATCGCCCCTAAACCATTCTGTTACGGGTAGGGCATCCCAATCGGGAGCAGCGATCGCCCATTTTCAGCATCCACTATTAATGGGGATCGAGTCGATCCGCGATGGGCAAAGCCCGGTCGGAGACCATCGCGCACCTATCCCCCTTCGATTGCACCGGTTTCGGTTGCTCTTCTTTGCATCTATTTCAGGGAATCGTTTCATGCATCTTCATCAATTTTTCAAAGCCTGTAATCCGAGTAAAACCTTAAACCTCAGTAATGCGAGCGATCGCCGCTACTACATTGATTTTGCGGCGGTGCGGGGGGGCAAGGTTGTCGAAGCCCTAGAGCGAACAATTACGCGCCTGTCCCCCGATGATCCCACTTGCCAACTGTTTAGCGGCCATATTGGTTGCGGCAAATCCACGGAACTTCTCCGCCTCAAAGCGGGGTTAGAAGCCCAAGATTTTCATGTGGTGTATTTTGAATCCAGTCGGGATTTAGATATGGCGGATGTGAGTGTCAGTGATATTTTGCTCGCCATTGCTCGCTCTGTGAGTGAGAGCCTCGAAGCCGAAGATATTCATTTTAAACCGGGCAGTTTTACCGCTTTATTGGAGGATGTAAAATCCCTTTTACAAAATGCCATTGATATCAGTGCTGAAGCGGAGTTATCGGTGGGCATTGCCCGCATTACGGCGAAAACTAAGGATAATCCCAAGCTGCGGGAGCAGTTGAAACAGTCCCTTGAACCCCGCACGGAAGGGTTATTGCGGGCGATTAATACGGAAATTCTCGACCGCGCCCAAGCTGAATTAAAATATCGCGGTAAAGCCGGTTTAGTGGTGATTGTCGATAACCTCGATCGCATTTCCCCCAGTCGGATTACACCAACGCGATCGCTCCCTGAACACCTCTTTATTGATCGCGGCTCTCAACTGCGCCGCCTCAACTGTCACATGGTCTACACGATCCCCTTAGATCTGGTTTTTTCCAACGACTACCAAACCCTCAAAAACCGCCTTGGGGGGGGTGTTGCTCCGACGATTCTACCGATGATCCCGATCCAACATCGGGACGGCCGCCCCCACGGGGAAGGCATGGCCCTCTTGCGTCAATTGTTGCTGACCCGGGCATTTCCGGAACTGGCTCCGGGCGATCGCCTCGCCCATTTGACCGAAGTTTTCGATCAACTCTCCACGCTCGATCGCCTCTGTCAGGTGAGCGGCGGCCATGTGCGCAACCTGTTAGGGCTGCTCTATACCTGTCTACGCCACCAAGATCCCCCCATTCCCCGCGACTGTGCCGAAACCGTAATTCGTAGCTATCAAGATGATCTGCTGTTAGCCTTAGAGCAGGATGAATGGAAGTTGATTTTTCAGGTGTTGCGGGAACAAAACCTCAGCGGCGAAAAGGAATATCAATTGTTGCTCCGCAGCATGTTTGTGTTTGAATACCGGGATGATCAGGGGCGTTGGTTTGGCATTAACCCGGCGTTAATGGAAACGGAACCCTTTCGAGCCATGGCCGCAAAACAGATCCCTTAAAGACCCGTAATCTTGCCCATGGAGCTTGTACGCTTAAGGAAAGTGTTTTTTCCTTTCCCATGACGGTTCTTGTCCTCGGCAGCATCAATATGGATTTAGTGGTCAAAACCCCGCGCCTGCCTCAGGCGGGGGAAACCTTGATTGGCCATGAGTTTTTCTCCACCTTTGGCGGCAAGGGGGCAAACCAAGCGGTGGCCCTGGCGCGGTTGGGTATCCCAGTGGCGTTTATTGGCAAGGTGGGGGGGGATGATTTTGGCGAAACGTTGCAATTGGCGCTGCACGCGGCGGGGGTGGAAACGGCAGGGTTGGGGGTTACGCCGGAGGTGAATTCTGGGGTGGCTTCGATTGTGGTGAGTGCGACGGGGGAAAATACGATCGCCTGTGCAGCGGGGGCCAATAGTACCGTCGGGGATGGCGAGTTAGCCTATTTGCGCCAACAGTTACCCAAGGCGGCTTGGTTGATGATGGATTTAGGGATTCCGATGGCGGTGGTGGGGGAGGCGATCGCCCTTGCCCAAGCGGCCCATGTGCCGGTACTCATCGATCCCGCCCCTGCCACGGAACCTTTACCCCTGGAGTTTTGCACTGGGA
>JAABSU010000161.1 GCA_011390265.1 Spirulina sp.
CAACCGGATTCCGTATTAGACGATTAACTGGCCAATAAACCGGTTTGGATCGTCCCCAACCAATCGATTAAATTGCTTAATTGTTGCTCCGGCTTTAACACCCCTAAACCCCGCACCGTTACCTTTTTGGGGGCGTAGACAAAGCGCGATCGCAGGTGTTGGGGGAGATGCTCAATTAATAACCGCCAAGCCGGTTCCTCCATTGGTGTTTCTAAAACAATATGTTGGGGGCCATCGGGTTTAATCCGCGAAAAACCGAGGGATTTGGCGATTTGTTTTAACTTCACCACTTGGATCAGTTGTAACGCCGGTTGGGGGATGGGGCCGTAGCGATCGCCCCAAGCCTCTTCAATTTGTAACAATTCCCGCTCCGAAAGAGAGGAGGACACCGCCCGATAGGCCGCCATTTTTTGCTCCAGATCGGGGATATAGTCCGCCGGAATAAAGGCGGTGAGTTTGAGGTCGATCTGGGTATCTTCCACCTTGGGAATTTCCTGGCCTCGCACCTCTTGCAGTGCTTCCTGCAACATCGACATATAGAGATCAAAACCGATCTCCATCATTTGCCCCGATTGCTCCGCCCCCAAAATATTGCCCACACCGCGAATTTCCATATCCCGCGTTGCCAACTGATACCCCGAACCCAATTGGGTAAATTCTTGGATCGCCCGTAGCCGTTTTTGGGCCGGTTCCGAAAGGGATTGATCCGCCGGATACAAGAGCCAAGCGTGGGCCTGTACCCCCGAACGCCCCACCCGCCCCCGCAGTTGGTAAAGCTGAGATAAACCAAACCGTTGCGCATCTTCAATAATGATCGTATTCACACGGGGAATATCTAAACCCGATTCAACAATCGTCGTACAGACGAGAATATCCGCCTCACCATTGTTAAAGGCAAGCATCGTGGTTTCTAATTCCCCCTCTTCCATTTGGCCATGGGCGATCGCCACCCGCGCACTGGGCAACATTTCCCCCAACTGCACCGAAACCGTCTCAATTCCCTGCACCCTGGGGACAACATAAAACACCTGGCCGCCCCGATCCAATTCATTCCGAATCGCAGTACGGATCACATCGGGATTGTAGGGGGAAAGGTGGGTCTGGATTGGTCGGCGGGAAGGGGGCGGTGTCGTGATCAGGCTCATTTCCCGGATTCCTGATAGGGACATATAGAGCGTGCGGGGGATGGGCGTAGCCGTTAATGTGAGCACATCAACTTGGGTTTTCAGAGCCTTAATTTTCTCCTTCTGATTCACCCCAAACCGCTGCTCTTCATCAATCACCAACAGCCCCAAATCGCGAAACTCGACCCCTTTTCCTAAAATTTGTTGGGTTCCCACAATCACATCTAACTCTCCCGTTTTTAACCGTTGCAGCAATTCCTTGCGCTCCGATGTGGTACGGAAGCGGTTGAGTAGGCCGATTTGGATTGGGTAGGGGGCAAAGCGTTCTTTGAGGGTGTGGTAGTGCTGTTGGGTAAGGATTGTCGTGGGGGCGAGGAAGGCTACTTGCTTATTTCCGGCGGTAATCGCTTTAAAAATGGCCCGGATCGCCACCTCAGTTTTACCAAAGCCCACATCCCCACAAACGAGCCGATCCATGGGGCGATCGCTCTCCAAATCCCGCTTCACATCCTGGGTGGCCTTGAGTTGATCCGGCGTGGGTTGGTAGGGGAAAGAATCCTCTAATTCCCCCTGCCAGGGTTCATCGAGGGGATAGGCAAAGCCGGTTTGTTGCGATCGCTTCGCATACAATTCCAACAGATCCACCGCCACTTTCTTAATCGCCTTCTCTACCCGGGCCTTCGTGCGCTCCCAGGTTTTGCCCGCCATTTTGTTCAGTTCTGGCGGCCGTTTCCCGGTTTGTTGAAACCGTGAGAGGCTATCAACGGAATCAGCGGGAACTCGCAAAATGCCATCATCATATTTAATCGCTAAATAATCCCGCCCCTCCAACGTTTCCAACTGCAAAAACTTGCCAATCCCATGGTTGCGATGCACCACATAGTTACCGGGGGAAAGTTTATTGAGATCAACTTGTTTAGAAGCAGCGCGGCGGCGTTTGCGGATATAGGTGGGGCTGGCTAAACTATGCTGGCCAAAAAATTCCCGATCTGTCACCACGACAATCCGATAGGTGGGAAGAATAAACCCCTCTAATTCTGCCAATCCCGAATATTTCAAACCGACGGCGCAATGCTGTTGGTGCGATCGCTCAATGGCAGGATAATCCTTCGGGTTGGGGATAAATTGGGCGTTGCAGTCGTGTTCTTGCAACAGGGAAACGGTGCGGGACGGTTGGGCGGAAATCAGCCATTGGTGATACTTTTGCAGATTTAAACCGCTGGATACCTCCCGCTGACCCCGGAGAATTTCCGCCAATTTGGGGAATTGGTGGGGGGTGGTGGGGATCGGGCGACTAGAAAGGTTAATGCCCTGGCCTTCAATCACCAATTCTGAAAGGATGAGGGTGGTGAACTGCGCCATGATGGCGGTTTGGAGCGTGGCAAAATCCTGATGCAAAGGGGGAAGGGCGGGATGGGCCTGCCATTGCACCGCGACATATTCCACCCAGCGGCTACAGTGGGCCGCGCATTGCTCCGGCTCATCGACGACGACGAGAGTATTCGCAGGGAGGTAATGGAGCAGGTTGGCGGGTTCGGGATAGGCCAAGCCTAAATAGCGGCGTAGGCCGGGGGGCCATTCCCCCGCAGCGAGGGACGCTTGTTCGCTCTCGGATAGCGCCGCGCAATCTTGAAGGTTGGCGGCGAGGAGGGGTGTGAAGCTGGTGGGGGTGAGGAGGCAGGTTTGGATCGTATCGAGCGATCGCTGGGTCGTCGGGTCAAATTCCCGAATCCGCTCAATGTCATCCCCATACCATTCCAACCGCAGGGGCAATTCCGTCGAAACCGGGAAAATATCCACCAAATCCCCGCGACGACTCCATTGCCCTTCACTTTCCACCAAGGACACCCGCTGATAGCCCAAGTGGGCCAGGTGCAGGTCGAGATCCTTGGGGGCGATGGTCATGCCGGTGTGGAGTTCCCGCAATTGGGTTCCTAGGGCTTCCGGGGGGGGGAGATGGGGCTGTAAACCGCGCTCGGTAGTGACGATCGCCCCTTTAAATTCCGGATTTCGTACTTGCTCACTGAGGATCGCCAACTGACCCCAGACCATTTCCGATTCCGGTTCGAGGGCTTCGTAGGGGGAAGCCTCAGAGGTGGGGTAAAAGCGCACCGGATCCCAGCCCATTAGTTCCAACTGGGCAGCCCAGCGGCCTGCTTCTTCGAGGGTGGGGCAAACCACGAGCAGGGGCCGCTCTAGCTGTTGGGCGATCGCACTAGTGACTAAACCCTTGGGGAGTCGTGCCACGCCCGTGAGGTGCAGCGGGGCAGCATTGTTGAGTTTTTGGATGAAATCCTGGGTTAAGGGCGAGCGGGAGAGCGATCGCACCACGGAAGAAAGAGCCATAGCCAACAGGGAAAAGCAGCGGTCAGTTGTTCCATCATACGCTGAATTCAGGGGGGGATGGCCCTGGCCTGATCCGGATTAAGGCAAAGGGCAGCGGAATAACATAAACTGGAAAGCATCTTTATTAAGCTGAGATAGTCTGTCAATGATTGGGTAAAAGATGCAATCATTTGCAGTTAAGTCTACAGTTTTGCTCAGGGATTTAGCAACAGTATTGCATCAGAATTGTTTTTTTGAATAGGAATTTCACGACATCAATTTAACTTTTTGGAGCTAGTCTAGAACTATGTTAACAACATGGAAATTTCGCCAACAAATCCTCTTGGGATATGCTTTGCCCATTATGGCACTATTTGGAGCCTCAGGCTTTGGTTGGGTAACAGCCCAACAAGTTCTTCAGACATTTGAAGCGATTGAACAAGCTGAAGCTTTATTAGATCAGTCTAATCTCATGGAAGTTGCCAATATGGAAATGGTTAAAACAACCCGAGGCTATCTCATTTCTCAAGACAGTAGCTATCTGGACGAATATCGTCAAGCTAATCAGGATTTTGATACGGCTATCAAAAAAATTCGTAATGATTTTGAACTGACGGAAATCCAGCGTGATCGCCTCCAAGAAATTGAACGCTTTACCCGTGAGTATCAACAACTGGCAGAGCAAATGATTACCCTAACCCAAGCGGGTGAAACTGAAGAGGTTTCCCGTTTATTTCAAATGGATGGGGGGCGAAATTTAAGTGATCAGTTTACAGAATTAGATCGAGAATTTGATGCGGACATTCATAACTTAGTGTTGGTCTATCAAAGGGAAGCCACAGCAGTTTTAAATCTTTTAATTGTGGGGCTATTGACCAGTGCTATTGTCCTGGGTACAGTGGCGATCGCCCTTTCCCTGTGGATTACCAATAATGTTAGTCGCACGATCCAGCAAGCCACCCAGGTGATCGCCGCTTCTTCCAATGAAATTGCCACCACCACCGAGCAACAGGAGCGCACCGCCAGCCAACAGGCTGCTTCGGTGAATGAAACCACGACGACAATGGATGAATTGGGGGCCTCTTCCCAACAATCCGCCCACCAAGCGGAACAGGCCACCGTCACTGCTGAAGGGGTGCGTAAACTTGCCGATCAGGGTAATGAATCCGCAGCCCAAACCTTGAGAGAAATGCAGGCACTACGGGAACAGGTGGGGGCGATCGCCATCCAAATTAGCAAACTCAATGATAAGGCCAATCAAATTGGTAGTATTTCCCAATTGGTGAGCGATATTGCCAACCAGACTAATTTATTGGCCCTGAATGCAGCGGTGGAAGCGGTGCGAGCGGGGGAACAGGGTAAAGGTTTTAATGTGGTGGCCACAGAAATTCGTAAACTCGCGGATCAAAGTAAGCAATCGGCCTCCCAAATTAATACCCTCGTTG
Source organism: Spirulina sp. (assembly GCA_011390265.1). GTDB lineage: Bacteria > Cyanobacteriota > Cyanobacteriia > Cyanobacteriales > Spirulinaceae > Spirulina. The sequence goes on from JAABSU010000161.1 coordinate 4,895, forward strand.
CCGATATCCAAAACGCTGCCAATTCTACCGTCATTGTCACCCACACCGGCACCCAAACTGTAGAAAGCAGCATTACGATTACGAAAACAACCGCAGCAAAATTTGTCCAGGTGGCGGAAGCAATTAATCAAATTGTGATCAATAATCAGCAAATTTCTTTGAATATTAAACAGCAGGCGATCGCCACTCAACAGGTTGCTGAGGCGATGCTCAACCTCAACCAAGGCGTACAGGAAACCGCTGCCGGGATTCGCCAAACACGGGTAGGAACAAAGCAGTTGAATCAGGCGGCGTTGGATTTGCAGGCTTTGGTTTAATGGGTGCAGGGGCGAGAATTTTGGGCGAGAATTTTTTCGCCCCTACTAAATTAGGAAGTATTGGGGATAGGCTCGCATGATCCAAGCAATGCTCCCTAAAAGGCAAGCGAGTCCTAATAAGCCCCAAGCGGCCGATGCTTTTTGCCAGGGAATTTCTGCATATTTTTCTAACAAATACAGGACTAAAAAAGTGCCGCCAATGGCTTGAAACTGTTGGATCTGGAAAATTCCGCCCCCATACACCGCCGCTAATCCAGAGCTAATTGTTAGGCCCTGTAGGGCAATATATACCCAGATGTGGCTGTGGCCATACCAACGGGAAGACCAAATTAGCAGGCCTAGAAAATAAACAAATGTGCCGACAAACAACACCCCCGGCTGAAACAGGGGCGCAAAGGGAATCACCCACCACCCTTGATGGAGGGGGATATAGCAACAAATGAGGGCTAATGAGGTGAAGAGGGCGCGGGGGAGGACGGTTTTGGAGGTGAAGCCAAAGCTGTACATGCCGGGCAGAAAGGCGATCGCAAACCCTAAAAATGCCTCCAACATGATCACGGTGATAAAGCCTAAAATTTGGCTCTCCTGCCAAATGGCACAGGCTCCCCAGGCTAAGGTGAGGAACATTGTGCAAACCGTCCAGGGATCGAGGCGGAGCTTGCGGTAGCGGGGTTCTAAGCTGTTTTGGTGCGCCCCGTGAGTCCAAGCCAGAGCAGCCGCCAACCCTAAACAACCGGGCAACGCCCCAAATTCTCCCGGACTCAACACCATCGCCGCCCCCGAAACCGCATAGGCCAACGCTTCATAGGCTACGAGGGGAATTAGGGCTAACAGGGCGATGAGATAAATTCCCCCCAGCCATGCGATCGCTATTAAGAGGAGGACAGAGGCGATCGCCCAGACCAGATTGGCAAAGGTCACAACCCCCCGCAGCTTTGACCACAGGCCAGGATCGGCGTGGGTGCGGTAATGCTGCCGTTGGCGGGCGGCGACGGGTGGGGTAATCACCTCGCGGGCTTCGAGGTCGTTAATCACCTCAATGGCGGCCTCCCTTGTGACCGTGGCAGCAAGGGCGGGGGCTGGAGGGGTGAACCAGAGGCTGAGGGTCAGGAGCAAGGCAATCCAATAACGCATAGAACCTGAGGAAAGTCATCATCACCCTATTCAAACCGATCCCGCCCTCAACCCCCCTGCCGATGGGCAGTTTATGCCATTGGCCCCAAGGGATTAAAAAATCCTGCCCTTTTCAGGACAGGATTTTTCCCGCAATCGGGCGTTTTAGTTTCAGCAATGCTGGGGATTATTCGACGGTGATTTTCGCAACCATGCCTGCGCCACGGTGGGGCTGGCAATAGTATTCATATTCGCCTTTTGGTGCGCCGCTGAAATCAGCGGTGTAGGATTCACCGGAGGAGAACAGCAGTTGATCCTTGGAAAGTTTTTTCAAGTCTGCACCAGCGGGGCCTTTATCAAAAACGGCATTGTGGGGGCCAAGTTTATTCATTTCAAACTTGACCACATCTCCGGCGTTGATCGTCAGTTCACTGGGGACAAACTTGAGTAGGCCGTTATCTGCGCCCATTTTAATGGTGTATTCTGCGGCGTTGGCGGGTTGAGCGGTGAGGGCGAAGGAGGCGATCGCCAACAGCACTGCGGAAAGCATTAAACCTAATTTTTTTAACATGGGGTTCTACAAGTCGTCGAATTTTGCTCTACTCGATTCTATAACGCCACGCCGCGAAAACCAAGACAAGCCGTCGAAATTGGCCGCCATTCCCCCAAAAGCGAAAAACCAAGGGGATGATTCCCCTTGGTTCTTCAGATAGGTCAATCGGTTTGATCCCCTAGTTCACGGTCTTACCACCGCCCCACATATAGCCTTGGAGCTTCGGCTGCACCAAAATGTAACCGGCAATATCCCGGAGATCATCTTGGGTGTAGCTGCGCATTTCCGGCCAGAGGTCGGCCCGTTTCGTGCTGGGGTGCAGATCGCTGAGATCCAATTCCCCGTCGTAGCTGGTGGGGCTGTTGGCATAGTCCACCAATGCCGCCACGTTATCCAGTGGGGGTTCAGCCCCTTCAAGATCTTCTAGACGGAGGGTAACGTTGGGGTTGGTTTTGGTGCGACCTGCCATGTGGCATTGAGAGCAGGTATCGTTAAATAGGCGTTTGCCGTGTTCGAGATCAGCATTGCTGATCACAGCGGTGTCGCCAGCGGGATTGATTTTGATGACCCGATAGACTTCATTCACATCAACTGCCGCCGCCGGAGCCGCCGCAAGTTGCCAGCTAAAAACTAGGGTTGCGATCGCCACCAGGATTAATCTCACAGGACGCATCATTCTCCTCCAAAGTGATTTGTGATCCATTTCTTAAAATATTGATTCAGCAATACAGCAGGTTGGTCGAGGATCAGGGCGATCGCTCCTCATCAGCGGCAGTAACCTCAGGAACTCACTCCCGCCGATGACTGGCTCAAGGGAACCACTGCCCCATCCATGACACAATTCCCATAAATTATAGGATGCAAGGGGACGCTAGCAGAGAAGAACCTCGATCCTGGGGGGGATAAACAACTGATTTCGAGGGATTAGCGTTCTATCCCCGGCAAATATAGCGATAATAGGCAACATTGTGGTTTCTTAACCATGGGGGTCTTCCCCGAATTGCACAAAAACTTTGCATCTCTACATTATTGAGGAGTGTCTCATGGCATCAGATTGGATTAGTTCTGGCGGTGATCCCCAAGTGGGAAATTTGGCAACGCCGATCAATTCCTCCGGCTTAGTGCGGGCTTGGATTAACAACCTCCCGGCCTATCGCCCCGGCCTGACGGCGAAACGCCGGGGCCTGGAGGTGGGCATGGCCCACGGCTATTTGCTCTATGGGCCTTTTGCGGTCTTGGGGCCGCTGCGGAATACGGCTCAAGCCCTAGGGGTGGGTTTAATGTCAACGCTGGGTTTGGTGTTGATCCTGACGATTTGCCTGGGCCTTTATAGTCGCGTCGGTGTGGGCAAGCCCATCGCCACCGTCACAACCCCCAATCCCCCGGATTGCTTCACCACCGAAGCCGGTTGGGCGGATTACAAAAAAGGCTTTTTTGTGGGCGGCACGGGCGGGGCTTTCGTGGCCTACCTGATCACCCTCGGTTTAGTGAGTTTCGGACTCTTTTAAACCGCCAGCCTAGCCTTGGTGATCATGCCTCATTCCCTTGGGAATGGGGCTTGTTGTTTGCCGTGGCGAATTGGTCGATTTGGGTAAAGAGGCGATCGAGGTGCGATCGCTCCGTATAGGGATTGAGCAACACCGCCTTGAGCCACACATTACCCCGATAGCGAGGCAGGGAAAGGAAAAAATCCCCCTGAGCCGTTA
>JAABSU010000162.1 GCA_011390265.1 Spirulina sp.
GGGTTCAAGACTCATGGCAGGATTGCAACGGGGGTTAATTTCGGTCAACAACGTTCCCACTATGCCACGATCTCTTCACCGCTGATATTTCCAGGCAGTCGGGGAAACCGAGGGGCAAAAAGCTAGAACGCTCGTTCTCTTATGGGGATCAGTTAAGGTTGAGCAGTCCGATGATTCGATTAATTCAATTCATTCGATTCATTGCCTTGCCTTTTGACCCTCTCTCGTCAGTACATCCTATGACCGCTTTTTCCCCATCCAACCCGACGATCGCCCCCCTCTTTGAACCGCTCCAATTGGGGGCGATCGCGGCTCAAAATCGGATTTTAATGGCCCCCTTAACCCGTGGCCGGGCGGGGGGCGATCGCATCCCCAACGCCCTCATGGAGGAATACTACGTCCAGCGGGCCAGCGCCGGCCTGATCATTTCCGAAGCCACCCACATTTCCCCCCAAGGGATAGGCTGGGATCAATCCCCTAGCGTTTATACCCCTGAACAGGTGGCCGGTTGGCGCAAAATTACCGATGCCGTTCACGCCCAAGGCGGCAAAATTGTCCTCCAACTTTGGCACATGGGCCGCGCCTCCCACCCCGACTTTCAACCCAACGGTGAGCGCCCCGTCTCCTCCTCCGCCGTCAAACCAGCGGGGGAAATCCACACCCCCAACGGCAAGAAACCCTACGAAACCCCCCACGCCCTCACCCTTGAGGAAATTCCGGGAGTCGTGGCGGACTATGCAACGGCAACGCACAATGCCCAAGCGGCGGGGTTTGATGGTGTGGAAGTTCACGCGGCCAACGGGTATTTAATTGACCAGTTTTTGCGGGATGGGGTGAATCAACGCACCGATGCCTACGGGGGCAGCGTCGAGAATCGTACCCGCTTTTTGCTGGAAGTGACGGCAGCGGTGGTGGCGGCTTGGACTGCTGATCGGGTGGGGGTGCGGATTTCCCCCTATAACCCCTTTAACGATATGCGCGACAGTGATGCGATCGCCCTCTTTTCCCAGGTGGCAACGGCGTTAAATCCCTTGGGTTTAGCCTATTTGCACATCATGGAACCCTTACCGGGGCATATGTTGGCCCTGGACGATGTGGAGCGGGCGGCCCCCCATATTCGCCGCCTCTATGAGGGCAATATTATCCTCAATGGTGGCTATGATGCGGAACTGGGCGCGGCGGCGATCCGGAATGGGGAGGGGGATGCGATCGCCTACGGTATGCCTTTCATTGCCAACCCCGATTTAGTGGCGCGGTATCGTCAGGGGGCAGCATTAAACGAGGTGGATGCTGCCACGCTCTACACTGCCGGGCCGGAAGGCTATACCGATTATCCAAACTTAGGGGCGGATTCCTGAACAGGAGGAGGCGGGTGCATCATGCGGTCTGATGATGTGCCAGGGGTGGGAGATCAACCGCTGGCTTGATTAAGAAATTGTAACGAAACCCGAATTTTTGCCCCTGTAATGGGGATAAATCCCGCTACAGTCTTAATTAACCTTGATAAAACCCCCATAGCTTAAATCCTATGCATCTGAGCGAAGTCACCCATCCGAACCAATTACACGGCCTCTCCATCCGGCAACTGGAAGAAATTGCGCACCAAATTCGCGAAAAACATTTAGAAACCATTGCCGCTAGCGGTGGCCACCTCGGCCCCGGTTTGGGCGTGGTGGAATTGACCCTCGCCCTGTACCAAACCCTGGATTTGGATCGGGATAAGGTGGTGTGGGATGTGGGCCACCAAGCCTATCCCCATAAATTGATCACCGGCCGCTACCACGATTTCCACACGCTGCGCCAAAAAGACGGCGTGGCGGGATATCTCAAACGCAGTGAAAACCGCTTTGATCATTTTGGGGCGGGCCATGCGTCTACGAGTATTTCGGCGGCGTTGGGGATGGCGATCGCCCGCGACCTGGCCGGCGATGATTACAAATCCGTCGCCATCATCGGTGATGGCTCCCTCACCGGGGGGATGGCCTTAGAAGCAATTAACCATGCGGGCCACCTCCCCAATACCCGCCTGATGGTCGTCCTCAACGACAATGAAATGTCCATTTCCCCCAACGTCGGGGCCATTTCCCGCTACCTCAACAAAGTCCGCCTCTCCGACCCCATGCAGTTCCTTTCCACCAACATTGAGGAGCAACTGCGCCATCTCCCCTTCTTTGGCGACAGCCTCACCCCCGATATGGAGCGGCTCAAGGAAAGCATGAAGCGGCTCACGGTTCCCAAGGTGGGGGCGGTGATTGAAGAGTTGGGCTTTAAATACTTCGGCCCCGTCGATGGTCACAACCTCGAAGAACTGATCGACACTTTCAATCAGGCCCACAAAATGCACGGGCCGGTTCTCGTTCATGTCTCCACGACGAAGGGCAAAGGCTATGCGATCGCCGAAAAAGACCAAGTGGGCTACCATGCCCAATCCCCCTTTGACCTCAAAACCGGCAAAGCCTACCCCAAGAACAAACCCACCCCCCCCAGCTACTCCAAAGTTTTCGCCCATACCCTCACCACCCTCGCCACCAACAACCCAAAAATCGTCGGCATCACCGCCGCTATGGCCACGGGGACGGGCCTGGATAAGCTCCAGCAAAAACTGCCGAAACAATATATTGATGTGGGCATTGCCGAGCAACACGCCGTTACCCTGGCCGCCGGTTTAGCCTGCGAAGGGGTGCGCCCCGTCGTCGCCATTTATTCCACATTCCTGCAACGGGCCTACGATCAGGTGATCCATGATGTTTGCATTCAAAAACTGCCGGTGTTCTTCTGTATAGATCGGGCCGGTATTGTCGGAGCCGATGGCCCCACCCACCAAGGGATGTATGACATTGCCTATCTGCGCTGTCTGCCCAACTTGGTGATTATGGCCCCCAAAGATGAAGCGGAATTGCAGCAAATGCTGGTTACGGGGGTGGACTACACCGATGGCCCGATCGCCATGCGTTATCCTCGCGGCAATGGTGTGGGTGTGCCGCTGATGGAAGATGGTTGGGAACCGTTGGAAATTGGCAAAGGGGAAATTCTCCGCCAAGGGGATGATTTGCTGTTGTTGGGCTATGGCTCAATGGTGCAAACCGCGCTCCAAGTGGCGGAATTGTTGGGCGAGCATGGCATTGGCGTGACGGTGATTAATGCCCGTTTTGTGAAGCCCCTCGATACCGAATTAATCGCCCCCCTCGCCCGTCAAATCGGCAAGGTGGCGACGATTGAAGAAGGTTGTTTAATTGGGGGTTTTGGTGCTGCGGTGCTGGAAGCGTTGCAGGATCATGATGTTCATGTGCCGGTGAAACGTTTCGGTGTGCCGGACATTTTGGTGGATCATGCCACGCCGGATCAATCCAAAACTGATCTCGGTCTTACCGGCTCCCAAATCGCTGAACAATTACGGGCCACGTTCTTCGCAGCTCAACAGCCCTCAACTGTCGCCTAAGTTCCTTTCCCGGCCACATTGCTTGTGGCCGGGGTATTCATCAATGGGAGAAATTTCTATGAATAGCGATATTCTAACAATGCCTCGCAATGAGTCTTTAAACTCAAGCTCGTTGAAAAGTTTTAGAATCAATGGATTGTTTGGCTTTAAAAATATAGAAATTCTGTTTGAAAAGCAATCAATGATTTTAATTGCTGAAAATGGAGCAGGGAAGACGACAATTTTAAATGCTTTATATTATTGCATTTCATGTAATTTTCCTAAATTGAGCACCATTAATTTTGACTCAATTGTTCTAAAATTTAGATCAGGAGAAGTTGTCGAAATTCAAAGAAATGATGCACTTAACTCTCTACGTTTTGAAGTTATTGAGTCTGGTAATTTTTCTTTGTTGCAAGGTTATCTTGATCCTAATGAAATAGGTTGGTTGCTGGGACACTGGCAACAAGGCCCATCGTATGATACTATTGACAGAAGGCTGGAAGTGCTTGCGAGAAGAAAGTCAAAAGTAGAAGGTGATTTGTTACCAATTCTTTTAGATTCTATAGATAAAGATTACGATTATCAAAAGAGTGAAAATATCAAAAGTCAAATCAAAAATGCTTTAAAAGAGTACCCTTTGTATTTTCCAACTTATAGAAGAATTGAGGAAGATCTTAACAACTTGGGATATCAAGATGATAAATTCAATGAAAGTCTTTTGGAAACAGAAGTAAGGCTGATTCAGTTTGGCATGAATGATGTTGTCGAAAAAATCAATAAAATCACACAAGAGATCAAAGATTCTGCACTAAATCTATTTTCCAAGGTGACGGGTGAGATGTTAAGCCAATTTGTAGACAAGGAGCAAGTTACACCAGAAATGCGGCAGCATCTTCAGCCTGATACATTAAAGATCATTTTAAGCCGAGTAGGGGACAAAAATATTTCTGCAGAAAATCGAAAAAAGATTGAAAATCTAGTTAGTTCTGAAGAAATTGATCATCCTGACAATAATCAATTAGTATATTTTTTGTCTAAACTACTCAATCTTTATGAACTACAAAAAGAAAAGGATGAATCAATTAAGAATTTTGTTAAAATTTGCAATCAATATCTTCGCAGAAAGCAATTAGTTTATGATGAAGTCAATGTCAAAATATACATCAAACAGCTTAACGATGATCGGCACATCAAATTCAAGGATTTATCTTCTGGAGAAAAGCAGATTATTTCAATTTTCTCCAAAATATACTTGGAAGAAAACCCACAAGATTTTATTGTGTTATTTGATGAGCCAGAGCTTTCATTATCTATCGAATGGCAAAGACTTTTACTACCAGATATTTTAAGATCAGGGAAATGCAAACTTTTAATTGCTGTTACCCATTCCCCTTTCATTTTTGATAATGAGCTTGATTTTAATGCTCATGATTTAGATAGTTTTATCAAGGAGTGATCAATGTCTGTTGACCAACTAAGGCAATCTCGTAGAACTGCTACTGCTGTCTTCACAGAATTTTCAAGACTCTACAACGACAAAACAGAGGATTTATTTTGCTTTTTTGAAGGCAAAGATAGCCCATATTATGGGGTTAGGATAAAAAACATTATCGGCATCAAAGATTATCAACCATGTAAGTGTAACGGCAAAAAGAATGTTTTAGCTGTTTATGAAAACATTTCAGCAAGGCCATTTTACCAACAAGCAAAACTTGCCTATTTTATAGATAGAGATTTTGATAAAAGCATTGCTGAACAAGGGTTACAAGCTATTTACGAAACTCCATGTTACTCCATCGAAAATTTTTATACTTCCATAACTTGCTTTTCTGCAATTCTCAAAGAAGAATTTGATTTAACAGAAATAGATGAAGACTTTCAGAAATGTATTGATCTTTATAGAAATCGGCAACAAGAATTTCATAACGCAGTTGAAACCCTTAATGTATGGATCGCTTGTCAGCGAGAAATTTCCAGTAATATTCAATTATCAAAAATTACAGTTCATAAGCATATTACAATTACGCTAGAAAGAGTTTCAAATGTATACACTCTTGAGGATATACAGCAAATTTTTCCTGATACTCCAATCATTCCACCAGAAAAACTTGAAGCCAAAAAACAAGAATTACATTTCAGCAATCCTCAACTTAGCTTTAGAGGGAAATTTGAAATCGAATTTTTACAAAAATTTATTGCTCAACTTGTACAAGATGCAAACAAAAATATAAAATACTTTAAAAATAAACGACCAGTAAAGTTATCCATTGCAGAACCAGAAATTTTATCTAGACTTTCCCAGTATGCGGATACACCTGATTGTTTACGCAGCTATTTATTGCAATTTAAAGAACATTGATAGCCAAGCAAAATAACCCGGTTTTAGCCTGGGTGGTGCATTCTCCCAATGGGCGATAATGTTTTCCGGGTTTTTGAGGGGGGGAGAGAAAATCCATTGCCCCCCTGGTTAGGGGGGCAAAGGGATCCTATCCTAGCAGTGGGCGGCGTAAACCCCATCCAGGAGGAGATTTAACGCCTTAACCGCTTGTGCCGTTGCTTCCACCGCAGCGGCTTGGCTTTCCGGGGTGGTGCAGAGCTTCGCCAAGGCTTGGCGGGTCATGTCGCTGTGGATTTCATCCGCTGCTTCATGGACTTGGAAGAAGGACAAAGCGGCCTCGCCATCAATACCATAAAATTCCTTCAACCCCGCGATTTTCGTCGTTGAAACGGCGGGAATTTGGGATTCATAGGCATAGAGGGCTGCCATCCCCACGGCGGGATTTTCGTCGCGGGCCAGGGTTTTCAGCGTTTGAACAGATTCCTGGGTTTCCTGGGCCGGGGCATGGTTTAACACCGCATCGCGATCCACACCAAGACCTTCAGCAAAACGCAGCCACAGTTCCGGGTGATGGTTTGCGCCCCGTTCTTCTTCGATCAAGTTTTCCAGGAGCATTTGGCGGATCTGGAGATCATCGCAGGCCGCATGGGTGGCGCTGACGTAGGTGGGGAAGTAATGGACTTGGTGGTAGTACTCCTTGGCGTACTCCTGAAGGGCGTTGAGGGTGAGTTTGCCTTCGTTCCAAAGTTGATAGAACGGATGCTTGAGGAGGTGGTGGGCCTCGACGATCGCATCGAGTTGAGCCAGTAATGCTGAAGCGGTCAAGGGTTTTGCCTGGGTGAACATAAACAGCTTTTATCCTTATAGTTGAGGAATATTGCTCAATGTATCACGGCCTTTCGGCTCTCGTCCTATGACCCAATCCCCCGATCCTTTGCCGGTGCAGCCTGGGGGCCTCAATACCAAGGCCCCCAAGATTCCCGATATCACGGGTATTCGTCGCTTAAGTAACTTGCTGGATGAGGCGATCGCCATTCCCGGCACCTCCTGGCGGTTTGGTCTTGACCCCATCCTCAGCCTCATCCCCGCCGCTGGCGACTATCTCAGCCTCAGCCTCTCGGTTTACATCGTTTGGCAGGCCTACCGCTTGGGCACACCGAAGGAGACGCTGATCCGCATGGTGCTTCATCTCCTTGTGGATGCCTTCCTGGGGACAGTGCCGGTGGTGGGGGATGCCTTTGATTTTGCTTGGAAGGCCAATACAAAAAATTTGCAACTCCTCGAAGCCCATTTAGGGGATGGATTGCCAACCCGGAAAGGCGATCGCTGGTTTCTGCTCCTGCTCATCGTCGGAGTCGGTGTGCTTGTGATTGGGGCCACGGCGCTCTTTTTGTTTCTGTTGCGGGGGCTGTTGCTGCGGCTCTTCCCCGCCGGTTAATCTGCTGGGTTGGGGTCTCCCGTCCGATACACTGAAGAATACTGATTAATCAACTATTGACCATCCCCCCATTATGAACCCTGCTGATCCGGCTCCCCTCCAACATCATCGCCAACAATTTCCCGGTTTAGTGAATAAGGCTTATTTCAACTTTGGGGGCCAGGGGACAATGCCCAAGGCCGCCATGGAGGCGATCTATCGCGCCTATGAATATGTCCAACAGCAGGGGCCTTTTTCAACCAAAGTCAATGATTGGGTGGTGCAGGAGGGGGCGGCAATGCGGGCCGCCTTTGGTCAGGAGTTGGGGGCGCATCCCGATACAATTACGCTGACGGAAAATGTGACGGCGGGGTGCAATATTGCCCTGTGGGGGATTCCCTGGCAGGCGGGGGATCATATCCTGATCACCGATTGCGAGCATCCGGGGGTGATTGCGATTATTAAGGAAATTGCCCGCCGGTTTGAGGTGCGGGTGTCCACTTGCCCGATTATGGCGACGTTGAACCGGGGCAATCCGGCGGTGGTGATTGAGCAGCATTTGCAGCCCCAAACCCGGTTAGTGGTGGTGTCCCATTTGCTCTGGAATACGGGGCAAATTTTGCCCTTGGCGGAAATTGTCGAGATTTGCCATAGCCGCGAGCACCCCGTTCAGGTTTTAGTGGATGCGGCCCAATCTGTGGGGTCGATGCCTTTGGATTTGATGGCTTTGGGGGCGGATTTCTATGCCTTTACGGGCCATAAGTGGCTTTGTGGGCCGGCGGGGGTGGGAGGTTTATTTGTGCGGCCCGAGGCCCTGGAAAGCCTTTCCCCCACATTTATCGGCTGGCGCAGTATCAATATGGATAGTACAGGGATGCCGATGGGGTGGAAGCCCAATGGGATGCGGTTTGAGGTGGCTACGTCGGCCTATCCCCTCTATGCGGGGTTGCGGGCGGCGATCGCCACCCATGGCAAATGGGGCACGGCCCAAGAGCGATCGCTCCAAATCCAAAAAAATGCCGAATACCTCTGGCAAGGTCTATCGCTCCTGCCCAAGGTGCAATGTTTACGCAATAGTCCCCCCGATGCGGGGCTGGTTTCGTTCCGCCTCAATGCGGATATTCCCCACAAGCAATTAGTGCAAGCGTTGGAACAGCAAGGGTTTTATCTCCGCACGATCATCAGCCCCGACTGTGTGCGGGCCTGTGTCCATTACCTCACCCTCCCGGCAGAAATGGATCAACTGATCCGCGTCCTCGCCAGCCTCTAATATCCCTAGCCCGATCAACCTTCTGCCATGGCTAGGCCCATGGCATGGATTTTGGCGGCTCTGCCGCCTTCTGGGAGGCAGAGCCTCTGGTAGAGCGTGACGGGGTGGAACCCCATCACGA
>JAABSU010000163.1 GCA_011390265.1 Spirulina sp.
TTTGGGGTTCTAATTCTCGCAAGCCCTGGCAATCAGGGGGTAAAATTTCGCTGTAGCGTTCCGGCCCAGGGGTGAGGATTGACACCTGCACCACCACGGGGGCGATCGCCTGATAAACCCGCAACAGCAAAGGAACCCCCCGCCACCGTTTCAAAGCTTTATCCGACCCCATCCGGGAACTCTTGCCCCCCGCCAAAATTAACCCCTGTACCTCAACTGTTTCCACCTAACCCCATCTCCGCAACCTGTTATGATCCGGCCTAGCGACTCGTTGAAAAATTCCCATGGTCAAAGTTGAATTTCTCCCCGATGGTATCACCGTAGAAGCCGAAGCCGGTGAACCGATGTTAGCCGTAGCCGCCCGGGCCGGCATTACGATTCCCACCGGCTGTTTAATGGGGACTTGCCACGCCTGCGAAGTCGAATTAGCAGACGGTACGCCCATTTGTGCCTGTATTTCTGCAATTCCTGCCGGTCAACCGGTGGTGAAGATCAATCTTTATACAGATCCCCTCTGGTAGGGACAATTATGCCATTGGCCCATGGGGAATAGCACTATAATTTTATCGCTTGATATTCAACTAAAACGAGCCAATATCATCAATCAGAAAATACATTTTTAGATCGGGGAGCTATTTTAAAATATCGTGCGATCGAGAGATTTCCTGATAATTTGTACCAGTTCTAAAAGTGGCCGGTAAAAGAGCAATGTGAGGAACCTTCCTTTGACCTCCTGGTCATTGTAGCTATCTCGAATCCATCAGGATTTGAAAGTTAATCCCAACCGATCTGGAGATCCAACCCATGAAAAACATCCTCTTCCACTCCACCGCTCTCCTCGCTGCTGTCACCTCTATTCTCTTCTCAAGTGACCTGGCCCAAGCCCAATCTACACAACGGGGTACAGATGCCGCCTATATCGGCGCAGGGGTATCGGCCAACGTCACCAACGGCGGCCAGAATGGCGATGCGGCTAACTTAGGTGGGAATATCCAAGGTCGCTACCAAATTGAAAACACACCAGTTTCTGTGCGGGGTGCCATCCTGTTCGGCAAAGAAACCACCGCGATTATGCCCATGGTTTCCTATGATCTCGGCATTGCCAATAACACCAACCTTTATCTGGGTGCTGGTTACTCCTTCGTAGAATCTGAAGGTCGGCCCAGCCCCCTCGGTAACCGCAATGCCGCTGTGGTGACGATCGGTGCAGAATCTGCCATTGGCGAAAACTTCATGGTCTATACCGATGGCAAATGGGGTATCGATGCCTACCAAGATAGTAAGGCTGATGCCCTGAGTTTCCAAGCAGGTGTTGGCTATCGTTTCTAACCCACACTGGACTCACTAATCCTCTTCCTTTAACATCTTTGAACCGGGCAATGCCCGGTTTTTTTTACTTAATCGCAATTAAGGGAAGTTTAGATTGCCCTGTTTTTTAAGGAGATCCTTGTGCAGATTTCGCTACATTGAGCAATGAACACCTCATAAATTGACGGCCCATGGCATTCCCTCGCGCTAGCGGCATTTTATTGCACCCCACCTCCTTACCCGGCCCCTATGGCATTGGGGATTTAGGCCAAGCTGCCTACGATTTCATTGATTTTCTCGTCGCCAGCGGTCAAAAACTGTGGCAGATCTTGCCCCTCGGCCCCACCGGCTACGAGCATTCCCCCTACACGATGAACTACAGTGCGTTTGCGGGGAATCCCTTGATGATTAGCCTCGATCACCTCGCCCAAGCCGGATTACTCAATCCAGCAGAGTTAGAACCCTTGGGGGATGTAGATCCGGAACGGGTGGATTTTGATCGGGTCATTGCCCACAAAACCCGCTATTTAGAGCAGGCCTATCAACAGTTTTCCCCCAGCCCCGCCTTTGAGCAGTTTTGCCAAGAGCAAGCTTGGTGGCTAGACGATTACGTCCTGTTTATTGCCATTCATGAACAGCACCCAGATTTGATGTGGTATCAATGGGAGTCGGCCCTAGCCCGTCGGGAACCCGCGGCCTTGGCGGCGAAAAAAGTGGAATTGGCGGATCGCATCACCTACCATCAATTTCTCCAATTCCAATTTTTCGAGCAGTGGCGCAGTTTACGCACCTATGCCAACGATCGCGGCATTGAAATCATCGGTGATGTGTCCATCTATGTCTGTGAACACAGCGCCGACGTATGGGCCAACCGAGAAATCTTTAAACTCGATCCCGAAACCCTCGCCCCCGCCTACCGTGCCGGTGTACCGCCGGACTACTTCAGTGCCACGGGGCAACTGTGGGGCAATCCCGTCTATGACTGGGAAAAAATGGAGCAACGAGATTTCACCTGGTGGGTCGATCGCTTCCGGGCGACGCTCCTCTATGTGGACTTGGTGCGCATTGACCATTTCCGGGGATTTGAAGCCTATTGGCAAGTGCCGGGTCAGGATACCACTGCCCTCAATGGCGAATGGATTCCCGCACCGGGGGAAGCATTTTTTCAAACCCTGGGCCATCGGTTGGGCCATTTGCCCGTCATGGCGGAGGATTTGGGGATTATTACGCCACCCGTGGAGGCCCTGCGCGATCGCTTTGATTTTCCCGGCATGAAGATTCTCCAATTTGCCTTTGGGGAAGATGCTAAAAATCCCTACCTCCCCCATAATTACGGCCGTAACTGTGTGGTTTATCCCGGCACCCACGACAACAACACCACCCTCGGTTGGTGGGCAGAAGCAACGGCAACGGAGCGGCAAAATTTGGCCCGTTATTTAGGCTATGGGGATCCGGAACAGGTGGAGGCGGTGCATTGGCGCTTGATGGAAATGGCCCTGGCCTCGGTGGCCAATCAAGCCATTCTCTCCCTCCAGGATCTGCTGGATCTCGATGGCCGAGGTCGGATGAATGATCCCAGCGTCAATGCGGGGAACTGGCGATGGCGCTACCGCAGTAGCGAGCAGTTGACGGGGGATCTAGCGGCTCGCCTTCGGGAACTGACCCAGCGCTATAACCGCTAGGCAGGCAAACGACGGGGGAGGCTAACGGTAAAACAACTGCCGATCCCCAGGTTGGATTTAAATTCAATTTCACCCCCCAGGAGTTCGACACATTTACGGGCGATCGCCAGCCCCAACCCCGTTCCCGGAATTGTCCCCACATTCCCGGCCCGATGGAAGCAGTCGAACAAATGGGGCCAATCCTCTGGGGGGATGCCAATGCCGTGATCGGTAACGGTAAACACCCCCTGGTCTGGGGTGAGGGTGGCGGTGAACTGCACCGCTTGATCAGGGGCGGAGTATTTCAGCGCATTGGTGAGCAGATGGGTGAAAATTTGCTGCACCAAGATGGGATCGAGATCCGCTTCTAAATCCGTCCCTTGGGGGTGAAAGTGAATGCGTACCCCATCCTCTGGACGGAGAATCGCCAACTCATCAATACTGTGGCGGCAGATCTGGATTAAATTCACCGGTTGGGCGATCGCCTCAATTTCCCCCGCTTCCGCCTGACTCACCCATAACACCTCATTAATCAACTTATTCATGTGTTGTGTGGCGCGGCAGATCTGTTGAAAACAGTTCTGGCGTTGTTTGTTGTTGAGGCGAGAATATTGATGGGCGAGGGATTCCGCCGCGAGGGAAATCACTGTTAGGGGGGTGCGATACTCATGGGAAATTGTGCGGATCATCCGAGATTTGAGTTCGCTTAGTTCTTTCTCCTTACCTAAAGCCCCGTTGTGATCCCGCTGAATTTGCACCTGCTCCATCGTCCAGAGGGTGCGCAAGGTTTCGACAGACTGGGATCCCTGTTGCACGACTGTTTGAGCACAACGGACTTGACAGTCCAAACTATATTCGGCGATCGCCGCTTCGAGGCGTTGCTCAAACTGGGTTTGTAGGCTGGCCAGTTCCGCCTGCACCTGAGCCAGTTGAGCGGCCAACTGCTGAGCAAGTACCTGCTGTTGCTTCAGCTTGGTCTGAATATCCGTCAGTTCAGTCTGGGATACAGCAGCAAGAGAAGCATTGGGAATAGAAGGATGGGTGTCTACCAAAGCGCGGCCCTAAGCATTGAAATCCGATATACAACAGGGAGGGGCTGCGGGGGCGACGGCTCAAAAACAGTCGAGATCACAACCCTATGGCTGATTGAATGTTATTGTAAATGATAGTTGCCAAATGTTAACTCAATTTAATATTTTCATCGTGATCTACGCCTAGGGAGCAGAATCCACGCCTCAAAATGCTCCACAATGGGAAAAAGCACATCAGCAGAGTCCAAACGATGGAAATTAATACCGTTGCAACAACGCCCCTAGATTGGTGTGGTGAGGGGTTGGCGATCGCCTGCTTTGCCGGGATCACAACCCCCCTCACCGGGGACTTGGCTGCCCTCAATGACCGTCTCGATGGCACGATCGCGGAACTGATCAGCGAAACCGAATTCACAGGGAAGGCAGGGAGCACTGCCGTCACCCGCGTCGGAACCCATAGCCCCGTGCGAAAAATTATCCTGTTGGGTTTAGGAGAAGAAAAGGATTATCGGCTCAATACGTTGCGCACAACAGCGGCCTTGATGGCCCGCATCGTCAAACAGCAGAAGCTGAAAACCCTGGCCATTCAAATTCCCCCCATCGGCACCGGGGCGCAAATGGCCCAAATGCTCACGGAAGGCCTCCATCTCGCCCTCCATCTCGATAATCGCTTTAAATCCAAGCCTGAGGATCAAGGGGCTTTGTTAGCAACAGTGGATCTTTTGGGCCTAGAAGATGTGGAGGCAGGGGTAGCCCAAGGGGAGGCGATCGCCCAAGGGGTGATCCTCGCCCGTGAATTAGTAGCGGCTCCCCCCAACAGCGTAACGGCGATTACCCTCGCTGAAACCGCCCAAAACCTAGCCCAGGAATACGGCTTAGAATTGGAAATTCTCGAACAGGCAGACTGTGAAGCGTTGGGCATGGGTTCCTTTTTAGGGGTAGCAAAAGCTTCAGAACTGCCCCCGAAATTTATCCACCTCACCTATAAACCCACAGGAACCCCCCGCCGCAAGGTGGCGATCGTTGGTAAGGGTTTAACCTTTGATTCCGGCGGTTTAAATTTGAAGGTGGCCGGTGGCATTGAAACGATGAAGATGGATATGGGGGGAGCGGGGGCGACGTTGGGGGCAGCAAAGGCGATCGCCCAACTGAAACCCGATGTGGAGGTGCATTTCATCAGCGCCGCCACGGAAAATATGGTCAGCGGCCGGGCGATGCGGCCGGGGGATATCCTCACCGCTTCCAATGGCAAAACCATTGAGGTCAACAATACCGACGCGGAAGGCCGGCTCACCCTTGCCGATGCTCTTGTATTTGCGGAGAAGTTGGAAGTGGAGGCGATCGTTGATCTGGCGACGCTCACGGGGGCCTGTGTGGTGGCCCTGGGGGATCAAATTGGCGGCCTCTGGTCTACGGATGCCGACCTAGCAGCCCAACTAAAAGCCGCAGCGGAACAGGCGGGCGAACAGTTCTGGGAAATGCCCCTGGAAGACCAATATTTCGAGGGCTTAAAATCCCCCATTGCAGACATGAAAAACACCGGCCCCCGTCCCGGTGGGTCAATCACCGCCGCCCTTTTCCTCAAGCAGTTTGTAGAGAAAACCCCTTGGGCGCACCTGGATATTGCCGGCCCGGTTTGGGCGGATAAAGAAAGCGGCGTAAACAACGCCGGAGCCACCGGCTACCCCGTCCGCACCTTGGTGAATTGGGTCTTGGGTTAATCAAACCCTCGTTACTTGGCTCTGCCAAGTAACGCCCCCCGGAGGCTCTGCCTCCACTCAAAAAAATACTGCATGGTAACGCTGGGCATTGCAGCGGTTCCCCCCAGTCCGTCGGAGATTGAAATCCCCGCCTCAGAGCAAAAACCCGTTAAAACGGGTTCCACAGTGGGCTTCAGCCCACTTTCGCTATGAGCCAAGAACTTCAGTTCTTGGCGGATTGTGATGCGACGAGATTACCGTTGCCCGTTCCCCATTGCCTAAACCCCCAAATCCACCCCCACCCGATGGGCACAGGCAAACCCAGAAAACGCCACCGCATTTAAGCCCTGGCCCGGAAATGTGCTATCCCCCACACAATAGAGGCCCGGAATGGCGGTGCGGTTGAAAGGCATTCCCAATAACCCCAAAAGTTTGCGGCGGGGGATGGGGCCGTAGGTGCCGTCATCGCGGCCGAGGAAACGGCGATGGGTGCGGGCTGTGCCGATTTCTTGATAATCCAAGGCTGAGCCAATACCGGGGAAGATCGCCTCTAAACGGGCGATGAGGCGATCGCCCGCTTCTTCCTTCTTCTTCGCATAATCCTTCGCACTCAACCCCTCCCAATCACTGATCCAACTGGGGGTAAACGTGTGGATGATGTGATAGCCCGGGGGGGCGAGGCTGGGATCGAGAAGCGTCGGAATCGAAACGAAGATCGTTCCCTCCGGTGCTTCCATTTCCTGCCAATCCTCCAACAAAATATGATGGCATTCCGTCTCAGGGGGTAATAGATCCGCCTTAACCCCGAGATGTAAACTGAGGAAACTGGGGGATTTTTGATAGCGCTCTTGCCAACGGCGTTCACTCTTGGGCAGATCCGCCGGGGGTAATAGTTTCTCAAACGTATCCCAGCGGGTAGCATTGGAAATGATCCGCCGTGCTTTCAGGGTTTCGCCATTGGCTAACTTCACGCCCACCGCTTTCCCCTCTTCGATCACGATTTCCGTCACCCGCGCCTTATAGCGAATTTCGCCCCCCGCCTGCTCCAAGCCCGTGACTAATTTCGCAGCAATCTGGCCTACGCCGCCCTTGGGGTAGTTGATGCCGCCGTAATGGCGATCGCTAAACACCATCCCCGCATTAATCATCGGCGTTTGATCCGCCGGCACCACCGACCAGCAATAACATTCCATATCAATAAATTTCAGCAGTTCCGGGTCGCGGATGTGGCGGCGGGCAATATCCCCGGCATTTTGGGGTAGATACTTCACCAACCCCAAACAGGCCAAGGGATGCTGAAAAAACACCCGGAACAAATAGCCCAATTCCTCCAAAGAAAGCAACTCCATCACATTGAGACAGTTAAACACCGCCCAACATTCATCGTAAAATTTACGGATCCCTTCTCGTTCCGCAGGGAAGCGATCGCCCAATGCTGCTAAAAACTGCTCATAGTCCCGATGAACTTTCAGATCTAAACCTTTGGGGAGGTGGTAATGGATTTGGGAAGCGTCGGGGATGGTTTCGATTTCTTGGCCCACCGCTGCGAGGGCGCGGGTCAGTAAATTTGTCGTGCCCTCGCTACCAAAGCCGAAAATCATCGAGGCCCCCACATCAAAGCGGTAGCCCTCCCGCTCAAAATACCCCGCACTCCCCCCCGGTATCAGGTAGCGTTCTAACACCAAAACCTGAAGTCCTTTCGCTGCCAATTGGGTCGCGGTGACGAGGCCGCCGATGCCGGAGCCAATGACGATCGCATCGTAGGTTTTGGTCGAGCCTTGTTGAGAATTATTTGTGATTGCAGTCATCTGCGTTGATATTAAGGAGGGAAAGAATGGCAAGGTGAGACGGATTCCCCTCTAGCCTACCATTGACCGCAGAGGAGCAGAAGGCGATCGCCCCCCAATCCCCGCCCTTTAATGCTTAAACGGCTCAAATCTCCAACCCCCAGACATAAAAAGGGGGACAAGATGCAAAGCACCCGTCCCACTTGCTGAATCCATAACAGAGAGGAGAACACGATATTGATTATGCACTTATTGCGAATAGATGTCAACACTATCGAGAATTATTTTTAAAAGGGTAGGGGCGAAAAATTTTTCGCCCCTACCCTGGACGAGCGGCAGAGCCGTCCCAAGCCCATGCCACGGCACGACATTTAGAGCGCCTCCCTGTTTAAGGGGAGTGGGGGAGGGATCCCCTATTAAATTTTGTTGAGAATATCTGTATTGTGTGGGATTTTTGACTAACCTGCGTTAGGGTAGGGCCAAAACAAAGCCATAGGGCCAAACCCTAGCGATGATAATTTGAGTTGTGATCGTCTGAGCAATGAAGTGTTCAGACAGCTTTCGACGATTGAAATGATCTCAATCCATAGGGTAAGCCCGCTACATGGTGGCTGTTTATTGTTCTTAAACAATACCCGTGGTGAATTTAAAATTTCCCGTTAAACTCCCGGCGTGGCTACGTTGGCTGACGGTCGGACTCGTCATTTTTGGCTTAATTCAAAGCCTCTCTACCCCTGTTTTGGGCCAAGAACCGGTTAAAATCCGGGTGATGATGCAGGCCTTAGAAGCCCAACAATGGCAACCCCTGAAGGCCGATTTTGAGCGTCAAAATCCTGATATTACCCTCGAAATTGTCGCAGGGCCCAACGATACCAATTTGGTCGAAGATCTCTATACTTCCGCCTTCCTCTTGGGCGATTCCCCCTACGATCTAATCTACGCAGATATTGCCTGGATTCCGAAATTTGCCGCTGCCGGTTGGCTGCGTCCCCTTGATGATTATTTAGCACCGGGGGAGCTAGATGGCTTCCTAAGCG
>JAABSU010000164.1 GCA_011390265.1 Spirulina sp.
GGAAACCTCCCCATCAAACCCATCCATCTCATCCTCCAAACTCTCTAAAATTGACTCCAAATCTAAATCATGCTTAAACTGCAAATACTGTAAAAAATGATAAAGCTCATCCACCGCCATTCTCGACAATGGCGGTAACTCTAAAGTAATTGATGCAATCAGAGGCAATGTTTTCATCTTGGCCCTCCATCCCATAAAACCCAATTTTTTCCCATCATAGCCCGGCATCCTCAACAAAAGCCTGGCCCTACTCCGGCTCAATCCCCAGCGATCGCAACTGCGCCGCCAATCGTTCCGCCCGTTCCCGTTCCGAATCGGCCCGTTCGCGCTCCGAATCAGCCCTTTCCCGCTCTGAATCAGCCCGTTGGCTTTCTAATTCCGCCCGTTGTCGCTCCGTTGCTGCTTCGGCTTGGGCGGTGGCTCGCTCTGTTGCCAGTTCAATCGTCGTTAGGAACCGTTCCCCATCGGGGCGATAAATTGTTAACGATTCTGGCGTGAACTCGAAATGAATTCCCAACCGGGGACTTGTCCAATGGGCGATTTCCTCAATCTCCACCAATTCCCCATCGACCTGTTGTAAACCCGCAAATTGATGATGATCGGGATCGTAAATGTAGTATTCCTCCACGCCATAGCGTTGATAAAACTGCTGTTTTTGGATCATTTCCTGAAGGCGATTGCCCGGTGAAAGAATCTCAAACACCACCTGAGGGGCAATA
The DNA here is from genome assembly GCA_011390265.1 of Spirulina sp. GTDB lineage: Bacteria > Cyanobacteriota > Cyanobacteriia > Cyanobacteriales > Spirulinaceae > Spirulina. The sequence continues at coordinate 720 of JAABSU010000164.1, forward strand.
TTGCCCTCCTCCCACTGATGATAGGAACCACGATCCCCTTTCGGCCGACCAAACACGACAAAAACATCAGGAGCCACCCGAATCTTCGGCTTCCCTTCCACCGGATACCACAGGAGATCCCCCGCCACAAACACATCGGGCTGATCGGCAAAACAACATTCTAAATTTTCTTTAATCAGGACAATCCATTGGAATTGGCGGGTATTGTCTGCCATCGGTTGACCATCAGAATCGGGATAAAGAACGGGGCGATGGGTGGAGAGGGTCATAGTACAGGTGTTGGGCTGTTTGCTCTATTATGGCAAGATTTTGCTGTTAAGGCGATAAAAATGCCCCACCTCGACGGCGATCGCCCCCGCCTCGGAATCCCCCCTGTCCATCCCGCTCTACGCCATGGACACCGCCAAAAAACATATTTTGAGCCTGCCATTGCAAAACCTGGGGGGCTAAATCCATCCCCGCCCCTAAACCCGGTTCAAGGTTGAGTAAATCTGCCTCCCAATGGAGACGGGGACGGGCGATCGCCTCTTCCATACTCATGCCAAAATCCAACACATTGGCAATCACCTGGGTTAAGACGGTGCGAATCCGGTTTGATCCCCCAGAACCCAACACCTGTACGGGTTGACCGCCTTGAAGGATCATCGTCGGGGCCATCATTGATGAGAGGCGGCGATCTCGCTGCCATTGGTGGAAGCCTTGGGGGTTTAAATCCGCTTCTCCTAGCATATTGTTGACCATGATGCCGGTGTTGGGGATGACATAGCCGGAGCCTTCGCCGTTGGAGGTGGTGGCGCTGGCGGCATTGCCCCATTCATCGATGACGCTGACATGGGTGGTGCTGCCCCATTTATTTAAACCGTTGGCCATGGCTTCTAGATAGGGAGCGAGATGGTCGTCTCCTAAAAATTGGCTGGCAATGTCGGGATCATGGATGTGGGCATCGTAGCCATGGCTTCTGGCTTGGTTGGTTAACTGCATGGCTTGAATGAGTGCATCAAGATGGCTGGTACTTCCCCAAGGCATCGCCCCTAAGTCCACTTGGGCCAACAATTGGAGGGTAAAGGCGAGCAATGCGCCGCCGGAACTGGGGGGTGGGTTGGTGAGGAGGGTTTGGCCGCGATAGTGAAAGCGGAGGGGTGGGCGGCGGATGACTTGGTAATGGGTTAAATCTGCCATAGTTAAATAACCGCCTCCGGCGGCACAGTCTGCCACGAATTGCGCTCCAATCTCGCCGCCATAGAGTAGATCAATGCCTTGGTGGGTAATGGCCTCCAACGTATTGGCAAAATCCTGTTGGAGGAATATTTCCCCTTCACGCAATAGCTGCCCTTGGGGGGCGTAGATGCGGCGGCATTCTTCCCGGGCCTGCAAAATGGGGGCGAGGACGGTATTGATACAAAAATCCTGAAAGGCGCTGACGGGAACGCCATACCGGGCGGCTTCGATGGCGGGTTGGGCTACGTCTTGAAAGGGCAACCGCCCCAATTCTTGCTGTATTGTCCACACGCCTGCTAAATTTCCCGGTGTGGCCATGGCTCCTAGGCCGACATGGAAGGCTTGGACGGCATCGCCAAAGTTGACGGCCATTTCATAGAAATCCAAATCCGCTAGGGGTTTGCTCTCTCGGGGGGTTTGGGTGAAGAAGTCGTATAAGACGGGCGGCCGTTCGACGGGATGGGCGAGGCAGAAGCCGCCTCCAGCGGCGGAGGTGAGGGTGGGTTCGACGACAAAGGAGGTGAGGATGGCGGCGGCGATCGCATCAAAGGCGTTGCCCCCTTGGTCAAAGATGGTTTGGCCGGCGGCGGCGGTGTGTGAATGGCCGGCGGCGATCGCCCCCCTGGTTTTGCCCATAACCTTTGTTGAAACTTGGTCTTTCTGATTTTGCCATACGGGGATTAAGCTTAGATCATCGCTACCGATTCGCTAGAATACACCCAGACACATCCAGAATTTTCTATGTCAGTCCCCGATCCTGAATTCCTCGAACGCATCCGCCGCCAATTCGACCACTGCCCCTATCCCAATATCCCCGTTGAGAAATCTTACAAAGACCAGCCTGATACTCTCTATCTTCACAGCTTAACAACGGCATTCTATCGCTGTCATGGCAGGGTCATCAACACTGAGGGTAAATTGATTTTAGATGCTGGCTGTGGGACGGGGCTAAAGGCATTGGCTCTTGCCCAAGCTAACCCAGGTGCAAAAGTCATCAGCGTTGATATTTCAGCAGAATCTGTGGAATTTGCCCAGAAACGTTTGGAATACCACGGTGTCACCAATGGTCAATTTCACGTTATGCCCTTAGAAGAGTTAGCGCAATTGGGGATGACATTTGATTACATCAATTGCGATGAAGTCCTGTATTTATTGGATAGTCAAGTTACGGGCTTACAAGCCTTAAAAGCCGTTTTGAAGCCAGGGGGAATTCTGCGAGTCAATCTCCATAGCACCTATGGTCGTAGCACGATGCTGCGATCACAGACAGCATTCAAGCGCATGGGACTGATGGACAGTAACCCTGAAGAAACAGAAATTGGCATTGTTCGGGACACGTTCAACGCCATGCGGGATAATATTTTGCTCAAGCAGGTTAGTGGGTGGAATGAGAAGGATTGCCCCGATGAGTCAATTTTAGCCAATCATCTATTAGTGGGCGATCGCGGATTTTCTGTTCCTGAGATGTTTAGCTTTCTAAATACATCAGATCTTGAATTTTTTAGCATGGTTGAATGGCGTAAGTGGGATATTTACAACCTGTTTAAAGAACCAGAAAATTTACCTGTTTTTTGGGCAATGACGTTGCCCGAAGCCAGCGATGAAGATCAATTGGCCCTCGTTGAACTCTTTCACCCCATCAACCGTCTGATTGATCTGTGGTGTGGTCATCCGCGATCTCGCCCTGATCCCCGCCCGGTTAGTGAATGGACAGATGAAATTTGGCAAGGAGCGACAGCTTATCTCCACCCCCAATTCAAAACAGAGCCGTTTCGCGAACACCTCTACCACTGTATTAAAATCCTCAATCCTTTTGAAATTAGCCGTTTCATGCCAGGGCTAGGCCTCTCCACCCTCGTCGATGCCACCATGTCTGCTGCTCTGTTTGTGCCGCTGCTCGAACAGCCCCAAACCGTTCTCGAACTGGTGAACCGCTGGCAAACCCTCCACCCAGTAGATCCCGAAACCTTAGAGCCAGTTCCCTTCGACGCAGCCTTTGTGATCGTTCAGGCGGCACTGCGGAATCTGGAAGCCGGAACCTACATCCTTTTGGACTGCCCCTAAAAAAAGGGAGGGGTGATGATAGAGTAGGGTGTGGATCTGGGTATCTTACGGATAGAACCTCCAGAAGCATTAAAGGAAGAGGATTATGAAGCCTGAATTTCAAGCCAAATTTTTACAGTATCTCAACAGCAACCGCAAGGAAGATGAGGGTTTCACCCTGATCGAGCTGCTCGTGGTTATCATCATCATCGGGATTTTGGCAGCGATCGCCCTCCCGTCTCTGCTGGGTCAAGCCAACAAAGCCAAGCAGTCTGAAGCCCGGAACAACGTCGGCTCCATCGCACGGGGGATGCAAGCCTACCAACTGGAAGCAGGCTCCTTTAGTACAGATATCGTCAAGCTGGGCTTAGGTCTCAAAACCCAGACTGTTAACTATACCTATGTGATTAAGGACGCGACTGCTGTGCCACTCCCGAACAATGGTGGTGTGGCAACTGATAAATGGCAAAGCGTAAACATTTATGCTGTGCCTAATGTCCAAGCTCTAAAAGGATACATTGCCATTGCCGCCACCGGTTTTTCGGACATCAATAATACAGCTTCTTCAGAAGTGACCACCCAGATTGCCGTGTGTGAATCGAAGAAGGCTTGGAATGGTCAGACCGCTTGGACGTTTGAAAAACCCAAACAGGATGCCAACGGTGTTGTTGATTGCACCGCTCAAACCGGTTTGAATGGCGGTGGTGGTGATAGTGCCACAGGTTGGAAGAGTTTAGGCACATAGAGCTATAGTCTATTTAGGCTTTCGGGTTAGGCTTGTGAGAATCCATAATTAGGCCCTAGCCCTATAGCTAAATTTTGAACCCTCCCTAATTAGGGGGGGTTGTTTTTCAGAATCATGATCCCAACAGCCCGCCTTGCATTTGTTGTTCAATATGACTTCTTTAGAAAACCAAGCTCAAGCTTATGATGCCCAAGGTCAACATCAGTTCGCGATTCCCCTCTGGGAGCAATTGATTCAAGCAGAACCAGGGCAACAAGGTTACTACTGGGCGTTGGGGTTAAGTTTGCTGCTGAATAGCCAGGCCGCTGAAGCCCAATCCACTTGGCTTATGGGGATGTTAGCTTGTGATGCGGCCGGGGTAGAGCCAGATCCCGAAGAACTTTTAACATTTCTCGAAGCCACGGCCCAAAGCCAAGAAACGATGGCCCAAATCCAGCAAGCCTTACAAGTCCGGCAACAAATTCAAGAACTTGCCCCCGATTTGACCATTAACGCTGGCCATTATTTACGACTGCGATTACAGACCGAAACCTATGAGCCAGAGGATTTAACTCAATTTCTCGAAAGCTGGGGAGATTCCCCTCAACCCCTCGATCTTCAGCTTTTAAACAGTATTCTTTCAGAACTTTTTCACCAGGATAGTTGTAATCCGCAAACGTTAAAATTACTAAATTTATCTTTGGATTGCATTAAAGGATCTGAAGCCGTTGATAGTTTTACCCGTTTAATTTTACGCCATGTTGTCGATTTAGCCTATGTTAAACGTCAGCCTGAACTAGCAGCGCAGTTTTGTGAACTTGGACTAGCAATTGATCCTAAGCACCGCGAATTGATAGGTTATTTGCCCTGTTTTTATCAAGACTCTGATCAATATGCGAAAGGCATTGATGCTGCTTATCGCTACCTGAACTATGTTACTGAATTAGCTGATCAAATTGATGCCCATAAAACCTTGATGAAGTCGCTAATTGTGACCGGCGGCCGATGGCAAGAAAGCTGCCAAGTTTTTGCAACCCATCAACAGTTATTAACGCAAATTATTGCCGAAGCTCCCTTGGATTTAACCCTATTTCAAGTTTCCAATCTTTTTAATAGCTACTTTTTTGCCCCTTATTTTGCGGATCGTCCTGAGCAAAATCGCCAAATGCAAAACCAGATTGCCCAATTGTGTTATGAAAATACAAAAGTTAATACTCAACAACGCTTAGATCGCTACCAAAAGGGCCATCAGCAACGGCTTGAAAATCGCGATAATGCTCGGAAAATAAGGATTGGTTATCTGTCATTTTGTTTACGGCAGCATTCGGTGGGCTGGTTAGCAAGGTCTTTATTTCAACACCATGATCATGAACGCTACGAAATTTATCTTTATTTAATCACCAAACCTGACAACTATGAACCGCTTCAAGATTGGTATGTTAATCAAACTCATAAGGCTGTTAAATCTTTAGATACTAATGCTTTATCTGAGGCGATTTTTGCAGATGAAATTGATATTCTCATGGAACTTGATAGCATTACGATTGATACTGCCTGTAGTACTGTGATGCTCAAACCTGCTCCCATTCAGGTTACTTGGTTGGGTTGGGATGCGTCCGGGATTCCCACCATTGATTATTTTATTGCCGATGATCATGTCTTACCCGCCAATGCTCAGGATTATTACCAGGAAAAAATTGTCCGATTGCCCCAGAGTTATATTGCCTGCGATGGCTTTGAAGTCGGCTTGCCCACCTTGCGCCGCGAAGATTTAGGCGTACCACCAGAGGCGATCGCCTACTACAGCGTCCAAAAAGGCTATAAACGCCACCCCGATACCATGCGCCTCCAATTAGAAATCATCAAAGCCGTACCGGGGAGCTATTTTCTGATCAAAGGCTCCAACGACACCGAAGACATGGAACGCGCCTTTTTAAACCTTGCCGATGAAGTAGGCGTAGAGCGCGATCGCCTCAAATTCCTCGCCGTAGACTACAGCGAAGCCACCCACCGCGCCAATATGCTCATCGCCGATGTGGTTTTAGACACCTACCCCTACAACGGCGCAACCACAACCATGGAAACCCTCTGGATGGGCATCCCCTTAGTCACGAGAGTGGGCGAACAATTCGCCGCCCGCAATAGCTACACGATGCTGATCAACGCCGGAGTCACCGAAGGCATCGCCCACAACGCCCAAGAATATGTTCAATGGGGCATCCGCTACGGCACAGATCCCGAATTGCGCCAGAGCGTCCATCAAAAACTCCAAACCGCCCGCCGCACCGCCCCCCTCTGGAATGGGCGACAATTTGCCCGCCATATGGAAGCCGCCTATGAACAAATGTGGGCGGACTATGTAGCCAGTCAGCCAGTGGAAGAACTGGATGGAAAAGCATCTTTTTAAAGACATTTTCCGTCATCATCAAAGGCAGCCCAAGGCAATCCCCTGCCCTCAACTACCCCCTATTTCTCTATTCAAGGATGATCATGGTTAATTTTTCCACGGTGCGATCGCTCGCCCTTGCTAGCCTCCTCGCCACTGCCCTCTGGCTCCCCGCCACCGCCGCCCAAGCCGCCGAAGAATTGGTGATCACCTATGGCTTTCTCCGCCACTCCATCCCCGTTGCCGACTTAGCCGAATTTGCCGAAACCGGCAAACAATCCCCCGCCTTAGGGCTACTGGTGGGCTTGAGCCAACAAAGCCCTGCCACGCTCCAAACCGCCCTTACCCGCACCGTTCCCGTCAATAGCCTCATGATGCAAGGGGCATTACAAACCCATGAAGGCGAAACGGCATTAACGGAACTGGGGCGAATTATTCACCCCAATATCGAATCCGAACGAGTCCCCGCCCTCCAAGTCGCCTTGGGCAATGCCGCCCTTGATGGCCAGGTTTCCCTGCTCGATGTGATGGAGAATTATCCCCACGATCAAATGTATGTAGACGGCATCAAGTTAATGGAAGCGGTGGCCAAGGCTAAACCCTTGCTGGAATCCGTGGGCGATCGCCTCGAAACCGTCCAATCCATCCTCGGAGCCTTAGGCTTTTAAGCAAAACGTGATCCAACGCGGGAATTATGTCAAAATGTAAAGCGTGTGGATTACCTCTTCGACCCAACAAGCCCTAACCCCTACTGCCCTTGCCCTCGGTAACTTTGACGGCCTCCACCGAGGGCATCAAACCGTCATGGCTCCCATCACCCGGGGGGCCTTAGGGAAAAATTCCCCGCTGATTTCCACCGTCGTCACCTTCGACCCCCATCCGCGAGAATTCTTCTCCGGCCAACGCCGCCCCCTGCTCACGCCCTTAGATGAAAAAGTGCAGCAGTTGGAGGCCTTTGGCATTGAGCAGATCGTGCTCCTCCCCTTCACCCAAGAACTGGCCCAACTTAGCCCCCGCGCCTTTGTCGAAGAAATTTTAATCGCCCAACTGGGAGCCAAACGGGTGGCGGTGGGGGCAGATTTTTGTTTTGGGCGCGATCGCTCCGGTACAGCGGCGGAATTAGGGGCGATCGCCGCCCCCCATGGCTGCGAAGTCCTGATCACCCCCCTCCATTGCCAAGGCTCAGAAAGGGTCAGCAGTTCCGCCATCCGTCACGCCCTCGCCCAGGGGGATATTGCCAGCGCCACCGCCGGACTGGGCCGCCCCTATGCCCTCCAAGGGGTGGTCGTCCAAGGGCAACAATTGGGCCGCACCCTCGGCTTCCCCACCGCTAACTTACAAGTCCCCGATCATAAACTCTTACCCTGCCACGGAGTCTATCGCGTCGAGGTGG
>JAABSU010000165.1 GCA_011390265.1 Spirulina sp.
GATTGAGGCTCACTCGGTTGATTAATTTCTTGTCGTTGAACAATTTCAGGATCACTAAATTGAGTAACTTCTGATTGATGCTGAATATTTTCAGGAAAGTTAGATTCTATACTCTGAGACTGAACAGGTAAATCTTGTTCTTTTCGTTGAACAATTTCAGGAGCACTAAATTGAGTAACTTCTGATTGATGCTGAATATTTTCAGGAAAATTAGATTCTATACTCTGAGACTGAACAGGTAAATCTTGTTCTTGTCGTTGAACAATTTCGGGAGCGCTAGATTGAGTTACATCTGATTGACGCTGAATAATCTCAGGAGAATGAAATTCTACCGATTGAGGCTCACTCGGTTGATCAATTTCTTGTCGTTGAACAATTCCAGGAGTACTGGATTGAGTAACTTCTGATTGACGTTGGACAATTTCAGGAGAATAAGATTCTGTACTCCGAGACTGAACAGGCAAATCTTGTTCTTGTCGTTGGATAACTTCAGGTGAACTGGATTGAGTTACATCTAATTGACGCTGAATATTTTCAGCAGAATTAGATTCTGTACTTTGATGCTGAATCGGCAAATCTTGATCTTGTCGTTGAAGAACTTCAGGTAAACTAGATGGAGAGATTTCTGGTTGACGCTGAATGATTTCAGCAGAATGAGATTCTACACTCCGAGACTGAACAGGTAAATCTTGTTCTTGTTGTTGGATAACTTCAGGTGAACTGGATTGAGTTACATCTAATTGACGCTGAATATTTTCAGCAGAATTAGATTCTGTACTTTGATGCTGAATCGGCAAATCTTGATCTTGTCGTTGAAGAACTTCAGGTAAACTAGATGGAGAGATTTCCGTTTGACGCTGAATGATTTCAGCAGAACGAGATTCTACTGCTTGAGGTTCACTCGGTTGATCAATTTCTTGTTGTTGAACAATTTCGGGAGCACTGGATTGAGTTACATCCGATTGACGTTGGACAATTTCAGGAGAATTAGATTCTGTACTCCGAGACTGAACAAGCAAATCTTGTTCTTGTCGTTGAAGAACTTCAGGTAAACTGGATTGAGTTAATTCCAGTTGACGCTGAATATTTTCAGCAGAATTCGATTCTACACTCTGAGTCTGATCAGATAAATCTTGATCTTGTCGTTGAATAACTTCAGGTGAACTGGATGGAGAGATTTCTGGTTGACGCTGAATGATTTCAGCAGAACAAGATTCTACTGCTTGAGGTTCACTCGGTTGATCAATTTCTTGTCGTTGAACAATTTCGGGAGCACTGGATTGAGTTACATCCGATTGACGCTGAATGATTTCAGGAGAATTAGATTCTGTACTCCGAGGCTGAACAGGCAAATCTTGTTCTTGTCGTTGGATAACTTCAGGTGAACTAGATTGAGTTAATTCCAGTTGATGCTGAATAGTTTTAGCATTGATTACTGTGGGATTTTGTTCGTCGGATTTTGAAGTAGAAACATCGCTTATATTTTTTTGAGTAATATTCTTAACTGAATCAATTATTTCCTGTGAAGCATTGGCTTCAGGGGCAATTGTTTTTGAATCTAAGTCACTTTTTTTTTCTGAAACTTGATCAGAAGAGTCTGATTGAGTTTGTAGATTAGCTTCACCATCAGAAGAGGTTATGGTTAAATTTGGCTTGACTGCTTTACCTGTAGCAATACGGGCATTATCCTTCATCCGCTGCAATAATTCTGCGGCTGAACTAGGTCGTGTTCCCGGTGTTTGGGTTGGAGGAATTGGTTTGCGACTCGGCGAAATTTCATTGCTTGGATGGGCATTCTCCTGAGCCACATTTTTTAAAACGGATTGATCTGTTGCAGAATTGGGGGTGGCTTCCTGCTGTTTTTGTAAAGCCGCACCATCAGAAAGAATTCCAGTTAAGTCTGGCTTGACCTCCTTGCCTGTAGCTAGACGGGCATTGTCTTTCATGCGTTGCAGTACTTCTGCGGCTGAACTGGGTCGTGTTTCTGTGGGTTGGGTTGAGGAAATTGCTTTGCGGCTGGGGGGAATTGCATTGGTTTGAACCGGTTGATGCTCAACAGGATGACGCGAAGATTCACGCTGTTTCTGGAGATCAACCCCGGCATTAGCATTCGGTAAACTGATCTCTGGCTTGATCTCTTTCCCGGTAGCCATGCGGGCATTGTCTTTCATCCGCTGCAATAATTCTGCGGTTGGATTGGGTCGCATGCCCGGTGATGGAGGACGCACCTCAGGTTTCGGGGGTGAGGGCGGATTGGGTTCGGGTTGACGCTGTAGGGTGGGCGTTATCGGGCGATTGGGATTTGCCGGTTGCGCGACGGGGGGATTAATGGAATGGAGAGGGACGGCTTTGAGGGGCGATCCACGATCGCGCAGCGTCTCCGCAGGAGAATCGCCCGCCCATCGCTCCATCCCATCATTCCGCTCCAAAACACGGGTTTGCAAGACACCAAACCCCTGCAACTGAGGCAAAGGAGACAGCACCCCCAGGGATAAACGACCCAGGGGATTGAGGAATTTAGGCTGCAAAAAATGCTGTCCTAAAAAGCGGTGCTGTCCGAGGGGAAAGGCCATAAAATTTGCTAATTACTTGTGAAAAATCCAGATTTAGAGTCTTGGGGATAACGGCCCTCGCTGTGTATTGTTGCTCCAGCACTCATGCCACCGGCAGGTTTATTTTTAACAATAATTTTTACCCCCTCATAGGCGAGGGTTAATTCTTCAATGCCCACATTGCTTGAATCAGCATCGAGGGTGGGCGCTTTCCAACCGACGGGAACAGCACCAATTAATGTCCAGGTTTGGACGGTTTCGCCAGCCTGGTTAAAAAGCAAAATGTTGACATTACGACGGTAGGTACTGATATTTTTATCCCCCTCTGGTTTTAATTCTGTCAGCATCCGAGAGGCCCAACCTAGGAAGGCCATATCATTGGTCATGCCCCGCTTGAGTGTGACATCAGTAAATTTCACATCCCCCAAGGAAATACGCTGCTGGTTATTGACCCCCCCTTCATAGAAAGGATCATACTGAATATCAAACCCTAAACCGGAGCATTCTTTAAAACTGGCGCTGATGTAGCTTTTTGCTTGCATTTCCACATAAAAGCGGTTTTCAGTGACATAATTCAGTTCATAATCATCATATTTGTCTGCCATTACCGTCTCCCATAATATCCATTGCGTTCTCGTTGTTGCTGTAAATCCGCTTGCAGGAGTTCGTAAACCCGTCGTCCGAGTTTGTCCATGAGTAGGTGGTCTTCAATAACTTTGGCGGCAAAGCGGTTGAGGGATGCCACCTGAGGGGATTGACCGGGAGCGGACTCTTCCCCATCCTCCTCCTCACAAACACACTGACCTTCCAATTGCTGCTCTAGGATGGTGCGAGCAGCCAAGGTGGCGGCGGCAAACCCCGCCACCGGGCTATCTATGGGTAAAGGGCGTATTGAAGCCACGGGCAATCTTCCCCAACGGTACAAAATTGTCCTTATCTTAGGGAAAAATCAGCACCGCCGTCAGTAGCCAAAGGTCGAACCTTAGGCCCCATCCTGGGCATACACATCCCGGCCGCGCCCGGTGGCAAACCGGAAAGAATGGCCCATATCGTGGCTGGAAAGGGTCATGAAAATCAACAATGCCAGCAGGACTAAACCCGCTGCTCCCGCAAAAACGCCGCCATAGTTCAGTTGTGGCAATAAACTGCCCGCGACAGGCCCCCCGAGGGCAATGCCGAGATCAAAGCCGCCCAAACAGACAGAGTAAACCTGTCCCCGCTCACTGGGAAGCGAACGATCGGCCACTAAGGCGGTGATCATGGGGATCAGGGTTCCGGCTCCGGCTCCTTCAGCGAAGCCGGCGAGGAGAAAAATGGCGGCGCTGGTGGCATTGGCGAGGAGGATCATCGAGACGAGATAGGCGAGGAGGCTGGCGGTGATGAATAACCCTCGGCCCAAGCGATCAGAAGCCCGCCCTGTGAAGATGCGGACGGAAAAACTGGAGAGGGCGATCGCCGTATAAAACAGCCCCACATTCAACCCCACCTCACTATCACGAATATAGGCGGGGATAAATGTCGTCAATGCCCCAAACACCGTCCCGATCAACAGCAACACTAAGGCGGGAACCCGTAACCGTGGCCCCTGGGCTAGAGTCCAGAGGCGATCTAAACCCAACCAATCCCGAAGGGAGCGGGGCCGCGATGCGGTTAAGCCTTGGGGTTTTGTGGCCCCATCCTGCACTTGACTGGCAAACAGAAACGCCAATAAACCTAAAATTCCTGACAAAATAAACACGACACCAAAGCCGTATTCTTCCCCCAAAAATCCCCCCATCGCCGGCCCCATGGCCATGCCAATGGGAACCGCCAAGGTCATATAACCGAGAATTTCCCCCCGTTTCGCCGGGGGGGCGAGGTCAATCACCAACGTGCTGTAACCGGTGGTCAGGCCGGCAATACTCAAACCATGGATCGCCCGGGTCAGCACCAACAGCGGCAAGGCAGTCAGAAATAAATAACCAAAGGGGGCTAATCCCACCACTAACGTACCAATTTGCACAACCAGCTTGCGACTGCGCTCATCAGACCAACGCCCCAGCACGCCCCGCGTTAGCAGTAGCCCAATGGCAAAGCTACCCATCACTAAACCCACGGCTTGGGATGTGGCTCCGGTGGCTTCAATGTAGAGGGGCAACACCGGCAGCAGCGACGTTAGGCTTAACCAAAAGCACAATGCCGTACAGAACAAAAAGAGTAAGTTACGCCGCACAGCGGGTTCAAGACGAAAGAGGATCATCACGGGCGGGGGGAATGAATGGAAGACCTACTCTCAACTTAACACTTCTTAATTTGAACGCTGTCCCCTGAAGCCATCTCCCCTTAAAGATGCTAAATTGGAGTCCATTCGAGGCCCCTTGCGGTCTTGCTCGATGGTGTGCATCTCAATTGGTCAGAAATTGTAATTGGAGCGATCGCCCATGGAAATGCTTGGCTATAGTCACATGGCGATGGTGTATGAGGAAACAGTCAGCCCCCTGAACTTGCAGCCAGTTTCCTGGCAATGGCAGTTCAATCTGAAACGGGTTTCCAGCACCGCCGCAATTATCGGTGTTTTGATTGTGGGAGGCTTCAGCGCCTTGATGACTTCTGCAATTTCCCGCCCCGCAGGGATTCCCATGCACCACCAAGGTGCGGGTTTCTAACGGGTTCAAGGCATCTTCCCATCCTAATCCTGTCGCCCTAGGGCTTGCCTGACCTGCTCAAGCAAGCCCTAGGGTTCTATTCGTCGCGCAGCTTGGGATGCTTACAGGAGCTTTTCGTGCCAGAATTGAAGGGGGTTCCCACCGGCTATCCCCCTCGCCATTCTTTTCACCAATAATGTCTACCGCCTATTTATTGATTGCCCATGGGAGTCGTGATGCCCGCGCCCAAAGAGGATTAGCGGATTTGGCCCAACGGGTGACAGCGGCCTTAGCCCAGCAGTCTCAGGCTCCGGTATGGGTGGCCACCGCCTGTTTAGAGGCGGAACCAGAACCCCTCCATCAACAGATCATGGCGGTGATGACCCAGGGGCGATCGCGCGGTTTTGCCCAACTGAAACTCCTCCCCCTGTTTTTGCTGCCCGGTGTCCATGTGCGGGAGGATATTCCCCACGAGGTCGAGCTTGCCAAGGTCATGGGGGATAAGGCGTTGCCCTTAACCGTTGCGCCCTATCTAGGGAGTCATCTCGGCATGACGGCGTTGCTACGGCGACAGTTTGCCAGCTATCCGGGGGCGGGGCGGATTTTGCTGGCCCATGGGAGCCGTCGCTTGGGGGGCAATCAACCGGTGGAAGCCATGGCCCATCGGTTAGATGCGATCGCCGCCTATTGGTCTGTCCCACCGGATTTAGCCCGGCAACTCCATCGATTCGTTACCGGTGAACAGATGACTTGGTTGATTCAGCCTTACTTTTTATTTACCGGCGGGATTACGGAGGCGATCGCCCAAAACCTGCAAACCCTCCAACCCGAATTTACCCCCGTTCAATTGCATCTGGGAAAGCCCCTCAGCGATATCCCGGAATTTATGCCCTTACTGCTTGATTGGATTCTGCATCAATAATATCTATGGCACAAACGACCGCGTTGGGGAAAGTTTATTTATTGGGAGCCGGCCCTGGTGATCCGGGGTTAATGACGCTCAAGGGCAAAGCCCTTTTAGAATGTGCTGATGTGGTGATCTACGATGCCCTCGTTAGCCCGGCCATTTTGGCGATGATTAACCCCGAAGCGGAGCAGATCAACGCCGGAAAACGACGGGGGCGACATTCCAAGGCCCAAGACGAAACCACCGCATTATTGATTGAGAAAGCCCAAGAGCACGCGATTGTCGTCCGCCTTAAAGGGGGCGATCCCTTTGTCTTTGGTCGTGGCGGGGAAGAAATGGGGGATTTACGCCGGGCCGGTGTGCCCGTGGAAGTGATCCCCGGCATTACCGCCGGTATTGCTGCCCCCGCCTATGCCGGCATCCCCGTCACCCATCGCGGCTATAGCTGCTCTGTCACCTTCGTGACGGGCCATGAAGCGGCGGGGAAATATTGCCCCCAAGTGGATTGGGGGGCGATCGCCCAAGGCTCCGAAACCATCGTCATCTATATGGGTCTCCACAACCTCCCCCACATCACCACCGCCCTCCAAACTGGCGGCCTCAGTCCTGATACCCCCATCGCCCTGATCCGCTGGGGAACCCGCCCCGAACAAGCCGAACTAATCGGCACCTTAGCCACCATCGTCGCCCAAGTAGAAGCGGCCCAGTTTGAAGCGCCCGCCGTGGCCGTGGTGGGTCGGGTGGTGGAGTTGCAGGAGGTTTTGGGAGTGGGAAGTGGGAAGTAGGAAGTGGGAGTTCTCTCGTTACTTGGCTCTGCTAAGTAATGCCTCCCCGGAGGCTCTGCCTCCCTCCCCCACAGGCGGCAGAGCCGCCTCAAGCCCATGCCATGGCAGAGCCATGGCACGAGTAAAGAGTACATAAAAACCCCCCTTTTTTTACGCCGAAGGCGCATCCCCGGAGGGGCTTAGGGGGGCAGGGGGGATCCTGCCCGCAAAAAAAAAGAGGGGCAAAAGCCCCTCCCGCTGATCCAGGTTTAGGAGAACCGATGGAAACTTGTTAGACGTTGGTGATCGCCTGCGTGGCGTAGGCATCCATTTCATAGGCAGGACGGCGATCGCTGTAGTCCGTGGTTTGACCCGTCACCGAGGTGGCCAATTGGTCGAATTTTGCGGAGTTCCAGTTACGTTCGTGGATCGGCTTCGACTGTTCCCCTCGGAAATACACCTGGGAGCCAATCAGAGCAGCAGCAGCCCAACCAGCGATCATGAGTGCAAAGAGAATAGTGAGGTAGCTCATAGGAAGCCTCCGATGTGTTTGTTGCGGTTTGTAACCTTATGTAAACTAATGTAACGATAATTTGCGAGATTGTCAAGTCAATAGTTAAAATCTCTGATTCGCCACTGCCCACCCCCCATGGATCACCTCCTCTCCCTCACCACCAACCTCCTGATCCTCCTCTTCGGCTCCGCCATCGGTAGCTTCCTCAACGTGATCATCTACCGCATCCCCGCCGGCCAATCGATCCTCTTCCCCCCTTCCCGCTGCCCCCACTGCCAGACCCGCATCCATTGGTACGACAACATCCCCGTTCTGGCCTGGTTTTGGCTGCGGGGGAAATGTCGCCATTGCAACGGGGGGATTTCCTGGCGGTATCCCTTAATTGAGGCGATCGCCGCCCTCCTTTTCCTCGCCACGTTCTGGCAATTCGGCCCCACCCTCACCACCGTCGGTTATTGGATGCTCCTCAGTTGGCTCCTCGCCCTCGCCCTGATCGACTGCGACACCCTCACCCTCCCCAACCCCCTCACCCAATCGGGCCTATTGATGGGCCTAATTTTCCTCGCCATTCAAGGCTGGGTAGAAACCACCGCCCTCGAAGCCAGCGCCAGCCGGGTCGTGACGGGGATTTTTGGGGCCGTCCTTGCCCTGTGGGGGTTAGAATTAATCGCCTTGGTCGGCTCGATCTTTTACCGCCGCACCGCCATGGGAGCCGGGGATGCCAAGCTTCTGGCCCTGATTGGGGCGTGGCTCGGGTGGCAGGGGGCAGCCTTGGCGGCCTTTTTAGGCTGTGTGGGAGGGGCGTTTTTAGGAGGAGGGGCGATCGCCCTCGGTTGTCTCAACCGCCAGCAGCCCATCCCCTTCGGCCCCTTTCTGGCCCTAGGGGCACTCATCACCATTTTTTGGGGTGAGATCATCATCACCAGCTACCAAAGCCTCATTTTCGGGGCAGGATGAAACGAGATTAACCCCCCATTGATACAATGAACCCTGTG
>JAABSU010000017.1 GCA_011390265.1 Spirulina sp.
GACTCTGTCCGGCTCGGCATTGACTACGGTTACTTCTAGCGTCACTCGCCCACCGTTAGGGGTAAATTTAACGGCATTGTTGAGCAAATTAATTAACACCTGCCGAATCCGCCGCTCATCTAAGATAATATCAGGCAAGTTTAAGGGCAAATTCACTGCGAGTTGAATCCGTTTTTTGAGGGCTTGTTGTTTGATAAACGTAATGCTGGATTGACAGAGGGGGGCGATTGCCGTGGGCACATATTCCAACTCCACCTGCCCCGATTCAATCTTGGCCACATCTAAAATATCGGTGATCAAAGCCAGCAAATGGGAACCACTGCGTTCAATGGTGGTTAAGGCTTTCTTTTGGCCGGTGTTAATCTCACCAAATACGGATTCCTGTAGCCCTTCGGTCATCCCTAAAATGGCATTGAGGGGGGTGCGCAGTTCGTGGCTCATATTGGCCAGAAATTCATCCTTGAGGCGGGTGGCGCGGATCAGTTCTTGATTGCGTTGGGTGAGTTGGGTTTGGGCTTGTTGGCGTTCGGTGAGTTCCCGTTGTAACTGTTCAAACAGATAGGATTGTTGGATGGCGATCGCCAATTGGTTGGCCACTTGTTGCAACAGTTGGGCCTCCGATTTCTGCCACACCCGTTGTTGATGGCAAGCGTGAATCACCAACACGCCCCACAGTTTGTTATTCCCGGCAGGGCAAACCCAGCGATGATCTTCGGCACGATGCAATTCTTGGAGGATGGGGGCAACAATTTTCGATTGAATCTGGCCGATGCGGGAATAGTCCAATAAACAATTTGTCCACATATCATTCATGACATCCGGCACAATCCGAGGCTGCCCCTGCCAAAACTGCTCCAAAATCTCTTGAGACCAAGTTTCATTGTCCCAATGCATGGCCTTGAGGCTGGGGAGGTTAGGGGTAACGGCTTCTGCCACGATGGCACTCTGGCCATGGTGGCCAACCTGAAAGACAATCACCCGATCGCCCTGTAAAAGTTCCTGTACCTGTTGGGTGGCGATCGCCAAAATTTCGGGCAAATCTAGGGAGCGGCGAATCTGGCGCAAAATCAGTTCTAGGGCGGTTTGCTGTCGCAGTTGTTGGGCAATCAATGCCTCCGCCTCTTGGCGACTGCGATCCAAACGATAGCCTTCAATTAAATTACTACAGGTGGTTAAAAAGGGCTGAAGTTGTTTAATGAGATGATGATCATAGCCGCCGGGACGATTGGCAATGCCCACGATGCCCACCAATTCATTGCCCTTAAAAAAAGGAATACCTAAAAAAGCATTGAGGGGGGGATGCCCATCGGGAACCCCGCCGCGCCGGGGGTCGGTGGGGGCATGATTGGCAATCACAGGTTTTCCCGTCAAAATAACCGCACCGAAGAGGGTTTTGAGGTTGGTAAACTGCATCCCTTGTTGATAATTGTCTTGATAGAATTGCTCCGTTTCTGCATTCCAAGAAATATCTGTGATGCTATGGGTTTGTAAATAGGGAACCCCGCGAATTTTAAGAAAGTTTTCTTCAATATAGGCACTGCCATCTCCCTGAAATAACACTTCGCCAATGAAGCCATACTCACTATCGGTTAACTCCAGAAGGTTATTTAATAACCCTTCAAAAATTGTGAGGCGATTGGCAGCGGTAATAAATTGGGCTTGGGCATGGGTGATCGTGGAGAGGAGAGAATTGCTATCCGCTAGATCCAGTTCTACTTGTTTGCGTGGGGTAATGTCAAACTGGATAGATAAAAATCGCGTCGGCTGGCCCTGGTCATTGAGAAACGGAATGATTGTGGAATCAACCCAGTAAATTTCGCCATTTTTAGCGCGGTTGCAAATTTCATCCCGCCACACACGACCGGCTAACACCGTGCTCCACAGATCAGTAAAAAATTCCTGGGGATGGTAGTTCCCATTGACAACATGGGGGGTTGCACCCAAAATTTCCCCTTGGCTATAGCCGGAAATCGACTCAAAGCGTTCATTGACATAGAGAATTTTGCCCTTGATGTCTGTGGTGAGGACAATGGCAGATTGATCTAAGGCAAACTTAAAGGACTCCAGTTCTTGGAGCAGTTTTTGGCGTTCGAGTTCGTTGTTTTTGCGATCGCTAATATCCGTATGGATGCCAACAAACCGGAGGGGAGCGCCGGCCGCATCCCGTTCTACAATGCGCCCCTGGGCTAAAATCCAACGATAGGAGCCATCTTTGCACTGTAAACGGTGCTCATTGTGATAAACCTGGGTTTGCCCTTGAATATGCCGCTCCACATCTTCATAGGTATGGGCTAAGTCGTCGGGATGAATGCGACTTTCCCATTCGGTGAACTGGTTGGCTAGCTCATCCTCACCATAGCCCAGCATCTCTTTCCACTGTTTATTAAACCAAAGCGCACTGGTCTGGATATTCCAGTCCCATAGCCCCGTATTGGAGGATTCCAGCGCCAGTTCTAAACGCAGTTGGCTTTCTTGGAGCGCACTTTCGTAGGACTTGCGATCGCTGATATCGACAACAACACAAACACAGGTTTGTTCCTGATTAGAAAGCATCGCAATCCCCAACAACACAGGCACGGGATGTCCATCCTTGTGCAGATAGACCTTTTCAAAGGGTTGGATGAAATGATAGGTCATCAGATGATAGATGGCCTCAACATCCTGCTGTTGATATTCTGGCGGGGTCAAGGTTCCCCAGTTTAATCGGCCGGTCTCCAGATCCTGGCGGCTATAACCCAACATTTCTAAAAAGCAATTGTTAGCATCGGTGATTTCACCGGAAAAATTGGTAAACATCATCCCCACCACATCAGAGGCAAAGACGCGGCGAAAACGGGTTTCGCTCTCTTGTAATTCCAGTTGGGCCTGACGCATTTGGGTCACATCCAAATTGACACCAATTACACTGTGGGGATTGCCCTGGGAATCGGGCACCACAACCCCATGGGCGCGAATATAGTGGAGGCTGCCATCGGGATAAATGACGCGAAATTCGGTGTTGTATTCGGCTTCTCCTAACACCGCTTGCTGAAGGAGGGCTTCAACCTGGGGACGATCTTCAGGGTGAATGCCATGGGCCCAAACCTCGTAGGCCACCATGGCTTGCCCGTCGGGTTCAACCCCATAGAGGCTGTACATCCGCTCATCCCAGGTAATCTCATTTTGGGCAACATCCCACTCCCAGCAGCCGATGGAGCCAGAGGAGAGGGCAATGCTTAACCGTTGGGAGAGTTTCGCTAATTTGGCTTCGGCTTCTTCACGGGCGGTGATATCCCGGAAAATCCCCTGAACCACGGTGGTATCCCCGACGGTGATGATCGTCCCGGAGAGATCCACCGAGATTTGATGACCGTCGGCGTGGAGAATGCGGGCATTTAAGAGGATGCGGTGTTGGTCAGCCACCAGTTGCTCAAAGGCCTGGGTCATCCGCTGTAACGCTTCGGGGGGGTAGAGTTGGGCGTAGTGGAGTTGGGTTAGGGCTTGGCGGGAATAGCCGAATAATTCTGTGGCGGCGGTGTTGGCTTCGATGATCTGGCCGGCGGGGGTGGCGAGGAGAATGGCATCGCTGGCCCCTTCCATGAGGGCGCGATAGCGGGTTTCCCGGGCTTCGAGTTCGGCGGTGCGGGCTTGAATGCGGGCTTCGAGTTCGGCATTGAGGCGGGCGAGATCCTGTTGGGCTCGGCGGCGATCGCGAATTTCTGCCTGGAGTTGTTCGTGCTGGGTCGCCTGTTGGAGGGCGATGCCTAACTGGGCGGAGAGCGATCGCATCAGTTCAATTTCCGTCGGTTGCCAATCTCGGGGCTGGCTCTCTGTCACATTCAACAGGCCCCATGGCTCCCCTTCACAGAAGAGGGGGACGAGGATTTTGGCGCAGATCTGCAACCGGATCAACATATCGCGATCACGGTTAGACATCTGGGTGTTGTAGATATCGGGCACGACCTGCGCCGCTCCCTGGCGATAAAATTCCGTCTGAATCTCCGGAAAACAGTTGTCTGGAATCTGCTCCCCGATTAAGGAGATGTTGGAATGGGTGGATTCGGCGACGACCCAGGCTTCCCCATTGGGTTCAAATCGCCAAATATTGACGCGATCGCACCCCAGGATTTCCTGAACTTGTCGCACGGTGGTGTCTAAAATCACCTGCACATCGAGGGAGGCCAAAATTTGCGTGGCTAACTGGGCAATGAGGCGATCGCGCTCCACCTGCACCTCCATCACGGCGGTGCGTTCCGCCACCTGCCGCTCTAGCTCTGCGGCCCGAATCTCCAAAAGTGAAATCCGCTCCGCCTCTAGGCGTGTCACCTTTTGCTCTAGCAACTCCGCCAAGTTATAGAGTTCTAGGGGGTTCAAAGCCTTGAGGAGGCTGGTTTGGGTGACAATCCCCAACAACTCCCCCTGTTCTCCGGTCACAATCACCCGACGAATCTGGTGTTGCTCCATCATCTGTTGCACTGTCCAGAGGGATTCCTCGGGGGAAATCGTAAACACGTTGTTGCTCATGACGTGATGAACTGCGGTTTCCGTCAAACTGAGGCCCAAGGATTGAAATTGCACCAGATCGCGCTCTGTCAGTAGCCCAACGGGCCGCTGAAAGGGCGCATCAGGATGACCACCGGGCAGCGTAATCACGACGGAACTCACCCGGCGATCTGCCATCAATTTCGCAATCTCAAGCATTGAATCTTCCGGCCCGGCGGTGAGCACCGCATTAGCCATCACCTCCTCTACGGAACGCAGCCGCAGCAGATCAACGGGGCGCGTCTGTTGCCGTAGGCTTTCGTGGGTGATCATGCCGATGAGGCGATTATCCTGATCGACAACGGGTAAATGGCGAATCCTGTGGCGTTTGAGCAGTTCGATCGCGCTAAACAGGTCGGCGAGGTCAGATTGACGGCAGGTGATCACCGGCTGTACCATCACCTCCGCCACCGGCAGGCGATCTAGGGGATACTGTTGGGCGCTGAGGCGCACCACATCCCGCTCCGTGAGAATGCCACAGACCCGATCTTCCTCCACCACAATCACCACACAACTCGACCTCGCTTCGAGGTGGAGGCGATTCTCGGCATGGCGATCGCGATTACACTGGGGATGCAGTCCCCCCATCAGGGCGATCGCCTCCTGCACCGTGGCATCAGGAGTAACAGTTAGGGGATGGGCGAGGATCGCCCCCCCTAATTCAGCCGGACTCAGGGGAAGATTCACAGGAACACCGCCAGAAAAGAGCGCTCGTGGAGTGGTCTAATACCCCACGTCTACTATGATAGCCGAGAGAGAAATTGATCCTCGATCTCCGTTGCCTTCAGGGGTTTGGCGAAGAGGTAGCCCTGGCCAAACTCACAATCGAGATGCTGAAGCCAAGCCAACTGAGCTTGAGTCTCAATGCCCTCAGCAATCACCGTCAGCCCCAACTGTTGGGCAAGGGTGATAATTGTTGCCACCACTTGATGGGAAGGATTGGGGGCGGAACTGTTGGGATTAATCGCATTGATGAAGGAGCGATCGATTTTCAGCGTATCCACCGGGAAGCGGTGGAGATACCCCAGGGATGAATAACCGGTGCCAAAATCATCAATACTAATTTGCAGACCCCGCGATCGCAGCGCCTGGGTGAGGGCGATCGCCATTTCCGCATTATCCATAATCGCGCTTTCAGTAATTTCCAGCTTTAAAAAGGCCGGATTCACCCCCGTCTCCGCCAAAATCTGATCCACATCCGCCAGCAATGTGGGTGAAGCAAATTGCCGCACCGACAGATTCACACTCATCGTTAGCTCTGTCCACCCCTGACGATGCCACCGTTGCAACTGCTCACAGGCCTGACGGAACACCCACAGCCCCACAGAAACGATCAACCCCGTCATCTCCATCGAGGGAATAAATTCCCCCGGAGACACCAGGCCGCGGCTGGGGTGTCGCCAACGGATCAGGGCCTCAAACCCCGCCAACGCTTCACCCTTTAACGCCAGAATCGGCTGATAGTAAACCGTGAAATCCGTCTGCTTAAAGGCCAGTTGCAAATCATTTTCCAATGTCAAGCGCTGCAACATCGCCACATGCATTTGAGCGTCAAAAATTTGATAGCTGCTTTTACCGCGTAACTTGGCTTGATACATGGCGGTATCGGCATCTTGAAAAAGCTGTTCCCCATCCTGATCAAGGCGCGTTGTTTTGGCCACACCCATGCTAACGGTGATAAAAATCTCACAGTTTTCGACCCAAAAAGGCGCGGTAAAGCTGGCCAAGATCCGCGCCCCCAACACCTCCAATTGATGATCACAATCCCCATTCTCAACCAAAATCGAAAACTCATCCCCCCCGGTACGACCGAGCAATTGCCCTGGGGAAAGTTGGCGCTGGAGGCGTTGGGCGATCGCCTGCAACAACTGATCCCCCACCTGATGCCCAAAGGAGCCATTAACCAACTTAAACTGATCACAATCCAACGTAATTAACCCCCAAGGCAGTCGCCGGATTTCCTGCCGTTGATCAAACATTTGCAGCAATCCCGCTCGACTGGGTAATCCCGTCAAGCCATCCTGAAAAATCATCTGTCGGAGTTGGATCGTGCGTTGCTGCACAATCGCCTCTAAACGGTTATTAAACTCCTCAAGCTGTTGATATTGTTGGCGAATCCGGAGCATCGACCTCACCCGTGCCGTCAGTTCCATGCGGTTGACCGGCTTGCTGATAAAGTCATCGGCCCCAGCGGTAATACATTGCACTAAATCCGCTTTAGTCGTGAGCGCCGTTACGACAATAATCGGCACAGATTGCCACCGTTCCATCGCCTTCAAACGGCGACAGCATTCGATGCCATCCAGCCCCGGCATCATCACATCCAGCAAAATCAAGTCCGGTTTAAAGATGTCTAAAGATTGAAAAGCATCTTGGCCGCTAGCGGCATAGTGAAGTTGATGATGCTCATGGGCTAAAAATGTTTCAATAACATCAAAGTTATCCGGTTCATCGTCAATGACTAAAATTGAAAACATAAGACTAATCCTTATTCTGAATCGAAATAATTGGCCAGATCCCACCGGCTTTCCTTGGGATCAAACTGATGATCAGGTGATCAAGAAAATTAATGGCATGGACTTGGATCACTGAGCCGGTGAACTGATAAAGGCTATCCATTCTCAAGATCATTCAGGATCAACCCACAGTGGCAAAATCACTTCTACTCGTGTTTCCTGATTATAAACACTGGTGATTTTCAATTCACCTTTCATTTTTTCGACAATTTTATTGACAATTTTTAAGCCCAGGCCAACGCCCTGCTGCTCATAAAATTTGCGCTCAAACTGCATAAAAGCGCCCACCTTATGCAACTGCTCATCGGTCATGCCCCGACCAAAATCATGAACCGAAAACACAAACCGATCATCAACGATATTGCTACAGATTTTGATCTTGGTTTCGGACTGAGAAAATTTGAGAGCATTATCGATCAACTCCTTAATAATCGTATTCAGATAGCGATCGCTCAGGGCGAGGACGGCATCGGTTAACTGGATCACCAAATCCCCTTGGCGATCGACTCTCTTCGCCATGTTGATCAAGGTGGCTTCAATGATGTCAGGATCAAAATAAGTCTGGGGTTCTGCCAAGAGGTAGCCATGGGTTGGCTCTGGGCGATGGGCCAGCAATTCCAATTCAAGATAGATTAAAAACTTTTTGGTGAGTGCTTCTAAGCGTAGGGCCGACTCTTCCGCATAGCCAATCAATTCCTGTAGCTCCTCGACGGGCATGGTCTCTAGATCTTCTTTAATTAAGCTGATCATGCCCAACATGCCGTTGAGGGGCGTATTCAGTTCATGGGAGAGACTGGAGGCTAAATTGCCCCGGAGTTCACTGAGACTGCTTTCAAGGAGGTGAATGGTGTTGGTTTGGACATTGGCAAGACTTTGAATATTGTCATACTGCTGTTTAATCCGCAGCATGGAATGGATGCGAGCTCGCAATTCTAAGGCGTTGACGGGTTTGCTAATAAAATCATCGGCTCCGGCACTTAAACAGGCGGCTAGATCTGCTTTCGAGGTGAGGGCCGTCACCATGATGATCGGCACAACCTGCCACTGGGCCATGGCCCGAATCTGCCGACAGACTTCGATGCCATCAATGTCGGGCATCATCACATCGAGAAGGATGAGGTCGGGGCTGAAGGTGTCGAGGTTGGCGATCGCCCCAGCCCCGTTGGCGGCATAGTGTAACTGGTAATTTTGCTCAGTCAGTAAAGTTTCAATAACGTCAAAGTTATTAGGTTCATCGTCAACGACGAGGATTGATGGAATTTTCATCTTGACTCCTGTAGTGGGGAAAGAGGGCACGTAGTCAGCAAATACAGCAATTCTGCTGTTGCTGTTTCAGAGGTTTTCTGAAATGGTTTGTGCCTTCAGTTGCTAAACAGGCATCCTGATGATGACCAATGACGACGGTTATCTCTCACTCACTATAACGATAACTATAGTCTAATCCAACTCATCCAACTCATCCAATCAGCGCATAATTTACGGCAATCAGGGAATTGCTCGCCGGATGGGCTAATTCAGTCCGAAAAGCCCATCCAAGCGGTCAACAGGCACAATCGAGCCAATTCGGGAGAGGAATCGTTCGCCCCCGGTGAAGATGTGGGGCGGCCATTCTCCCCCAGGTTGCTCCTAGTCTTCATCCACCAGAACAATCGTGATATTGTCCGAACCACCATTGTTTTTAGCGACTTCCACCAAGGTTTGGATCGCCACTTCTCCGTCTGTCTCCTTGATCAAATTGGCAAAGATTTCGCTAGGCTCGACTTCTTCTGTGAGGCCATCGCTACAGAGCAGACAGCGATCGCCCCCTTGAATATCCACTTTCTGAATATCCAACCGTTGCAGATCCCGCCGCCCTAAACATTGGGAAAGAACGTGTCGCCAGGGATGGTTGCGGGCATCTTCCGGGGAAAGATCTCCCATTTTCATCGCCCGTGCCACCCAGGTTTGATCTTCGGTGATCTGCTCGAGGATTTCGCCTCGGAGCCGGTAAAAGCGGGAATCGCCAATGTGGCCGCACCAGGGTTCCCCATCGCGAAATAACAGCACCACCACCGTTGTGCCCATATCCGCCCGCTCCGGGTGAGCATCTTGGTCATCAATAATGTCTTGATTGGCTTCCCAGATTGCTTTTTCCAACAATTGATCAGAGCCAATCTTTGCCTCCCAATTTTCATCGAGATAGGTTCTAATCGTTGTTGTGGCAATGCGGCTGGCCTCTTGACCTCCAGCATGGCCTCCCATCCCATCGGCCACAATACAAAACCGGCCATCGGGATCGATGTAAAAATCATCTTGATTCACCGAGCGGAGAATGCCGGTATCTGTAATGCCTTTAAAACGACGTGCCATATCTCCTGTGTTGCTGTTCCAAGTAATGAATATTCGGCTTCACTGTGATTTTAGTCTGATTAGCGAACAGTGGCACGTTATGGTAAGCGATCGTAACGATTGATCTGACGCATCAGGCGCACCAGGACGATCGCCATGGCCCCGGCCGCAATGGCCGCCAAGATGGCCAGCGTCATCTCACTATTCACCACCAAAATCGTACCGCACACCAAAAACCCCACCAACAAAATTGAGTGGTTGGTCAGCATCTGCACCATTCCGAGGCGGCGCAGGATGCGATCGGACTCCGTAGAGCGCACCCGCACCCGAATATCGCCGCGATCCAACTTTTCAATCGTATCCTCAATGCGGCGGGGCAACCCCAGAGCCGTACTGCTGACTTGGGCCGCCTGCCGCCCTAACTCATCAAGGATGCTATTACCGTTATTAGAACTATTCGTCATCAGATCCATTGCGAAGGGTTGAGCCACTTCCATAAAACTAAAATCGGGATCTAGGCCCTTGCCCACCCCTTCCAGGGTGGAAAAAGCCCGCATCACGAAGGTGAAGGTGGCGGGAAAACGAAAGGGTTGATCATAGGCAATTTCATACAAATCATCGCTGATCGCACTCACGGACTGATCCTCGAAGGGCTTATCCATGAAGTTATCGAGCATATACTGCACCGATCGCCGCACCGGCCCCATATCCCCCGTGGGTTGTAATGCCCCGAGATTGATGAGGGAGTTAATGACGCGATCGCCATTTTTCTCAGCAATGCCAAAGAGGGTTTCCATCAACCCCGATCGCACGTTGGCGGTAATCCGCCCCATCATCCCGAAATCATAGAAAATCATCGCCCCATCGGGAGCAACGGCAATATTGCCGGGATGGGGGTCGGCGTGGAAAAAGCCATTATTGAGCAACTGCTCCAGGTAAGCCTCCGCCCCCTGACGGGCCAGGCGTTTGCGATCCAAACCAGCGGCCTCCAACGCCTCATAATGGCTAATCTTAATCCCCGGCACATATTCCAACGTCAACACCCGAGGGGAGGTATAGCGCCAATACACCTTCGGAACCCGCACCCAATCAAAATCGCGAAAATGCCGCCGGAATGTATCAGCGTTCTGCCCTTCAAGTAGATAATCCGTCTCCTCCCAAAGAATCCGGCAACATTCCTCATAGATCCCCAACCAATCCCGGCCCCGACCCCAACGGGGATGGTTTTGGAAATATTGGGTAATCCGGCGCAGAATGTCCAGATCGATGGTGAACAGTTGTTTTAACCCCGGCCGCTGCACCTTCACCACCACATCCTCGCCATTGTGGAGTTGGGCGCGATGGACTTGGCCCAAGCTGGCGGCGGCGAGGGGCGTGGGATCAAAGCTGGCAAACAGTTCCGTCAGGGGCTTGCCGCTGTCGGTTTCGATAATTTCCTTAACGCGATCGAAGGAAAAGGCGGGAACCCGGTCTTGGAGTTTGGTCAATTCCGCCACATATTCCACCGGGAACAGATCCCCCCGAGTGGAAAACAGTTGCCCCACTTTTATAAATGTGGGGCCAAGTTCGAGGATGTTTTCCCGCACCCACACCGCTTGTTTTTGGCGGCGTTTGCGCCGTTTTTCCTCGCTATAACCCCCGGGATAGCTCCATTTTTTGGCATCCCACCACAGTTCAGCCATGAACGTGAGGACAAATCGCCAGATATCGCTACGCCGTCGGAAAGGGGAATAATGTTCACGGTTCCACTGATAACGGGCTTTACCAGCCTCCATGGAGGCCGACGCTTCCTCAGCGGAGGACATTGGGGAATAGGACGGAGAGGTTTGTGACAGAGCAGACACGCGGTTTTATGAAAGGGGTTTATAAAAAAAGGACTGTGGGCAGGGGTTAAGCCCGGTATTGGGTGAGGGTCGATCGCAACCGGGCAATTTCCGCCCGCAGGTCATCGATGGTTTCTTGGAGATCCGTCGGGGATTGGGGGGCAGCATTGGCTTCACCGGGGCCATGGGTTTCAAATTGGCTCAGTTCGCGATCGGCACGGCTGAGGACTTCGGTGGTGAGTTGACGGAGGTTTTCCCGCTGTTCGGCTTCAAATTTACCGAGGTCGCTGAGGGCGTTGGTGAGGCTGTGCTCCACTTTTTCACCGAGGACGGTGGCAAGGGCGCGGCCAACAAAGAAGGCACGGGTAACGGGATCGCTCATGGGGGGGGGTTCAGTTTAGACTTTGTAACAAATTATATCGCAGTGCTTCAGGGAGATCCCCCCTGCCCCCCTTAAAAAGGGGGGTTTTTTGGGGTGAGATTACCCCTTGCTCTCCTCAAAAAGGGGTTTTCTGAACTTAACCCCCTTTTTAAGGGGGTCGGCGTAGCCGGGGGGATCGTGAACCTCACAACGAAGCGGGATCCCCCCTGCCCCCCTTAAAAAGGGGGGTTTTTTGGAGTAAAAAGGGGGGTTTTTTGGAGGGGGGCTACCAGGGGACGCGGGCGGTGACGGTCATTAGCCAGGGGTGGCCCCACCAGAGGAGGAGGGTGAAAAGGGCCACGCCTGCATAGGCGGGGCGGAGAAATTCGCCCCAAACGAGGGTTTGGCGACCGTCGAGGAGGGCGCGAAAGGGGAGGATGGTGGTGCGGGCTTTGGCGGCGGTGAAGGCTTCGCCATATTTGGCGGCGAGGCGGCGATCGCCATGCCAGACGGCAAAAAGATGATGGGCAATTAAACCCAAAGAAGTCACCAGTGTAAACGTGGTTCCTAGCCAGAGGGTATGGGCCACACACCAAATAATTTGCCCCACCATTTGGGGATGGCGGGTGATGCGGATGATGCCGGTTTCAAAGAGATGAACTTCGGGCTTGGCGATCGCCGCAATCTCCAGCAGGTTAAACGTGGCGGGATAGAGAAACAAAAAGGAAATCGCACTCAGCACCCACACCATCGGTTTCACCCCCGGCACCCCCTGAAGATGCCACAACATCGCCCCATCATAGCGATGGTTAAAGAAGTAGATAATCAGCACTGTGGCAAAGGGAATACTCACCAGGGCAAACAGGACGCGATAGAGTCGAGCACCCATTTTCCCCTCCCCCCAAGGTCGCAAGGCCGCCAAACCACTATGGGCAATGGCAAAACCCAAAAGGAGGCCTAACATCACAGTATGGCTCGTCGTCCACCAAGAAAAATCCGTCATTGATTAGCGATCAACGTAAGTTAATATTTCTTAACTTTATTAATTGTAGCGGCGGATTGCAACGCTTTGTTAAGTATTACTAATCTGAGCCAAGGCGGTTGATCCCCAGTTGTGATACTGTCTTTCACTAGGGGAAATCCCTTGATTTGGCCCAAAACTTCCATAAAGGAATTAAATTGAACGCGCCCTTGGGTCACGCGGCTCCCTGCTTTTCCTCACGCTCCTGTGAATATGTCTGAAATTCCGTTCACGCTGGATCAATTACGCATTCTCAAGGCGATCGCCACAGAAGGGAGCTTTAAGCGTGCCGCTGATAGTCTCTATGTTTCCCAGCCTGCCGTCAGTTTGCAAGTGCAAAACCTCGAACGGCAGATGGATGTCCCCCTCTTTGACCGAGGCGGCCGCCGCGCCCAAATGACCGAGGCGGGGCATTTGCTGCTCAACTACGGCGAAAAGATTCTCAGTCTCTGCCAAGAAACCTGTCGCGCCATTGAAGACCTCCAAAACCTCCAAGGCGGCACACTGATCGTCGGTGCTTCCCAAACCACCGGCACTTACCTACTGCCCCGGATGATCGGCCGCTTCCGCCAGATTTACCCCGATGTTTCTGTCCAATTACAAGTCCATTCCACCCGGCGCACCTCCTGGAGTGTGGCCAATGGCCAGGTGGATTTGGCGATTATTGGCGGCGAAGTCCCGGCGGAATTGCAGGATGTATTGCGGGTGCGCCCCTATGCCGATGACGAACTGGCGCTGATTATCCCCGTTGATCATCCCCTCGCCAAAGTGGGAACAATTCAGCGGGAAGACCTCTATAAGCTCAATTTCATCGCCCTCGATTCCCAATCCACAATCCGCAAAGTGATTGATCAGGTGCTGAGTCGGGCGGATCTCGATCCCAAACGGCTCAAGGTGGAAATGGAACTGAACTCCATTGAGGCGATTAAAAATGCCGTGCAATCTGGGTTGGGGGCGGCCTTTGTCTCTATCTCCGCCATTGAGAAGGAATTGCAGATGAAGGTGTTGCACCGGGCGGTGATTGATAACATTGTGGTGCGGCGGACGCTGGCGGTGATTGTCAATCCGAGCCGCTACCGCTCCAAGGCGGCAGATGCCTTTGTGAAGGAAATTCTGCCGGAATTTTCCACCTACGCCAATTTTTCCCTGTTTGATGCGGCTCCCACTTTGGAGTTAGATCCTCTGCCTTCCCTAACGGTGGAGGCGAAGGAGTCCTAAAAGATGGCCGCAAGAATTGAACATTCCCCCTCCTGTCGCTAGTCTAGAAAGGAAGTTTCCCGGTGGTCGGGAATTCGATTCATACCCAATTTTTCCCCGGCGGCATGGAAATCCTTTGTACTCGTCCCAGTTGCGGCTCACGGAATCAGTTCCCTGATCTCGATGATCCCAACACGCTTAAAACGACTCAGCAAAAATTTTGTACTCAATGTGGGATGCCGCTGATTTTGGCGGGGCGTTATTTGCCGGTGAAGCTCTTGGGTCAGGGGGGCTTTGGGGCGGCATTTTTAGCCCGCGATCGCTACACGACTTCCCTACGGCAATGTGTGGTGAAGCAGTTCCAACCGGCGGGCAACCTTTCCCCCCAACAACTCACCATTGCTCAGGGCCTCTTTGAGCGAGAGGCATCGGTTTTGGAAGATTTAGGACGGGAACATCGGCAGATTCCCGATTCCTTTGCCTTTTTCCCGTTGGTGACACCGAACCGCCAAGGGAATCAGGATGAACAGTTTTTCTATCTGGTGCAGGAATTCATCGATGGCCAGGATTTAGAGCAGGAGTTAGCAGCACGCGGCCCCTTTAGTGAGGCGGAAGTGGTGGAGGTGTTGCGGGAAATTTTGGGGGTGTTGGCGTTTATCCATAGCCGCGATGTGATCCATCGGGATATTAAGCCCTCGAATATTATGCGCAGCAAAAAGGGGCGGCTGTTTTTGCTGGATTTTGGGGCAGTGAAACAGGTGGCGAGTACGGCGGCGGGGGCGGCGGGGCAAAATCGCTCCACAGGAATCTATTCCATGGGGTTTGCGCCCCCGGAACAGATGCAAGGCTCCCAGGTGTATCCTTCGACGGATCTCTATGCTTTAGGGGCGACTTGTTTAGTGCTCTTAACGGGGAAATCCTCGGAAGAACTGTTTGATCCCTATAACAATGCTTGGAATTGGCGGAGTTTTGCGCCCCAGGCCAGCGATCGCCTCGCCATTATTCTCGACAAAATGATGCGCCCCACTCCCAAGGATCGCTTCCAATCCGCCGGGGATGTGTTGCCTTTCCTGACCAACAAACCCCAAGCCGCTGCCCAGCCCGCTCCCCCTCCCCAACCGGCTCCCCCGCCACCCCCTGCGGCCGCTCCCGCTCCCCCGCCTCCCGCTCCGGCGATCGCCCAACCCGGCCCCCCGCCTGTCCCTATCGCCCCGCCCTCCCGCCGAGGCTCCCGCACCCCCTTCGGCTTAATGGAAGTTTTGGCCAGTTCAGCCTTTACGGGGTTTGAAGGAGCGTTGCTGTTCATGATTATTGTGAGTTTGATCGATGCGATTAACCCGATCAGCATCGGCCTTTGGGGCATGGCCATGGGGGGCCTGATCTATTGCCAATATCGCCGCCTCTTGGAAAAGTGGGATTTTGCAATTTTGGCAGTGATTACGGTGGTGCTGCTCAATTTCGTGCCTTGGCTGAATCGCAGTGTGGCTCTGGCTACGGTGTTGGGGGGATTGGGTTTAAGTGGCTTAGTGGGCTATCTATTCCTCGCGGTGTTCGCGGCGGCGATCGTCGTCTTAATAACAGCCCTCTTCCGTCTCATCTATCAACTCCTCACCTCCCTCCTCTAAATGCGCCACTTTGCCCTTGCCCAGCAGTTCAAAAAAAACCCCCTGGTTAAGGCCTTCCCAAAACCCCCCCTTTTCAAGGCTTTCCCAAAACCCCCCCTTTTTAAGGCCTTCCCAAAACCCCCCCTTTTTAAGGGGGGGCAGGGGGGGATCCTGCTCACGCTCCTGCTCACCCTCGCCGCCCAAGCCTGCCCCCCAGACTTTGAACCCCTCACCGCCAAACTTTTGAGCGACCTGCCCAGCTATGCTAACCGGGTGATGCAGAGATCGCGCTCCGGCCCGGATTACCTCACCTACGTCCAACTGGCGGGACTAGCAGAATTTGAACCGTTGGGGAGGGCTGAGGATGATGGCGAAACCCGCCAGGTGTTTTTCACGACGTTGGAGCAGCAATTCACAGGAGATCGCCCCCTCACCCGCCAACATTACCATTGGCTCTTCCTCACCCCCACCGATACCGGCTGGGCTATGGTCTATCTCTTCACCCGGTTTGGGGAGGGCGACCCTGAAGCGGAACCCATGCCCCCTCGGGAAACCAGTTCGGGAATCATCGGCCAGGCGATTAGCCTCTGGTTGCGGGATTGCGAGGCGGGGGCAGTGCGGCAATGGCCAGCCCCCCCAGACCTCAATATCCCCTTACATCGAGATGCTGGGGTTTAACCCTGGCCTTGGCACTGCCCCCGGAGATATCAACGGAGATATCAACGTCCACCGAAACCGCTAAAGTAGAGAGATTGAGCGAGGGAAAACAAGGCGCGTGAGACTGATTATTTTGGGGGGGCCGGGTTCCGGCAAAGGGACACAGTTGGCAGTGATTCAAAAATCATTGGGGATTGTGGGCATTTCCGTGGGTGATATTTTGCGGGAGGCGATCGCCAAAGACACATTTCTCGGCAATAAAGCCCAGCCCGACGTTGCCAAGGGGGAACTCGTCCCCGATGACCTCATGGTGCAGTTGATTCGCCTCGAACTACTCCAACCCCACCTAGAAGCCGGTTGGATTCTCGAAGGCTATCCCCGCACCACCGTTCAAGCGGAAGAATTAGATTTTGTCCTCGATGATTTTCAACAGCGGGTGGACTATGCCCTCTATCTTGAGGTCAGCGAAGCGGTGATGTTAGCGCGGTCTTTGCAGCGATCGCGCCCCGATGACACCCGAGAAATCCTCCACCGTCGGATGAAAAACTTCCAAGAGCAAATCCCCCCGATTCTCGAATATTACGGCTCAAGGGGTAAACTCCTGCCCCTCGATGGCACAGCAGCCCCGGAGGTGATTACGGAGCAGATTTTGAACCATGTGGGGGGATAGGGGAGAGTGGGAAGTGGGGAGTGGGGGTTAGATCCCACCGATAAAGATGCCTGGACTGAGGATGTTTTGCGGGTCGAATTGGGTTTTAACGGCCCGCATTAACCCCAAGGCGTTGCCGGGATAGCCCCAGGGTTCAAACTCGGCTTTGATGTCTGGGGGGGCGGTGAGGAGCGTCAGGAAACCTTGATTTTGTTCGCAACGGCGGCGGAAGCGGCGCAGTTGATCGAGGGGGGGCAGATGGGTGCAACGGAATTGCCCTAAACCGCTTTGGCGATGGCCTAAAGCGAGAATTCCCGGCGGAACTGT
Source organism: Spirulina sp. (assembly GCA_011390265.1). Lineage (GTDB taxonomy): Bacteria > Cyanobacteriota > Cyanobacteriia > Cyanobacteriales > Spirulinaceae > Spirulina. Next base: position 17,005 of record JAABSU010000017.1, read on the forward strand.
GGTCAGGATTTCCCCGAGGGCCGCGGGTAACACACCAAAACGACCGACGAGCGGTGACGGCGTACCCATCGCCCCATTCCCCGGTCGCAACTGTTCCCCTACCCTGGCCCAAATGTGATTACCAGGGGATATGACCGTTAAACCCGCTTGGCGGGCAATGGCCGCCCCTTGACGCTGCTGCACCGCCACCGTCGCCGCAATCCCTGCAAACTCAACAATGATGCCCAATTCTCCCGGTACTTCCAAGGCCGTCAATAACTCCCGATTGCACAGATCCCAGCGCACCGGAGCCGTTTTGAGGAGGGGAGCATAGGCGGAGGCGATCGCCCCCAAGCTGCCGGTGTAAATCTGCGTTTCGCCCATGGCCGGCCGGGGGTAGGTGCGGAACGTCAGTTCTGTAATTGTCGCCAACGTGCCAAAGGAACCCGTCAGCAACTTCATCAGGTCATAGCCCGCCACATTCTTCACCACCCGTCCGCCTGCCTTGGCCGCAGTCCCATCCGCCCGCACAAACCCGATCCCCAACAGGAGATCCCGCACTCCCCCATAGCGATGCCGCCAACTGCCCGCGTCCCCCGTGGCCACAATGCCTCCGAGGGTCGCTGTTTGGAGATGACTGGGATCGAGGGGGAGAAATTGACCTGTGGGGGCGAGGTGGTTTTGAACGGCGGCTAGGGTGGCTCCGGCGGCAACGGTGATTGTTAAATCGCCCACCGCATGGTCAATGACTCCATTGAGGGCGGTGGTGCTGACGAGATAGTCCAGCGAAGCCCCGTTGCTGCCCCAGGTGAGCTTGGTGCCGGCCCCACAGGGGCGATAGGTTTGGCCCTGGGCGTAGCAATGACGGGCGATCGCCTCTAGGGCCTCAGGGGTTTGGGGCAAGAGTAACTGCTCAGGGTTGAGGTGAAGTTGGGTGAGGCGATCGCGCCATTGGTGGGTGAGGGTATCCGACGGCGCGGTGAGAACATCGGGCAATCCAGCGGCGAGCATAGGCGAGAACAGGAAATGTTTAAAGGTTTAGCGGTGTTTCCCATCTTCCCACGTCCGTTCGCGGTCAGATCTGCCCCCCCGGCCCAGATCAAACTAATCCGGATCAATTCCCAGAGGCAACTAGCCTATAATTGCTGATAATTACTGATTGATTGAGATCAACCTACGCGCACATCGGTATCATGATTTGGGTAGTCAGAAACCCAACGCCAGTAGGCTGGCAAGGAATCAATTCCCAGTGGATAAGGGCCAAGAGGAAAAATACCCATGTTGCAGCAATGGCTGAAAACACTTTCAAAACGGATTAATACCGGGTCTACGTCTGGGTCGGAAGATACCTTGACCTCAGAAACGGCAGCGGCTAATCAACCCCTGAGCGATCGCGATTATGAATTCCTCTTCACCCAACTCTTAGAAGGGATTGCCCACGGCTGGCAACCGGTGCGAATCCAACGCTTTTTTGAAACCCTCGCGCCTCGGGGGACGATCGCCCAATGGAGCGAATGGCTCCAACGCTACGGCGCGAAAATTCTCGCGTCATCGGCTCCTAACACGACGTTGGCACGGCGGATGGTGGCCTTGGGGGAGCAGACCCGGAGTTTGCCCGATTTAAAACAACTGGGGGAAACCGCCAGCGGTATTGGTCGGCTCCTGTTGGCACGGGAGCGCAAAGAAGACACCGACACTTGGCAATACGAGGAAAAATCTCAGTCGATCACGTCGCCTCTGGTGGAGCAGGAGCCAGTCCCACCGCTGCCGACGGAATTAGATGTTTCCCCCGTTGAAACCCCACCCTTGGAGACCGTCACCGCTCAGGCTGATCCGACGGCGATTACCCTCGATGAATTGCTGGTGCGGTTGCAGGGGGATGAAAATTTGGTGCAACAGGTGGCGCAACGGTTGGGCCTGGACACCCAAGATCCTCAGGAAATTATTCAGGAGTTGGTGCGGCAGATTAATGAGCGGAATGCTGCTGCTGCGGTTCCCACTCCGGTTCCGATGCCGGTGGATGAGCTGCCTGTGGGGAATACGGCGGCGGAGCAGGTGTTTAATGAAGGGGTGCAAGCCTATGAGAGCGGGCGCTTTGAGGCGGCGATTACCTGCTGGGATCGGGCCATTCAATTGAAGCCGGATTATTACCAAGCTTGGGGGAATCGGGGCCTGGGGTTAAAGAATCTCAAACGCTACGAAGAGGCGATCGCCTCCTATACCCGTGCCGTTGAATTGAAACCGGATTTTCACAAAGCTTGGTATAACAAGGGGCTGGCCCTGGATGAATTGGGCCGCCACAGTGAGGCGATCGCCGCCTATGACCGGGTGATTGAAGTCCGGCCTGATTTTCCCAAGGCTTGGTTCAGTCGTGGCAATAGCCTCGAACAGGTGGGGGAAACGGAAGGGGCGATCATTGCCTATGACCGCGCCATTGAACTGAAAAAGGATTTTCATAAAGCCTGGTTAAATCGTGGCCAAGCCCTCAGCCATTTGGGCCGTTATCAGGAAGCGCTGGCCAGCTATGATGGCGCGTTGCAATTTAAGGTGGATGACCTGGATGTGTGGCAACAGCGGGGCATGGCCCTCACTGCCCTCGGTCGCTACGACGAAGCCGTCAGCAGCTACGCCCGCGCCCTCAGCCTGAAACCCAATGATCCCCTCCTCCTCCGCCACCAGGGGGAAGCCCTAGCCGCCGCAGGGGGCTATGCCCAGGCGATCAGCGTCTATGACCTGATTTTGGAGCAAAACCCTGAGGATGGGATGGTGTGGTGTAATCGAGGCCAGGCTTTGGCGGCTTTGGGTTTGGAGGTGGAGGCGATCGCCTCCTACCGCCGCGCCGTAGAGCTTGACCCCAATTTTGCCCTCGCTTGGCATGGTTTGGGGGAGGCCCTGGAGCAGCAACGCAACTATCCCGAAGCCCTGGATTGCTACGACCACACGCTACAACTGGAACCGAATATTCCCATCCCTTGGGTGAATCGTGCCCAAACCCTGAGGGCCTTGGGGCGGGTGGAGGAGGCGATCGCCTCCTTCGACCGAGCGATCCAACTGCAAACCCACCGCTGGCAAGCATGGCAGGGCCGCAGCGAAGCGGCCCAACAATCCCCCCGGCCTGACCTGCTGCTCAGTTCCCTCAGTAGCCTGGCCCAAGCCCAACCAGCGTTAAACCAACGGGGCCATGCCGGTCAACTGGCAACACTTCACTATGGTTTAAACCAGATTTCTCCCCAGCAATACCCGGAAGCTTGGGCCCGCATTCAGCAACAATTGGGCCGGGCCTACCACGGGGCCACAACGGCGGCAGAAGAACCCGCCAAACAATGGCGGCAAGCTCTGACGCATTACCAAGCGGGTTTAGACATCCTCAATCCAGAACAATCTCCCCGCGCCTATTTGGAACTGCTCCAGAGCAAAATGCTCACGGAACTGAGCCTAGAGGAATTCCCCCAGAGCCAAGCCACCTATCGCGCCGGCCGGGAACTGTTCCAAAACCTCAGCGACCAGGCCAATATCCCCTGGGGGCAAAAACGGCAATTGGCTTTAACCATGGCCACCCTCAATCATCTCTATGTGGATGCGACGATCCAAGCGGGGGAATTGGCGGCGGCGTTGGAACTGGCGGAATTGGGGCGAAATTTTGCGATCGCCTGGCTCTGGGAGCGGCTCCCCCTTCAGGAGGGGAGCCTGCGCTGGCCGGAAATTCAGCGGCGTTTGGATGATCAAACCGCGATTTTATACTGGCATTGCAGTCCCGCCGGGTTAACCACGTTTATAATCACCGCCCAAACCGCCGAGCCGCTGGTGTTGGGCCATACCCCCAATGTGGTGCTCAATGTGGTGTTGAGTCCGGCCCTGCGATCGCGGGTGGAATTAGCCAAACAAAATAGTGAAGCCTCCCTCGCAATTCTATTGGAACTCTTGGGTTTAGAAGAACACAACGGCCAACTCATCACCCCTCCCAAGCCTGCCAGCACCGAGGCAGCGGCAGACACCCCCGCCGCCCCCACAGCCCAGGCCCGCAGCGAGGCCTTCCACCAGTGGTTTCAAACCTGGCAAAACCAAGATGGCGACACCCTCCGGCGGGAAATCCCCAACCATCTGCGCACATTGGATCAACTTTTGGGCATTGGCGACATCCTCGAAATTCTCAAAGATCGGGCGATTAACCATCTGATTTTGGTTCCCCACCAAGCCCTTCACTGCGTCCCCCTCCATGCCCTTTTCCCCGACCAATTCACCACCAGCTACCTCCCCAGCCTCCGCCTCGCCCAACCCTCCAGCCTCCCCACCGCCGAGGCATCCCCGCCAGCAACCCCCGCCACTGATCCCTGGTTACAGTCGGAAGCCGATGAAGATTGGCTCTCCTTGGGTTTGGCGGATATTCCCACGCCGGAACTAGCGGCGGTGTCCCTGCTCTGCTTAGAGGCAAACCTGGATCAACATTTGGATGTAGCCCTGGAATCGGCGGTGATTGGCCATCAATTTGCCAAAGTCCAGCGGTTGAATACCAATGTCACGAGCCTGGCCAGTAGTCGCCAAGCCCTAGGGGCTGGCTATCGCTATTGGCACTGTTTCAGCCCCATTGTCCAAAATCCTAAACAGCCGGCCCAATCCTTTTTGGCCTTTGGTGAGCACAACAAACTCACCTTTGCGGATTTGGGTTCTTTAGCTCTTTCCGATTGCGAGTTAATTAGTTTTGCCTATCCCGAACAATCCACCACCCCCTACCCCAGCCATCAACCGGATCACGTCAGCGGTGTGACGGCGTTGCTCAGTCAGGGCGTGACCTATGTGCTCCATCCCCTGTGGGAGGTGGAGCCTCAAGCTCGCAACCTGTTCATGATTGAGTTCTATCGCCGCCTCACCTTGGGGGGTTCTCCCTTGGTGGCCCATAAGCAGGTGCAGTTGTGGTTACGGACGGTGACGTATCACGAGTTGGTGCGGTGGTATCTCGATCGCGCTCAGGATCTCGAATCCACCCCCAACACCTATGGGGAACGGTTAACCGCGTTGGCGAACCAAATGCGCCAACAGGGGGAGGCGGCGCAAACGAAAGAGCCGCCCTTTGCCCATCCCCAATATTGGGCGGCCTTTGTGTTGGTGGGCCATCCCTTCTAAGCCATGGGGGGGAGTTGTGGATCATCCCCGGTGGGATTAGATGCCAATTCACCCCGCCAACGGCGATAGGTTTGGCTCAATTCCCTCACGATCCATTGCACTTCAGCGCAGGTGAGATCATGGCCAAATTCGAGGAGTTCATGGTTCTCGACCGCATCCGTGATCAGATTGTCTGCCCAGTCGATTGAGCTTTTTTGGGTCTCCGGTGATAGCTGGGGGCGGGGTTTGCTCCGATATTTACAGCGGACATAGCCTAAATTGTCCCACAGTGCAGAATCGACGAGCGTGATCTGAGCAATACCCTGGATCACCCGCTGTTGCGGCCAGCCAAACCATCGCCGGTTAACCCGAAGGGTAAGGGGGGAGGCGGTGAGGGTGAGCAGTTCGGGAAATTTGATCATCAGGTGAAAGGTGAGGGCGATCGCCGCCAACCACAGTCCAGCCAAGGGTAGAAACGATAAGTAAGGGTAATTACGTATGCCCATCACCCAAAGCCAGAGGTGGAAACCGAAACAGAGCCAATTGATCCGCCCAGGAATCCTCAACGTTAAGACTTGGGCAGTTTTTTGCACTTGGATGCGGCTGCCCTTAGGCAGGGGCCGATGGTAAGGCTCCACAGAACTTCGTAACACCATGGTTTTCGCCTCCAACACCTGAAGGGCTTCAGAGGCGGAATGGAACCGCGCCCGGAGGGAGGGTTCGATCAGTTTATCCAACCAGTCGGCAAAGGCGGGGGAGAGGGTGACATGGGGGCGAAAGTTAAATTTAAGCTGGGTTTGGGGGAGTTCAGCGGGGGAGCGATGGGTGAGGACATAGAGGAGTGTTGTTCCCAAGGCGTAGAGGTCGGAGGCGAAATAACTCTGGCCCGCCAACTGTTCCGGGGGCATATAGCCCAAGGTGCCCACAAAGGTATTGATATAGCGATGGGTGCGACGGTATAGATCGGGGACTGCGCCAAAATCAACGAGATAAATCTGGCCATTCTCTTGACGGATGATGTTTTGGGGTTTGATGTCACGGTGAATGATCGGCGGATGACAGGTGTGGAGATAGTCGAGGATTTCCAAAACCTGACGGGCGAGATCTTGAAGCGTTAATTCATCAGGTCGCCAACCTTGGGCAATGAGGTCAGCGAGGGATGACCCTTCGACTAATTCCTGCACTAAATAAAAGCGGCGATCTGTGGCGGTATCTCGTTCAAAATAGTCTAAATAGTTGGGAATGGCGGGATGCTCAATGTGTTTGAGAACATCAACTTCCCGCTCAAATTGTTCAATGGTTTTCCAGTTGCCACTGCCTTTCAGGGAAATCACTTTAATTGCTACCCATTGCTGAGTTTGTTGATCCCAAGCGCGGTAGGTGGTGGCCATGCCCCCTTGGCCCAAAATGTCCCGAATTTGATAGCGATCCTCCCCTTTACCCACCCAATCCCCGATCTGTTGATTGGGTTGAATGAGGTTCGTCGGCATTGCTTCATTCGCCTCAGCCATGGTGTTTTTCCTCCAATACAGCCTCAATCTTGGTGATGATCTCTTGGGCAACCTCCTCACTTTCACAAAGGAGCCAATGGGGCTTGACCCCTTCCCACATCACGACATAATGCTCTAGCCAACTTCTGTATTTAGAGTTACGCTTTTTGGTGCGATATTCAAGGGTAGAAATATCTTCGATTCGTCCACGATAGTTGTAGTAAAAAAACCAATGCTGACGGTGAATGCTGAAGTGATTTGCTTCGATATTAACTGTTGCTTCATAGCTGACAATAAAGAGAAACGGGATCAAAAGTAAGAAGCTCCCGATAATGGCATATTCATGAGGGTTAGGTACACCGGCAATATTGTCCATATAAAGATAAATCACCAATCCCACAGATAACATGAAAAGCACTATGCTTTTGTCTGACCTCTGCCAGTTAAATCGGAAGGTGAGCAGGGGTGGAGTTGAGGGGGATGGGGATAGGGGGGAATCAGGGCTGAGGTGTTGGGCGGCGATCGCCCCTGAGGGCCAACGGTCTTCGGGGGCGGGGGCGATGAGACGCATTAACCAGGCTTGACGTTCGGGGGAAAGGGGGAGGCGCTGCGATCTGAGGGGGCGATCCAAAACCAGGGGGGCAGGGTCTTGGCCCGTGAGGAGAAACTGAAGCGTCATCCCCAAGCTATAGAGATCACTGGTGGGGCGGCTGTGGCCCCGCAATTGCTCCAGGGGCATATAGCCCAATGTGCCCACAAACGTACTGGCATAGCTGACGCTATTGCGATAGACATCCTGCACCGCCCCAAAATCGACAAGATAGAGGTCGCCCTTGGGTTGCAGGATCAGATTATCGGGCTTGATATCCCGGTGAATCACTGGGGGATTGAGGCCGTGGAGATAGGACAAAATGGGGAGGATGCGTTGGGCGATCGCCACCATATCCGCTTCTAACATCGGCCCCCGCTTTTGCACCCATTGCCGCAACGAAACCCCCCGCACCCATTCCTGCACCAAACAAAAAAGCAGATCGCCCCCCTCCTCCCATTCAAAATAATCAAGATATTTGGGGATCGCCGGGTGATCCAGTTGGGCGAGAATCTTCGCTTCCCGCTCAAACAGTTCAATCACTTTCCAGTCTCGACTCTGATGAAGCGAGACAATTTTAATCGCCACCGGCTGCCCCGTTGCCATCACCTGCCCCCCATAGGTGCGACCCATCCCCCCCTCACCCAAAACCGTTGTGAGGGTATAACGGCCCGCTAGATTGGCGGCGAAGGAGGGGAGATTACTCTGGGGTTGTGGAGGGAGGGCCATGATTGGCAGATAGTATCAATACTGTTTAATATAATATAGTAATTATCAAAATTAAGGGGTGAAAAAGCTGTCAATCTCTCGACGTTCGCCCGACAATTTGCGGCCCAGAAGCCAATAGGTGAGGGTAGGCCCCTTGCCCTTAATATCGATAACACCCCGTTCTTCTAAATGGTAATTTTCCTTGAGATGCTCATAGGTGGCTTGGGTGACTTGGATTTTCCCCGGTTCCCCATGGGATTCCATCCGGGCGGCAATATTAACCGCATCCCCCCAAAGATCATAAATAAATTTTTTCGTGCCAATCACCCCGGCAACGGCAACACCGGTATTGATGCCAATGCGTAATTGGAGAGGCTTGGGGGTGAGGGGATTAAAGTTGGCAATGATTGTTTGCATCGCGAGGGCCATGTCGGCGATCGCCGCCGCGTGATCCTCACGGGGCACAGGCAAACCCGCCGCCACCATATAGGCATCGCCAATGGTTTTAATTTTCTCTAACCCTAGGGCTTCTACCTGATGATCAAACTGGGAAAAAATTTCATTTAAAAGTTTAACCAGTTCCACCGCAGAGTAGTGGGATGCAAGCTGGGTAAAGTTCACCAAATCCGCAAACAAAATTGTCACCGCTTCAAAATTTTCAGCAATCACCTGGCCATTTTCTTTTAACTGTGTGGCAATCTGAGCCGGGAGAATATTGGTCAAGAGCCGCTCTGCTTTTGCCTGTTCGTCGGCAAGATCGGTCATCGCTCCCGCCAAGCGGCCCAGCATTTGGTTCATCGTGATCGCTAAATCACTAAGTTCATCTTTACCTTGGATCGTGACCCGCTGATTGAACGCCTCGCCGTGGCCAATTTGGCGCACCTCGCCAATCAAGCGGGCCAACCGCGCCAACACCATTTTTTCCAACAGGCACAGCGTCACCGCCCCAAACCCTAAACCCACCGCGACGAGCAACATTGCTAAATAACCCAATGCCCGTTGGCCCTCTTGATAAATCAGCCGGGGTAATGCCAGGGCCATCAGTAAAATTGGCTCTCCCGTGAAATCCCGCAACAGACTGTAGGCCATTAGGGTTTGACGATCCTGCACTTTGATAATCAAGGCTGGCACATCAGGAGCAGCGGCCTCTAGATCGGCAACCACCGAGGCTAAATCTTTAGGAACCTCTGTTGCAAGGTCGTAGAATTCGATTTCCAGTTGAGTGCGTTCCTCTAGCTCCGCAACCTGTGCTCCCTGCAAACGCCGGGCCATGATCAATTGACCCTGGGGCGGCCCCTGGTGGTCATTGGCAATGATGCCCTGGGCGGCCATCAGCATCGCGGTGGGGGTTGCCGTTTGCCAGGGGAGACGGAGTAGACCATGGCGGTTGTATAACTTCCCAGAGCTAGGGGTGGTGAGGGGGGCAGGGGGCTGTAGATAGGAGGTGAGGGTGGGGCTGAGGGTAATTTCACGCTTTGTGACCCGATCGAAGCCTTGGCTGAAGTGTATTTTCCCTTGGCGATCGCTAATCACGAAGAGATCCAAGTCCAGATCGGCGAGGGTGGTCGCTGACCCAAAATTATCAGCCACATAGCTAGGGTTATTGCCCAAAACATAGCTGTGGGTGTCATCCCAGGCTCCCCAATCGATGGAGAGGCGGCGCAGTTGGTCGATGTCGGCGGCGATCGCCTGGTGTACCCGCTCTACATCTCGCTCGGCTTCTTCCCGCTCCAACTCATCAAAACTGCGTAACATAATCAAGCTCAAACTGCCGGAAAGGACAGCGATCAGGCCGCACAAACAGAGGGCAATGGTCAACAGGGTTTTTTGCCGCAGATTCATGGCAACCATTGGAGAAATTACGGTTTACTTTACAGCGGTTTTCAGAATTGTTCCTGGGAAAATGGTGCTGCCTTGGCCGTGATCCCCTATCCTGTGGCAGGATAGGTGCGCTAACGCGGATCACGAAAGTAAAAACAGACAAAAACCAATGGCAGAGATTGAATCGTTTTATACCGACGGCGGTTGTTCAGGAAATCCAGGCCCTGGCGGTTGGGGAGTTGTGGTCTATTTTAGCGATGGCTCCGTAGCCGAATTTGGCGGCGGGGAAAAACAAACCACCAATAACCGGATGGAATTGCAGGGGGCGATCGCCGCCCTCGAACTGTGGCAACAAAGCGGCCAAACCGCCCCCGCCACCCTCTACACCGATAGCGAATACGTCAAAAAAGGGATCACCCAATGGGTGAAAAACTGGCAAAAACGGGGCTGGAAAACCAGTGCCGGTAAGCCGGTGCTCAATCAAGACCTCTGGCAAAAACTGGTGGCCCTCCAGGCCAAATCTCCCCCGTTGCAATGGGAAAACGTCCCGGCCCATCGCGGCGTGGTGGGCAATGAAGCCGCCGATGCGATCGCCTCCGCCTTTGCCCAAGGGCGAAAACCGCAATTACGCGGTAACGTTCCTGAAAATTTCGCTACAATCTGGCCAGCAAATCAGTAAAAATCCGGTAGCAGGGTTATCAGACGGATTGCGACTTTTTAACGATACTTTACAAAAAGAGACACAAACTAATCTGTTTGACAAGCCATCAACCATGAATGACCTCAACTCCGGAACCGTAGATGACCAGATCTTGCCCCGGGAAACCCGGATGATGCAACTGAGTCATCTCATCGAAACCCTCCGTATTGCCGAAGAAGTGGCCAGCAAAGGATATTTAATCAGCAGCTCAGAGCTTGCGGATTTGATGGATGTCAATGCCAGCGCGGTGACAAGCCGTGGTGATCATTGGTCTTGGCGCAATTGGGTCATTTCTCGGGTGCGCAGGGAGGGTAATCAAATTCTCTGGCAATTGGAGCGGGTAGACTAGGGGGACAGGATATAGTACAGAACGGCAATCTCCTGAGATCCTTTCCGATGGCTTCCCCCCTCGCACCTGAACCTGTTGAACATCGCTCTCCTGAACCAGAATGGCAATGGTGGATTCTCCAATGGGGAGTCTTGCTGTTTTTCGTTTTTCCCAGTCCCAGTTTTTTGCTCTTGGGCCTGGCCTTGGTGGGGATGCTCAAGCAGGAATGGGGGCAAATTCGCCAGCGGCCCCTGTCTCAAGCCCTCTTCGCCCTGTTTATCCTCCAACTCCTCACCGTGGTGGGGAGCGATCGCCCCCTTGATGCCTTCCTGGGCATGGGGAACTTTGCCCCTTTTTACCTCCTCTGCGTTGCCTTTGCCGAATTATTCCGCACCCCTGACCAACTCAAACGCCTTGCATCCCTGATCGTCCTAGGCTCCATCCCCCATATTTTTCTCGGTTGGGGGCAAATGGCCTGGGACTGGACTACGCCTAAATGGTGGGGTGATTTTTTCGGTTGGTCGGTGAAGGCTCAGGGGGAACCCTGGGGGCGGATGGCGGCGGGCTTTATGTATGCCAACACCTATGGGTTTTATCTCGTGGTTGTGCTGTGCCTCACCTTGGGGCTGGGGTTATTGGCCTGGCGGCATTGGTGGCGCACCCGTGAGGGGGGGATATTGATCCGGGGGTTGGGCTTAGGGCTGATCTGGGTGGGGAATGCCTCGGCGTTGTGGATGACGGAATCCCGCAATGGTTGGGCCAGTGCTGCCTTGGGGATAGTGATGCTCTGGGCGGTGATGCGCTGGTGGTTCCCCTTGGGGATGTTGGCGGGATTGGGGGGGGCGGTGTTGTGGGCGGCGTTTTTGCCCCAATGGGGCGGGGCAGGGTTGCGGGAGGTGGTGCCTTTTCACCTCTGGGGCCGCCTCGCTGGGGAAATGTATGTGTTGCCCGATGCCCTCTCCCGGACGGCGATTTGGCAGTTTGCCCTGGATTTAATGGGCGATCGCCCCTGGCTGGGTTGGGGCAATCGCAGTTTTGAGTTCCTCTACGAACCCGCCACCGGCCATTGGGTGGCCCA